>CAZVBV010000014.1:0-16186 GCA_964625805.1 uncultured Candidatus Peribacteria bacterium | reverse complement strand
CTTGTGCGCCAGTGCTAACGCCAGTGTCGCATTGTCGTAATTGTGCTGTCCTTTAATTTGCAAGATATGCTCCCAGCTGTTGGGGCTTTGTGAAGGAATCGATAATTTTGCTCCTTTGAAGTTTTCTAATGCTCTTTCTGCTCCCTCGTCTCCTCGGTGATAGATGACGAGTTTCGCGTCTGCGACGAATGAGCGAAATGCTTCGAAGTAGCTTTCTTCCGTCGGGTAACTATCAGGATGATCCCATTCGACGTTGGTAAGGACGACGATTTCGGGTTTGAGATATTGGAAATTGTTTCGATATTCACACGCCTCACAGATCATCCAATCATTCGATCCCAGATGGAAGTTTGAACCATTAAATTCACTGAGCGTTGAGCCCACAAAAAAGATTGGATCAAAGGATGCGGCTTTCATACCCGCAGCAATCATCGCAACCGTGGTAGTTTTTCCATGGGTTCCCGTTACCGCAATTGTCTGGAATTCTGAAGAAAGTTCTCCCAGGAATCGGAAGTACGACATCTCACGAAGTCCTTTTTCTTTGGCAAAAACTCGTTCTGGATTATTCTCGTCAACCGCTTCTGTGTAGACCACGAGGTCGCAATCGTCAGGCACATTTTCGGCCTTTTGAGGAATGGATACTTCAATACCCGCCTTTGCGAGCGCTGGGAATATCTCGCTTTCTGTGATGTCAGACCCTGAAACGATGTCGCCTCTTTCTTTGCAAAACTGAGCCACGCCCGAGATACCTATTCCGCCGATTCCGACGAAATGGATCTTCATCGCACATTTTTGTTGTAAGAAATCCCTTTCAATTGCTTGGCTGGCCACGCTCTGTATTCCGATTTGAAATAACTATTCTTCACTTCTCCATTATTTTCAATCCGTCGAATCCACTCCGCTTTGAACCCATCGTGCGCTTCTCCAATTTCTTCTATCTCTCCAAATGGCAAATCTTCTGATTCATACACAATGGCCTCTGGCGCTTGCTTGTAGTCAGAAATATACGGTCCCGAAAGCGAGACTTTCCGTCCGTCATCCGTTCCGTAAAAGACAAAGAAGAGATTGTCTCCCTCTGTAAATGTTTGAACTAAAAGAGACCCCGGTGTGTCATTCCGAAAACTCATATCAAGCGCTCCTAAATAAATCGCCGCATCAAGTCCGTATGGTTTGTAGTACGGCACCGCGTAGGAGTGATTTCGTCGTTGTCGAATCGCCAACCCTCCCGATAACGCTGCGCGGAAGGCGGTCGTCGACACCTGGCACACACCTCCTCCGAGCTCTTTTTCTGTTTTATTCCCCTTAATAACGAGCTCTCGTACGAACCCATCTTCTTCCTCCACCGATTCGAGAATTTTATTGAACGAGAATATTCCCCCTCGTGGAATAACCACGCCGTTAAATTTCTGCGCTCCGGCGATGATGTTTTGTCGTCTAGATTCTGATGATCCGGTGAAGTTTGATTCTCCCACAGCAATGATTTCTTGGATTCCTTTTTCTGCTAAATCTGGGTGTACGACTACGTCAGAGAATATTTTTTCTGCGGGCACATGCACAAATCGCAAGTCCGTTTGCAATGCCTCATTCATCAAGGCAATCAATCGATTGAGTTCTATTTCAAATCCATCACGAGGTGTTCCGTCGAATACAATCTCTTTGTTTTCGATAAGGATTTCCACCGATCGTTTCTCTTTTTTATCTCGAATAATCGACGTTGATTTCAGAAACTCTTCGAGTTTCTGTGGAGAAATCGTGGTGTAAAAATCTGTCTCGATAGTGAAGAGTCCGTCTTCCACAGGAAGGTTATCGCCCATGTCGATGGGGATTCTGTCCTCTCCTACACGCAAAAAATGCTGTGCACTTTGTTGCAAGAGCTCTGGCTGTGCTTCAAAGTTGAGCGTCAACATTCGATCCTCAAAAATGAGATTCAATTCTTCCCCTTGACCAGCAAATGCGGTTGAAAAAAGACAGAGTCCGAGGAGTATAAGAAGCTTTCGCATCACTTTGGAATCTAGAGAAAATAGGGAAAATGGCAACTTATTCTGCAGGGATTTCTTCGACTTCTTCAGGTGTTTCTATCACTTCCTCTTCCGCCTCCTCTGTCTCTTCTTCTCCCTCAAGTATTGTTGTCATTTCATCTGTTCCTACTAAGTCGAGTGCCCGAGAAAGAACTGTGTCAGCTCCGTTCTCGAAATCCTCATCGGTAATTTCAATAATCTCATCTGGATCAACCCCGACTTCGTGAATAGATTTTCCTTCTGGTGTCAGCCATTCGGCGATCGTTACTTTCAGACTTGAACCGTCAGAAAGTGGAATCACATTTTGCACGGACCCCTTTCCAAATGTCTTCTTTCCCAAGAGCAGTCCTCGCTTGTGATCTTGTATCGCTCCTGCAAAAATTTCTGATGCAGACGCTGATCCTTCATTTACAAGGACGATCAATGGCATTTCAAGGAAGGCTCCATTGCGTCCACTCATGATGTCTCCAGAGTCTCCGAACTTCCGTCCTTTCGTCCGAACAATAATTTCTTTATCGAGGAATTCTGAAGCAATCTGTACACACGCATCGAGTAGACCCCCACCGTTATTTCGCAAATCAAGAACAATTCCTCGTGGGTTTTGAAGCAAAATCTCTGCGGTAACCGCTTGGAAGTCTCTTACGATATCGGTTCCAAATTGCGCCAAACTCACCACCGCTACGTCGTCGTTCATTTCCCATTCCAATGTTTTCACCACAATGTTGTCGCGAACGATCGTAATCTCAAGTGGGTTGGGTTCATCTTCTCGAATGACTGAGAGCACTACTTTTTCTCCTTTCGGTCCACGAATCTTCATGACCGCTTCGTCGATAGAAAGATCGTGCGTTGGTTCATCATTAATTTTGTAAATAACATCGCCTGATTTGAGTCCTGCCATTTGTGCAGGCGACCCCTTGAGCGGTGTTACGATAAGCAGTTGTTTGTTTCTGATCGCAATCTCGGCTCCGATCCCTTCAAATTCTCCTGCAATATTTTCTTCAAATTTCTTTGTTTCATCTGGCGTCATGAACACGGTATACGGATCTCCGAGTGAACGAATCATTCCTTTAATCGCTCCATACACTTGGTCTTCTACCACGAGTTTTTCTTTGTAAAGATAGTTCTCTTCCATTCCGTTCCAGGTTTCCCAGAACAAAGAAAGGTCTACATCTTTTGGTTTCGTGTTCTTTTTAATTTTGAGTTTTGGTTCCTCCACGACCACCACTTCGGTATCTGGCATTTCGATTTCAATGCTCACAGCCGGTTCGTAGTCTGCGTTCTTCTGGCTCAAACTCCATCCAAGAAGGAATCCCAAAATGGGCAAAATGAGAAAAAGAATTAACCGAATGTTTCTTTCGTAATAAGGCATATTTAAAGAGTCATGAATATTCAAGACTTACTGGGAAGGATGGTACGAATCTTTCACAATTTTGCAATTGACAGCTTGTTCGTTTCTGGTCGCCGGGTTATTTAACGAATCGGTAGAACCCGACTATAAGTGCTAAGGTAATCATGAAAACTACGTTTAAATTGTTGAGTAAGTGCCTCTTTTCGCGCCTGGAATGCTTCATCCTGTTTGATTTGATGAAGGTATTTTGTGACGTTTTGTGGACGAATCGTTTGGAGGTGCGCGATAACTTTGTCTGCGTAATCTGGAGAAAGAAGGGTGAGCGCGGTACGCAAGATGTTGTAATCTACCTCATTCCATGAGATCTCGAAGGTTCGTTTTCGTTCCCATGAGTGCGCTATTCCAGCTCTCGGTGACATTGTCAGATCGAACCCGAGTCGCCACAGGCGAAGCGAGTATTCTAAATCTTCTCGTCCCCATTTCATGAGACCAGAATCAAATCCTCCCGTCTGTTCAAACATCGTTCGACGAATTCCAAAGCACGCTCCAGGGATCGCTGGTACTGGTTGAATTTCTGTTTTACTTGTTGGCGCTACCCAGGTTGGCTCGAGTAACAAGTCTTTAATAGTGTAAATATAGGCCACTCGATTCGCTTCCTCTAGGTATGGAATCTTCAGTGTCGCCGCGCCGACGTTCTCGTTTTGCAATTGAAGTTCAAGTTCACTCAACCAACTCTCATCTGTTGGAATCATGTGTGAATCAAGGAAGACAAACATATCTCCTTCCGCGTTTTTCGCTCCTTCGTTTCGTGCCTTTGCGGCTCCCACAGAGGTTTCAAGGGAGACCAACTTTACATTGGGAACTCCGTTTTTCAAGAAGTCACACGAGTTGTCTGTGCATCCATCAGCCACCACCACGATTTCAAAATCGGGATAGGTCGTATTCTCAAGCACTCCGAAGACCGTTTTTTTTAACCAGTCGCCTTCGTTGTGTGAGGGGATGATGACAGAGAATTTTTGTACCATTAAGTTTGATTATACCATGTTTTAGCATAATTAGCAAGCACACAGGGAATGAAAAATTTACAATCGGTCGATCGCTGCTTTTAGTTTGGGATCAACTTGCTGAGCAATCAATTCGAGCTTCGGATTCTGAATAAATCCCATCGCGACACTTGGCACAACAGCGGAAACGATGATTTTCTCTTCTTTCTCATACACAATCACATTACAAGGAAGAAGGAGTCCTATTTCTTGTTCCACTTCTAGTGCTTCGAAAGCAAGGCCTGGATTACAGGCTCCTAAAATCACATACCGGTCCATATCTTTCCCCAGTTTTTCTTTTACCTTTTCTTGAATATCAATCTCAGACAGAACTCCGAATCCTTCTTTTTTGAGTTCTTCGGTCACTTTTTTAATTGCCGTTTCAAAATCATAAGAAACCGTTTTTCCGTAGCCGTAATGAGAGTTGTTCATAGGGAGAGATGATGAGAAAAAATTATATTTTTATCCGTTTTAATTGTAAAGAATTTACCCCATCTGATTCAATATCCACGCGATAAGAATAATCTGTGGCAGTGTTACCAGTGGTAAGAAGAACGAAATTTTCCAACTCTTGGTCGTCTCCTTGAGTGCGGCAATCTCCGTGTAATCGGTCGAAACCCCCGTCATCAGAAACGCAAATGCATTCCCAGAAGCCCCTGCACGATTGAGGATGTCGGCGGCAATGGGCGTCGATCCTTCTGAACACACCTCCAGAATCGTGGCGATAAGAATCGTAATTCCCAGTCCCGCGATGGTTGGTCCGAAGAGCACTTCAAATGTTTCAGGCGAAACAAACGTGCGGATGAGGGCGGCGAGAACGACCCCGAGGAATATCCAACGGAGCACCATTTTTGATTCCATCCACGCTGTCTTCACTACACTTGCCCACCACGATGAAGTAAATTTCGTTTCTCGGAATGTGGATTTCGCTGTTTTCCAAAACTTAAAATCGGCAGGCACATCAAATTGATTTGGGTTCTGCGGAAGCACTTTCTTTCGTACAAGGAGATCAAATATCATTCCTGAAATCAGTGCAATCACGAGTGAGAGCCCGAGCAAGAGGAGCATCCATTTGAGTCCCACGAGTGCCCAGAGAATAAGGGTTAACGACAACGAGTTCCATGGACTGGCGATAAGAAACGCCATCGTTTGCCCAAGACTCGCTCCGCGTTTGTAGAGTTGCATTCCCACGACCAAGATTCCGTGTGAACAGAGGTCAAGAAGCACTCCTCCCATCGTCGCACGAAAGATGCCAGAGAACGTTCCTGGTTTGCCCAGAATCGACATGACAAGTTCCTTCGGAACTTTTGCGAGGAACCCCACAAAAAGAATCCCTATCAATAGCCCCCACCACATTCGATTAATAAGTTCAAATACCGAATCCGTGAATGTTGGAAGAAATTCAATGGCGGTTATTTCTCTGGAAAAAATAAGCTGGAGAATGTACGCCCCAACAATAATGATACCACTTATCCAAAGGAGCCAATCTGTTCTTTTTTTTGTATGACAACAGGCTGGTTTCGCCATCTGAGAATGATCGTGTTCGTGATGATCCATAAGAATAAATAAGGAGCTAAGGCTGGTCCCGCTGAGCGGGACCAGCCTTTATGCTAGCGATTAATGATGAGACCCACAAGAAGGTCCTGTACACGCATTGTGATGACCTGTACTTATCATTTGAGGGAAGAAGGCTTCTCCCATCTTTCCACTTCCATACAGTGCAAACAGTGTCGCCACAGAAATCATTCCAACGATAACAATCTCTACGAGAATGTTTTTCCAATGGTTTTTATCTTTTGTTTTTTCCAAACAAATCGCGGCAATTGTGAAAAGCTGAAGCACTGCCACCGACCACCCAATGATTTCAAAGGTCTCGGGAGACGTCATAAATGGCGGATTGATAAAACGCGTGACCAACCACATAAGGACAAATCCCCCGTTGAGCGCCACCCCTGCTTGAAGAAACAATTCGCCTGATTTCTTTTTTGTTAAAAACTGCCATCCCCACCAAACCTGCACCGCCCCCATAAGCCCAAAGAAGAGGACGTGTGGAAGGACGTGCCCGTGCGACACTGTTTTATACAAAAGATGGGCTAGTCCCGAGAGAATTGCTCCCCAGGCTCCGAGTTTGTGTACGATTGTGTGTGTTTTTTTCATGATGTTTCTTGCGGTAAAAGAATATGTGTCCTCTCCCGAAGCATCGCGAAGAAGAGCGGAATAACGACGAGTGTCATGACGATTGAGGTAATCAAACCTCCAACAACGACTACGGCCAGTGGTTTCTGCATTTCTGATCCCACACCTGTGGAAATAAGCATCGGAAGGAGTCCTATAACAGAGGTAAACGCCGTCATCATCACAGGGCGCAGACGCTTGGTCGCGCCTTCAATAACAGAATCTCGAAGAACCTCATGCGTCAGGCGAATACCCGAGGCGAGTTTTTCTTTGAGCGTGTTTTCCAGATACAGAACAATCACGACTCCCGTTTCCACGGCGTTTCCAAACAGGGCAATAAACCCAACCCAGACGGCAACCGAGAAATTAAACTGTGCCAGTGCAAGTGCCATAATTCCTCCAATAAGACTGAGTGGAATGGCGAGCATGACTATTGAAACCAGCCCGAGGTCTTTGTACGTGAGGAAGAGAATAAGAAATATAATCGCAACAACGGCCGGAACGACCCACGACAATTTCTTCTTCGCTCTGATCTGATTCTTATACTGCCCGTCGAATTCCACGGAATATCCTGCAGGAAGGATGAGCTTTTCATCCAGATGGTTCTTCGCTTCCTTTATAAATGACCCGAGATCGCGTCCCGTGACATTCATCTGCACGGCTCCTCTCAGCTTCGCATTCTCGCTGTGAAGCACCGCAGGACCGTTAATAATAGAAATGTCGGCCACACTTGAGAGCGGAACTCTTTGTCCGTTCTTTCCCCTTAAGGGAAGGGCTTTTATCTCTGGGATATTTTCTCGGAACGTCCGTTGAAACCGAATATCGATATCGTATCTCTCTCGTCCTTCAATGGTTCGTCCAATCACTTTTCCACCGGTTCCGATTTCGACGAGGTCCAGAGCTTCTGATTTTGCAATCCCATACATCGCCAATTTTTCTTCATCCAAATCGATGTTGAGGTATTTTAGACCTGATGTTCGCAAGGCTACAACACCCGTAGCACCGGGAACAGACAGCATGAGAGTTTCTACTTCGAGAGCCAACTCTTCGAGTTTCACATCATCATCTCCGAAGATTTTGATCCCGACTTCTGACCGGATTCCCGTCGACACCATGTCGATACGACCGATGATCGGTTGGGTAAATCCGTTCCAGAGATTTGGAAAGTTTGCCTTTCGACCCATCTCCGCCATCAACTTGTCCTTCGTCATCCCCTTTCGCCATTCTGATTTTGGTTTCAGCGTGATAAATGTTTCAATCATCGCCAAAGGCGCTGGATCTGTAGCGGTATCAGCTCGTCCGGCTTTCCCGACTACCTGAGCCACTTCTGGGAAGGTTGAAAAGATTTTATTGGTTTCGATTAAGAGTTCTTGTGCCTTTCGTTCTGACACATCTGGAACCGTCATCGGCATGTACAGGATTGCGCCTTCATCAAGCGGTGGCATGAACTCCGATCCGATCTGACTCCCGATAATTCCGGTGACAACAAGCAGTACTCCCGCAATCGAGAAAACAATCTTTCTATTCGAAAGCGCTTTTTTCAAAATCGGTTCGTAGATATTTTGCAATCGACGAACGATCGGAATGTGCTCATCCTGCCTAAGATTGCCTTTCAAAAAATAAAGACACGCCAATGGCACAAAAAGAAGCGATGAGAACAAGGCTCCTGCCATCGCGAAGATGTTCGTGAAGGCGAGCGGATGGAAAAGTTTCCCCTCCATACCCTCAAGCGCAAAAATCGGCACAAACGAGAAGCAAATAATGATAATCGCAAACACGATTGGAGCGCCCACTTCTTGGGTGGAATACAGGATTATTTCAAAACGCCTTTTGAAGGAGACGTCCCTCGATCCCGCTTGCAAGAGGCGTTGATACGCATTCTCGGTAACGACAATCGCACTATCGACCATCGTTCCGATGGCAATCGCGATTCCTCCCAAGCTCATAATGTTTGAGGGGATCTTAAATATCCACATCAAGAGAAATGTCGTCAAAACTCCAGAGACCAAAGCCATGGCTGTGATCAAGGTCGCCCTCTTGTGCATCAAGAAAAACCACAGCACTCCCGCTGTGATAAGGAGCATTTGAATCAAAACGTTTCGGAACGTTCGAATTGAGTTTTTGATAAGTTCTGTTCGATCGTAAAAAGGTTTGATCGTGACACCCTCGGGTAATGTCTTTTCAAGGATGACGATTTTTTCCTTCACCTGATTAATGACCTGCAATGGGTTCTCCCCGTATCGCATGACAATAATTCCACCGACCTTTTCTTCCTCACTATCAGCAAGGATTCCTCGTCGGAATTTTCCAGAAATACGAACCGTCCCGACGTCAGAAAGCGTGAGCGGAGTATTCCCGTCTCGTTTCCCGATGACGACTTGCTGCATTTCCTCAGGAGACTCAAAGAATCCAATTCCCTGAATCGCAATTTCCCGTTCTCCATATTCGAGGACATTCCCCGAAACATTATTGTTGGCCATTTTTACCATTCCAATAACTTGGGAAATTTTGAGACCATACTGATCCAGTTTCAATGGATCGAGAATGATTTGGTAGGATTTCAGATACCCTCCTATAGACGCCACTTCGGCGATTCCTGGGATACTCTGGAGTTCATAGCGAACGATGAAGTCCTGCAATGATCTCAGTTTAGTCAATGAATGACTGTCCGATTCCAGAGTGTACATAAAGATATGTCCCACTCCTGTTGCGTCGGGCCCCAGCATCGGCATCACGCCCATGGGGAGTTGGTTACGAAGAACGCTTAAGCGCTCTGCCACCCGATCCCGAGCGAAATAAATATCGGTGCTATCTTCAAAGATAACTGTCACCATCGATACGCCGAGCATCGAACTACTCCGCACGGCTTTTACGTCCGGCAGTCCCTGCATCCCCACGGTGAGCGGGTATGTGATTTGATCTTCAATGTTCTTGGGCGTTTGCCCTGACCATTGGGTCATGACAATAACCTGATTTTCTGATAAATCCGGAATCGCATCCACTGGTGTTTTCCAGAGGGCGAACAGTCCCGCGGTTGTCAGAAGTAGGAAGATTATTCCCGTTAAGAAGCGGTTTTCTAACGCCGACCTGATAAATGCATTAATCATTTTGGTCGGGATGAGGAGCTTCTTCTAGCGGAGTACTGGTTCGAAAAAGAGAAACCGAAGGATTGATGACGAGGTTACTTTCAAGAGAAAGATTTCCCTCAACATCACTCCATTCACCATCCTCCGCTAAAACGGAAATTTCGAGCGAACGCGGTTGGTCTTCTTCGTCCAAGATCCAGACAAAATACTGACTTCCTCGCCGTTTCAAACTGATTGTCGGAATAGAAAACGCGGGATGATCACCATCACTGACGCGTACAAATACGCTCGCATTGTGAGGGAGTTCTTCCTCTGTTTCGAGTACTGCATGTGCCATTGCCGTACGAGAAGACGCATCGAGTGAATTACTTTTTCGAGTAACGGTGGCACGGAGCGTTTCTTTCCCATGGTATGGCAGAGTGACTTCGACGATATCGCCGACCTGCACATTTGAAAGTAGTTCTTCTGGGAGTCCGAACTGCACCTCGAGTGCGGTTTCTTGTCCGAGACTGGTGTCGACATCGACGATTTCAAAGAGTGCCATTGAAGGCATTACCATGTGACCAACCTCTGCAAACCGTTGTGAGATTGTTCCCGCAAAAGGGGAAACGACTTGAACGTGTCCGCTTTGCGTGAGCACCGATTGGTATGCGGCTTGGGCTACGTCCAATTTGTTCCGAGCATTATCAACACTCGTCTGTGCTTGTGACTCAGAGAGATCAAGATTCTGTTCGGCTTGTGAAAGCGAAACCGAAAGTTGTTCCTCACTCAAAAGCGTGTCGTCCAATTTCTCACGAGCAGATAAGATGTTTCGTTGATCCGCCTGGATCGTCGCGATGGCCGATTCTATTTCCGATTGTGTTTGATATCTAGAAATAGTGGCGTTTCTATACAAAAGCTCTGCTTCGCTCAGCAGTTGTTCTACTTGATTGACATAGACAAGAAGTTGATCTTCTTGATCTGAATCGAGGAATCCTTGTCCAACCCGTGCTACCTCTGTATACAGATTAAATACATCTTGTTTCTGAATCGAGTCGCTGAATTGCCCTACTACATTGGACGCTGACACTTGCGAACTCTGTTCGGTTCCAAAAAGAATTCGACGCAAATTTTGCATTGCCTGCGTTATCACTGTCTCGGTGTGATCGTATCTCTGTGCGAGTTGTGACCGAATCGTTGATTTGGCTTCATCGATCTGCGTATTGTCTAAAAGTGTTTGCGCTTGTTCCACTTTTTTTGAAGACGTTTGAACCATGTCCCCTGCTACCTGCTGGGAATTTGTAAGCGCTTCCTGTGCACTGACGAGTTGGGCGTACGCTTTCCTAATTTGTGCAGAACTCTGTCCTTCTACCCCTGGAGGAAAAAGGTACGCAATGGTTTGCCCCTCGGTGACAGTATCTCCAACATCAACGAGAATGTCTTTGGTGATCCCTTCTCGACGAGGATGAATCATCGCAAAGTTATTAGAACGCACGCGACCGATAAGTTTTTGTGTAGAAAAACTTTGTGAAAGTTGTGGGTGAGCGGTGTTGTATATCTTCTCCTTTTTTGCCAAAGGAGCTTTGTTCTCTGTGTCAGATTTTAGAAGGAAATACCCTCCCAAAAGCACAGCCACAATAAGTACGTACACACCAATTTCCCCCCACGAAGGGTTTGATTTGAAAAATGATTTCATAATATTGAAGGCTAATAATTAGTGGTCCATGTTTTCCATGTCGAGGTGGTCTTCAACGTTCATATTCATGCGAGCCGCGGCTTCTTTTTGTTCTTGGTATTCCTCAAGTGAGAGACCTGATTTCTCGGCCATGTCTGCCTCTGTCATAGGTTGATCCCCGCATCCAAGAAGAAGGAGTGAAGTAGCGAAAACGAAAACGAATGTAAATTTTTTCATAGTAATAATTAAAATAAAGAATAGAAAAGCAGGTTGTTATTTACTACAACCACAGCTTGATTTTTTTGTTGTGCAGGTTGATTGTCCACACTCTCCCGCAGAATCACATCCGCAAGAAGGTTGACTTGGTCCTCCACAAGACGATCGGGAAGTGACAACCACTGGGGCTGACGCTTCTGCATTTGTTGGGGCGTTAAAGAGAAAGGCTCCTGCCATAATAACGGCCGTAGTGATTCCGAAAGCAGTAATAGTTTTTGTCATAATAAAAATAAAGATAAGAAAAAGACTCGTCGAAAAGACGAATCGAAAATATGAAATTCTGTTTCCTAGTTCAAAAGGACGATACCTTCTTGTGATCGCAATGGTGATGCCCAAAAGGCAATTTCAGGAGGGTCGGGAATACTTTCCCGTTCCACAATTTCTATTGTTTGAAACTCTACAAGACCCCATGCAACTGGTAAAACAGCTGATGCAAAATCTTTGAGAACTAATCCTTTATTGGTAAAAATCAAATCCTGACTCCAAAGATTCTCGGAATCAATACAAGCCGAACAATTCGATTCCATGCTCTTTTCTGTTGCCACTTCTACCTCGTGACAAGGCATGTCCATAACCTCTGCTTGAACAATCCCCATGTTTCCTATCATGCCCATAACCGAAAAGCACGCCAAGTAGGCGATTTTTGCGGACACAAAGGACAGTGTAAGGATTTTGCTCATTTGCAAAGGAGACTGTAATGGAATTTGGAAGCACGTCAAAAAAGAATTTTAAAAAAAATTTGTTGTCCGTTCTCTCGTGCAGTACCATTAACAAAATAACTCTTTTATATGAGAAGAAAACTTATTGGTTTCGTTATAGCTCTTTTATTCGTTGCCGTTGTTTCCCCTGCTCCAGATGCACACGCAAGCGTGGTTTCTGATCTTTCTAACTGGATACAAACGAGTTTCTTTGGGCCACAACAACTTGGGGGATCTGGTTTCGTTAAACCTGTAAAAAGCTCTTCATCACAAAAAAAAGGCAGTATTTTTCGTATTTTTCGAAAAGCGAAAAAGAAGCCAGCCTCAACTGAAAGCAATATGATGCCTTCCGCGGGTACTGAACCGGTGGTAATTCCTGTAAGTATTCCGACTCCAACAACAACTTCTCAACCTACAACATCTCCTGTGATATACCAATCAACACCTTCCTCTGAGGGAATGGTTCCAACGATTGTAAGTTGTTCTGACTCTGATGGTGGGAAAAATGCTCAGAAGAAAGGATCTGTTTCTTGGAAAGTGGGAAGTAAAATTGAAAATTATACTGATGACGATGGAGAAGGTGGTGTTTTCGAATTTTCTTGTGAAAATAATTCTGTTCGTGGAGATTTTATTCCTTGTAAATATGGAGCCTCAAATGGCGCCTGTAATGAGCCTCAGGAATGTCCGAGATTGGCCTGTCTCGCACCAAGTCCAGGATGTTCTTATAGAGCCGGAACGTTTGAAAATGGATGTACTAATCCTTGTGCGGAACTCGTATGTTCTCCTGATGACGATGAAGAAATCCCTAGTGAATACTCAACTCCCACGAATGATTCCACACCTCGAATTTCATATTGGTATGGAAAAGTAAATCAGCATGTAGCTGGGAATACCTGGAAAACAGATTCTGACGGTACTTCCGGAGCGAATGTAAACAAGCTCCAGTATTGTCAGAAGTTTTGGCCGAAAACAACAAGCGTTGCTGATTATAAATCAGAAACTATTACTTCTTGGCGTACAGCCGGAAATACTGGTGAACCTTACTCATCTGTTAAACTTTCCTTTAAATGTGTAACGGAAACGGGGGTTATTTGCCCACTCCCAAAGCCATGTGCCCCACTCTCTTCAAACTGCAAATATATATCAGTAACTGATAGTAATGGATGCGTTGATTCCTGTGCCGAGATGGTATGCGAAACTGAGCCCGAACTTCCTGTTTGTGAAAAACTGTCTATTTCCACGTGTTGGGAGACCAATGGGTGTTATTGGGATGATCCCGTTAAAAAATGCTTCACAAAAGATGGGATAAATGATGACGGATGTACTGATACCGATGGTGGTATTAATTATTCCATCAAAGGAATTGCTCATGGGTGGGCAAATGAGAGTGATAGAATAACGAAGTTTACAACGCAAGACAGCTGTAATAGTGGTGATTTGATTGAATTTCATTGTTCATCAGACGAAGTAACTGTAGGGACCCGATATTCTTGCCCAAATGGATGTTTTGAGGGTACTTGTAGAGGGGAGGTTTTCTGTCCTAAATTCTCTTGCCTCTCGCCAAAACCCGGATGCACTCATATATCAGTAACGGACCGTAATGGTTGCGTAAACCCTTGTGCTGATACGATATGTAAGACAATCGAACCGGTCTGCCCACTCCCAAAACCATGTGCTGCACCAGCCCCAAACTGTAAATATTTATCAACAACAGATAGTAATGGATGTATTGACACTTGTGCTGAACTCGTCTGCGAAGACGAACCTCCTGTCTGTCCTATAGTCTCTTGTGTGACACCGAAAACTGGATGTACTCATATATCATCAACCGACCGTAATGGTTGCGTAAACCCTTGTGCTGATACGATATGTAAGACGATAGAACCGGTCTGTCCACTCCCAAAGCCATGTGCTCAAGCACCTGATGGATGTTTTTATCAATCAGTAACTGATAGTAATGGTTGTATTGATGCCTGTGCAGACCTTGTCTGTAAAACGATTCTAAATGAAACTCCAACAGGAGGGGGAGGGTCCTCTTCCGACTCTTCTATAGATGACCGCTATTTCATGGAATAATGCTTCAAAAAAAGCCCTTCTTTCGTGAAGGGTTTTTTGCTTATTAAAAAAATGCGCAAATCTTTCTTTTTCTTTTTCTAAGAAAAATTTGTTGCATCCCCTTATTCGCGATACCATTAACAAAATAACCTTCTTCCATGAAAAGAAAGCTCCTTGGTTTCGTTGTCGCTATTTTATTCGTCGCCGCCATCTCTCCAGTTCCGAACGCACACGCAAATGTGTTTTCTGATTTTTCTAACTGGATACAAACAAGTTTCTTTGGTCCACAACAATTCGGTGGATCTGGATTTGAAACAGATAAAATAGATGTCACATCTGATTCTTCTGATTCGACGGAAAGAAGGATTTTACCACCACCGACAACCACTGAAACCGTGATACCTCCTTCGAGTATTCCTGTTCCTGGGACGACAACAACTCAATCGACTCCCCCTATTACGGTTCCAACTGCTGTAAGTTGTTTTGATTCTGATGGCGGAAAGAATGCTCAGAAGCAAGGATCTGTTCGTTGGAGGGCGGGCGGAAAATTAAAAAACTTTACTGATAAAAATAGTGGAAATGGGATTGTTGAATTTTCTTGCGAAAACAATTCTGTTCGTGGAAATTTTATTCCTTGTGAATATGGGACCACAAATGGTGCCTGCAAATCTGCTCCGGATTGTCCTGAAATATCTTGTGCAGCACCTCAGCCGGGTTGTACTTATATATCGGGAACATTTGATAACGGATGTACAAACCCTTGTGCGGAAACGGTATGTGATGATGAAATACCAAATTCTTGTTTCGACTCTGATCAAGGAAGTTTCGTGGAAAAAGGAACTGTAACCGGGATAATAAATGGTGTATCAGAAACGCACACTGATTTATGTTTCACCGAACTTGGAGGTCCCGAAAGCCAAGAAGGCTCTTTCCTGGGGGAATGGTTCTGCTCCAGCGAAACTTCTATTGGATATACTGGCGCTTATTGTGACTGTGTTGATGGGGCCTGTGGAAGTGATATTCAAACTTCTACTAATGATTTGACTCCTCGAATTTCATTCTGGTATGGAAAAGTAAATCAGCATGTAGAGGGAAGGCGTTGGAAAACTGATCCCGATGGTGTTTCTGGTGGAGGAACACAAGCACAGTGGGGCGACGAGGGATGGGCCGATCGACCCGTCGAATACTGTCAGAAATTTTGGCCAGACACGATAAGTGTTGAGGAATACCAAAATGAAACCATTACCTCTTGGCGAACGAGAGGGAATACTGAACAACCATATACAGCAACAAAACCTTCTTATAAATGTGTGAGAGGCGGGACCGCAACCGATCCCGAAATAAATGTTACCTACGTTCCACTCTCAAATACAAACGTAGTTGCTGGAACAACTGACATTTCTTTCTTTAAATTCGTTGTGGACAATAGCGAAGATGTTGAGGTAAGAGTCCAAGGACTCTCGTTTAATGCCCAGGGAACTGGGAATGCCGTAACGTTTTCTAATTTCTGGGGAGCCGTCTTTGCGGATGGAATACAACAGGGAGATGAGCGCAATCTTGATTTCAATGGATTTGTAAATTTTAATTTTTCTCATGATGTTCCTGCCGGAGAACAACAAGAATTTACTATCATTTTAAACACCCTCGAATCTTCCGCTCCTGGAACCTTCTCTCTTAATTTGATTGATGTATTCGCCGCAGCGGGGATAAATCCTGCCGTTATTGTTACTGTTCTCAATGGGGAAAGTCCTGTTTCTTTGGAGAACCCTCTTGTAGGAGAAACAATCACGCTCACTCAGGGCGGAGTACTTTCTGTAGATCTTGATTCCGTTG
>CAZVBV010000013.1:0-16491 GCA_964625805.1 uncultured Candidatus Peribacteria bacterium | reverse complement strand
GTGGATAGTAGAGTATCGTCCTAATTTTGGAGTTTTCATCAACTATAAAAACAGCTCTTACGGTATTTGTTCCTTTCCCTGGGTGAATTATTCCAAGAGTTTCTGCTACTTTTCCAGTGTCGGCAATGATTGGGAATTCAATTTCTATGTTCATATTTTCTTTTATCCACTCTTCCCATTTTATATGTGAAAACACTTGGTCAACACTGAGTCCAAGAAGTTCACAATTTAATGCTTTAAATTTTTCATATCTTTGCTGAAAGGCAATGAACTCGGTGGTGCATACCGGAGTGAAATCTGCTGGATGACTAAATAAGATAAACCATTTTCCTTTGTAGACCAAGGGGAGGGTTAAGATTCCCCGAGTTGTTTGAACCGTCATTTCTGGAAAAAGATCTCCCAACACGGGGATTCCTTTGTTTTCATGGTTAGCGTGTTGTGAGTTGTTCATAATATTAATGTTAAAAATTAAAAGTGTTTTGGTTTTTTATGATAGCAGATTGTTTTTTTATGAATATTTTTTCTAATGTTTTTTTCAATCTTTCATTCGAATTGTAATAATAATTTGCGAAACCCCTTGTTTTTTATATCTCCAACCCCAACCACAATCGCACCGCCACTCCAATAAAGAAACTAATTGCGGCGACTCCAAAACTTATCAGTGCCATTTCCCAGAATCGAGTCTTGAATGATTCGTTTTTTGCGACAGAGATGTAGAAATTAAACCCAGCGATAATAAGAAGTACCACCACGAGCATCGCGATCAGTGCGTGGACATAGTCATTGAAGAGGAAATACGGCAGGACAAGAAGCACCACCGTCGAGACATACGCAATCCCTGTGTAAAGAGAAGACATGAGAGCGTTTTCTTTCCCCTCTTCTTTTGAAGAAAGATACTCACTGGCTGCCATAGAGAGAGAGGCGGCGACTCCTGTAATAATTCCCAGAAGGGCAATAACACGGGTGTTTTGAAGAGCGAAGGAGAACCCAGCGAGCGCACCAGACAATTCAACCAAAGCATCGTTGAGCCCCAAAACCACCGATCCCACATATTCCAACTTCTTCTCGTTCAATAGCTCAATGAGTGCCTGCTCATGTTGCTCCTCATCCTTCATAATCTGCTCTGCTTCGGGGAAATGCGGAATGATTTCTTTGTAGGTTTTTTGTGCCTGTTCCTCTCCTCGCTCCATAAATCGCGCCCCAAATGTCAGTCCAAAAACACACGTAATCGTCACCCATTTCCACACACGGAGTCGATTTGGGCCGATGTATTCACCAGCAAGCTGTTCCCAGATTTTAGCATGTCCTCGTTCCTCGTCAGCGATCTTTTGCAAGACATCACGATTGTGTGCGGTTTTTGTCATCTTTGCCAGCTGGTCGTAGACCAGGGCCTCGGTTCGCTCGCTTTGCTGGAAACGAAGCAATGTTTTTTTAAGTTCCGGAGAAAGGTTTGCCATCGACACAATGGTACTATTCAGAAAAAGAAGAGCAACCTTGTCATTCCGACCCCCCGATTTCTCGAGGGCAGGCTCCGCGGAGGAATCCCTTCTTTTATCGATGGTTGATATCGGGAAGACTGTTCTTTTTATAACCAAAAAGAACCAAAAAGTTTTGGGGAGAAAAAACTCGCTCGTGCGCAGTCAAAAAGTTTCCGAGTCCCACTGATGCTCAAACACGGTTTCTCCCCAAACCCCGCTTGGATAGCAATTGGGGCTTGAAAAAAAAATTGGAAAAAAGAAAACTTGCTCCCCTGTGGCAATCTGGGGTACATTCCTCCCACGATGAAACTTACTCTCCTCATGGCACAGACGCTGGACGGACGAATCGCAAAGGATTCGGCTCACTTTCCCGATTGGACGGAGAAAGCCGACAAGAAGTTTTTTATGAACTATACCAAGGAAGCGGGCGTCATGATTATGGGACGAACGACCTTTGAAACGCTTCCAGGAATTTTGCCTGGGCGACTCTCAGTAGTGCTTTCTCGTTCCGCAGGCGAGTGGGAACAGCGAGAAGAAAACCTTGTGTTTACCTCTTTCGCGCCAGCAGACATCTTAAAAAAACTAGAAACAACCTACGATCATGCCGTGCTCACGGGAGGCACAACCATTAATACCCTCTTCGCGAAAGAAGGGCTCATTGACGAAGTTATCCTGACCGTTTCACCCGTTATCTTTGGGGACGGAATGGGCGTGTTTGCGCCGGAAATTTCACTCGACCTGACCCTTGAAAAATCAGAGAAATTAGGGGATAATTCGCGCACTTTGTACTACACAGTGAACAAATGATTCTTACTCGAAAAGAAATATCAGCGGCCATTGCGGACGGAACGTTAGTGTTCTCGCCCGCACTCGATGCATTTCAAAACCAACCACACGCCGTTGATCTTCGTCTCGGGACGGTGTTTTATCTGCCAAAGATTTGGAAGCTGACAAGCCAAGGACGTGAAGTCTTGAATGTTGATGTCACACAAACGGCAGGTGACAACCTTGAAAAAATCGAACTGAAACCCGGCCAGTACTTTGAACTTGCACCAGGAGAATCAATCATTGCTTCGACATTTGAAAAAATTTCCCTTAAGTCAGACAACCTGATGGGGATTCTCTACCCACGAAGCTCGATTAATCGTCGAGGACTTTCGGTAGATCTTACGGGGATCGTGGACGCGCATTACTGCGGGCATTTGATGATTCCTATTTTAAATAAAACCTCATCACAAGTGATTCGTATTTATCCAGGAGAACGAATTTGTCAGATTGTTTTTCAGACACTTGTGAGTGATATTGCGAAAGAAGATGCGAAACGACACGGAAAGGGCGATGCGAAATATGACGGATGTGGAGCGGATAACCTTGCTTCACGAAAAGACACGGACGAAGAAATGGACCTAATCCGCAAAGGCGACTTCGAGTCACTTAAAAAATATCCCTTTTAAAATGAGCACTCTTCCATACTTACCAGAAGGACGAGAGATTTTATACGTCGATCCGGACGATAAGTTTATGATGGCGGCAGAAAAAGCAGCCGAAGACCTTTCTTCAGACAATGCACACCCCACCGGAGTGGTGATTGTTCAAGACGGAGTTGTTATCGGACGGGGCGCAAACGTTTCCACCTATCACGAAGACCAGGGATGCCGACGAAAAGAATTAAATATCCCCACGGGCGAACAATACGAACTCTGCGAAGGCTGTGATCCGGCAAACCACGCGGAACAGGTGGCGATTTTTCGATTGCAAGAGAGTTGCAAAAACGCAGATATTTATCTCTGGGGGCACTGGTGGTGTTGCGAAAGCTGCTGGACAACAATGATCGACGCGAATATTAAAAATGTATATCTCGTGGAAGGGGCGGAAGCAAAATTCAAGAAATAATTAGATCTTGAAGAAGTCAGACCAACTCATAATGTGTTTCCCTTCTTTTTTGAAGGCGCGCGTTTGCGTTTCTGTTGGCATCGTAAGGAGCTGACTAATTTTTTTGAGAAGAAAGGATCGAGATCGTTTTTTCTGAATCTTCACAAGTGCCTTTATAAGCAGGTTCCCTCCGAGCTTTGCCGCTTTTTCATCAACAGAATGAATGCTATCGGAACGCCGAATAAAGAAGTTTCGCTGAAGAATGATTTTCCCATTGTCGATCTTCTCATCCATAAAGTGAACCGTCGCGCCAGACTGTCGACGGTTTCGCAAAAGCATCCAGAAACTCGAAAACACGCCGCGGTGTTCTTGGAAAAGAGCCGGGTGAATATTAATTGACCCTTCCTTTGGAATATCGAGGAGTTCTTTTTTTACAATTTGGAGAAGGTGAGCCGATACCAAATAGTCAGGTTTCTTTTCCTTCGCAAAATCGAGTACGCCCACTTCATTCACATTGCGAACAGAAAGAACGGGGACCCCATATCGTCGTGCCAGTTCTTTGAGTAGAAAATATTCCCGTTTTTTATCGGGAACAAAGTTTTTCGCGAAGTTCATTTTGAGACTTTGGATAAAATTTGCCACGATGGATTTACACGCAAACGCAAATCCGGCTCGTTTTATAAATCGGAAAAAAGATTTCCAAGATTTCTTTTCTAACGGAAAAAACATAGAAGTTATCACCATGCCAACGACATCGATGTCATATTTTTGTCGCAGAGTATTTTGCAAGAACGCCTTAACACAGATGTTTGCAGCAATGTTGTGATCAGTCGTCAGAAGAATAACTTTCATTTTCAAGCCGATTTTGTATAATTTTTCGGAAAAGTAAACACATGCCTAAAAAATTCAAACGGATTCTGCTTAAACTTTCAGGAGAAGCCCTTTTGGGAAAAAAGGAATTTGGGATCGATTACTCGATTCTTGACCAGGTCTGCCTAGAGGTTGTCGAGGCTCAAAAAACAGGAGTTGAGATCGTCATCGTCATCGGGGCGGGGAATATTTGGAGAGGAAGAGAGAACGATAAATCAGGAATTGAACGAGTGCCTTCCGACTTTATCGGGATGCTCGGAACAATAATGAATTCAGTGGCGCTTCAAGCAGGACTCGAGAAACTCGGGGTTCACTCTCGGGTGTGCTCAGCGCTCGACATCCCAGCGGTGGCAGAGCCATACATCACGCGGCGAGCGATGCGACATTTGGAAAAAGATAGAATTGTTATCTGCGCGGCAGGAACAGGAAACCCATACTTCACGACAGATTCAGCAGCCGCTCTTCGTTCCTTGGAACTGGGATGTGACGCCGTCTTTAAAGCAACAAACGTCGATGGCGTATACGACAGCGATCCACAAAAAAACAAAAACGCGAAACGATTTGAAAAGATTACTTTTGACGAAGTGCTTGAGAAAGATCTCAAGGTCATGGACGCGACGGCGGTGGCACAATGCCGAGACAACAACATGCCGATTGTGGTCTTTGAACTCCTCAAAAAAGGAAACCTCAAAAGCGTGCTCACCGGGAAAAACGTGGGAACACGAATCACGGCGCACTAATCAAAGATGATGTAATCGAATGCCCCGATGGTGGTTTTTTCAGGAACCTCGGCGGTAATAACCTTTGAAAATTTTCCAAGAGAGACGCCAGACGAAACCGTGTAGGTGCTCATGGGGAGGGAGGCCCCCGCAGAAAGCGTGAAAGGAATTCCTTCAATTTTTATAATATCAGACGGATCTGAGCTATCTGAAAAAGAAAGAAGAGGCTGGAAAGAAAGAACGAATTGTTGTGAGTCAGAATCATTCATAAAAGCGTTTAACGTGCTAGCGGCCCCCCCAGGAAGGATTTCACCATTAATAATTGCGAGAGAGGAAATCACGACTTCATCAATTGCGTTCAAAAATTCACCCTTACAGACAAAGCCAGAAGCGCCATCGCAGGAGTTACTCGTTCCGAGTGTCGGAACAAATGTTTGAAGTCCCGCCGTGTCATGTTCTCGAGAGACAGCCCAATCAATGAGAACGGCAGCCGCTTCTGTGGTTCCAAAATTAAAACCAAAAGGAATGTCCTCATTATTAAACGTAAGCAGAAAATCATCAGAAAGGATCCCCGCCTGGAAACTTCCAATATCAAAATCACCATTTCCATCAACGGGCGGTTCTTTTGTTGGGTCGAGAGAGTTATCCCAAAATAAAGGGATTTGTATTTTTTGTCCTTCCTTCAGCATTCCAGCAATACCGTTGTCTCGTCCTTCGAGCTCCCAACTTACTTCTGCTGAAGAATTAGAGAGTGTGATTGTTTGAGGACCAGAAGTACCAGTAAAATGAACGCCTTGTCCACGAGCATTGTGGTGAAAGAACGCCGATTCAAGCCCAGATTCCGCAGCGAAAAACACCTGTGCTGACCGTCCGAGGTCGGCACTCCTTTGAACAGCACTATTAACGGAAGCAATCACAGAGATCGCAACCCCAAGCGCCAAAAAAGAGATTCCCAAACTAATAAGTAACGAGATGCCAGGATTTTTCCGTTTCATCTTCCCCCACTTTACCTTACAATTTCCACGATGAAAAAAGTTTATTTAATTATTTTAGACGGAGTGGGGTTGGGGAAGGGAGACGCAGGAGATGCTTTCGCACAAGCCAAGACACCATTTCTCGACACACTCTTTAAGACAAAGCCTTTCTCAAAGCTCAAGACACACGGACGAGCAGTGGGTCTGCCGGAGTTCCAGATGGGCGGATCGGAGGTTGGGCACATCACGATTGGAGCGGGGCGACCAGTGAAACAATTGCTCACCATTATCAACGATGAAATCGAATCAGGAGCGTTTATGGAGAAACCAGAACTGACCCCCTTGTTCCAAACAGCGAAACAAAAAGGACGCATTCATTTTGTTGGAATGGTGTCGGACGGGGGGATCCACAGTTTCCAAAACCACCTCTATGGACTTCAAGATATGGCAAAGAACTTTGGGATTGAAGATGTTTTTATTCACGCATTTCTTGACGGGAGAGACGTGCCAGAGCGGACAGCCAAGCATTACCTCAAAGATATTGAAGCAAAAGGACTCGGAAAAATTGCCTCCATCGGGGGACGATTCTTTGGAATGGATCGGGACAAAAACTGGAACAGAACTCAGCAAGCGTACAATGTCCTCTGCGACCCAAATGTCTCAGCGATACGGGAATCATGGGAAGAATATCTCGACAAATTCTACACCACGAACGACGAATCGGACTACTACGTTCCGCCGATACTTCTGGAAAAAGAAGGACAAATTCAGAGTGATGACATTGTGATTTGTTTCAATTTCAGAACCGATCGGATGCGACAAATTACCGCCGCATTCTGCGATAGAGACTTTCCGCAGTTCAGGAGACTGATTCGATTGAACCCAGAAAACGTCGGAATCTTCGGACAATATCACGAGCAGGCACACATCATTTACGCGCTCTCTGCACACAAGATTGAGAACACACTCGGAGAAATTGTTGCGCGCGAAGGACATCGGCAATTGCGAATCGCCGAGACCGAAAAGTTTAACCACGTCACCACCTTCTTTTCAGGAGATCACAAGGAACCCTTCGACAAAGAAGAACGGATTGTGGTCGAGTCGCCCAAATGTGCGACCTATGCGGATGTGCCGGAGATGGCAGCGGTTGAGAATACAAATGCCGCGATAAAAGCGATTGAAAAAAATGAGTATGAACTCGTGGTTCAGAACTTTGCTAACGGGGATCTCGTGGGGCACTCCTCCGATGTTCAGGCAGGGATTGTTGCTATGGAGACTGTCGACAAGTGTCTTGGGAAGCTGGTGCCAAAAGTGCTCAAACAAGGCTACGATATTATAATTACGGCCGATCACGGGAACTGTGAGGAGATGCTCGACGAAGAAGGGAATCACGCACCGAAGCATTCCAAGAATCTCGTGCCGTTCTCGCTTATTTTAAATAATGGCGACGATGTTCAGTTAAGACCGGAGGGAACATTGGCGGATATTGCACCGACTATTCTTAAAATTCTTGAACTTCCGATTCCTGAGGAAATGACGGGAGAGGGGTTGGTTAAATAAAAAGGCGGGAGACAGGATGCTCTCCCAACGCCCCGCAAAGCGGGCCTACTCGAGGGATTTGCAGCTTCGTTGTTTCACTTCCTCAGCGCAAATCGTCGAACCTTGGGCGGTTCTTATCTGCATAACAAAAAAAATCTGTCCTGTCCCCTTTGGGGACAAATCAGATTTTTTGGTTGCGGAGACAGGATTCGAACCTGTGACCTTCGGGTTATGAGCCCGACGAGCTACCGCTGCTCTACTCCGCGTCGTCGTTGGAAGACTTCATTGCTTTCGCAATTGGACAAGGTCCAATGGCTCGGCTTATTTCGTCTTCATTCCTCTTTACTCACAGACCGTTCTCGGACTCTCTTAACGGATTTCGCTTGTTACACTCGCTCAATCCTACTCGTCCTGCGCTCCACTCTGTTCGTAGGGATATCAATTGTTTTCACGAGACTCAATCGTTCTCTTCACGGTTGTAGTCCGAAGGACGAAAACCACGAGCGAAGAAGGACGAAGTCCTGATGAGTCGAGTGGTGCACGAGAGAGGATTTGAACCTCCACGAGAAAATAAATCTCACTAGCCCCTCAAGCTAGCGCGTCTACCATTTCGCCACTCGTGCGTTCGCGCCCCCCGTATTCAAGGGGAGGTGCATGAAAACAAATTTGTTCAAAGAACGGCGAGATTGTAGGAAGAGAAGAGTTTTTGTCAATTCTGGGATTGCGTTTTTTCCAATTTAGAGCTATAAAAAGCGGTGAAATTTTGCAAAAATAAAGCAATGACAAAAGCGAAACAAACAGTGTTACGATTATCGGTGCCAAAAAAAAATGAAAGAGGCCCTTTGGCCTTCGAACAAATTCTAGCGAGTCTCCACGGACTGCTTTCAAAAGAAGCAAAAAAAGGGGGGGGCGAAACTATTAGTTTCGAAATTGTCTGCACGGGGGGGCGGATCCATTTTTATGTGGTGGTGCCGACACACTTGAGAACACTTGTTTCTTCTCAGTTCTACGCGCAGTACAAAGAAGTAGAAATCGAAGAGGTGTCTGATTATTTCACCAAGAATCTTATTGAAAAGAAAAAGGTAATCGCCACAACACTCAAACCCTACAACCCGTGGGTGTTTCCGTTTAAGCGATATCCGCAATTCGACGATTCTAATTCAAGAGAATTCCAAGATCCGCTCGGGGCAATGACCTCAGCGCTCGCGCATCTTCCTCACAAGGATGATACGGCTGTTGTGCAGTTTGTTATCAATCCAGTGGGATCACGATGGCAAGAGGCAGCGGACAATGCATTGAAGCACGTAGTGCGAAGTGGGATCTGGCAATGGAACTGGTTCCGAGATTTTTACCAATGGTCGAGACTCGATACGAGACGATGGGTGCGAATTGCACGAGCCCCGATTTGGAGATTTTTGCATCTTCTCTTTGCATGGAAAAGAGGAGGCCCTAGTGCAGGAGGAGGGAAAGACCTCGACGATGACAGCTTGGAAGTAGATGAGCGAACATCCTCTGGTCGACACGACCGAGAAACGATTTACTCGGCCGCGTTTGATAAAATTTCTAGACTCGCGTTTGCCGTAAATGTACGAGCGCTGTATGTGCATTCTGACAAAGACAATCTTCACGCGGAAGCAAAACTGCGAGAAATCACGGGAACGTTTCATCAGTTTGATGCGCCCCAAATGAACCGATTCTTAGTCGGGAAGTTTGCCCATGGTGATTCATCAAGCCTCTTTCACAGAATTATTCATCGGTCGGTTCATGTGCCGTTTGTTCTTTCACAAGAAGAATTCGCGACCATGTATCACCTGCCAACAATTTCAGTGAGCACGCCAAAAATTGCGTGGGTAGAAAACGCAAAACTCGAACCACCGGCAGAGCTTCCTGACGACAGCGAAGATGATGTGACCTTGATGGGAGAAACAAATTTCCGGGGACATGGAGTGAAATATGGGATCCGTCCAGACGACCGCCGACGGCACGTCTACGTTATCGGGAAAACAGGAATGGGGAAATCAACCCTGCTGGAAAACATGATCTTCTCCGACATCGAAGCCGGGAAAGGGGTAGCGGTTATTGATCCTCATGGGGATTTGGCCGAAGCGGTGCTTCGCTTCGTTCCCAAAAGCCGAACGAATGACGTGATTCTTTTTGATCCCTCTGACCGAGATTTCCCCGTAGCGTTTAACGTGCTGGAAGGAAAAAATCCAGAACAACGAGGACTGATTGCATCGGGATTGATCGGGGTGATTAAGAAATTAAACATTGATTCGTGGGGGCCGAGATTGGAGCACTTCTTGCGAAACACCGTGCTCGCACTTGTTGAAGCACCAGACACAACAATGCTTGGAATCACGCGAATGCTCGTGGATAAAGTCTACAGAGCGAAGATTCTTCACTACGTGGAAGATCCGATGGTGCGGAGTTTTTGGGAGACAGAATTCAGTGCGCTCGCCCCTCAGAAATTAGCCGAAGCCGTCGGACCGATTCAGAACAAAGTCGGACAGTTCCTCTCCACACCAGTGATTAGAAACATTGTCGGGCAACCGAAATCGACCCTTGACCTGCGATTCGCGATGGACACGGGGAAGATTGTGATTGTGAATTTATCGAAAGGAAAAATCGGAGAAGACAATTCTTCCCTTCTTGGATCACTCTTGATAACCAAGTTCCAGCTTGATGCCATGAGCCGAGCGGACATCCCAGAAAAAGACCGAAAAGATTTTTATCTGTACGTGGATGAGTTTCAGAACTTTGCGACGGATTCCTTTGCCACCATCTTGTCTGAAGCTCGGAAATACAAACTCAACCTCACCCTAGCGAATCAGTACGTGGCACAGATGTCAGAGGAAGTGCAGGCGGCGGTGTTCGGAAATGTGGGAAGTTTGGTCTCGTTCCAAATTGGAATCGACGATGCGAAGGTGTTCTCGGAACAATTTGATGAAGAGGTCGTTCTCCCAATTGACCTGGCTTCCTTGCCGAAGTACGAAGTGTACAACCGAATCATGATAGAGGGGATGACGAGTAATGTGTTTTCCGGAGCGACATTGCCACCACCAGTGATTGTCGACGAGGAAGATCCGGAAGTCAGACGAGAGAAGATTGTGAAATTTTCACGACAACGATATGCCAAACCACGATCAGAAGTGGAAAGTAAAATTTCTCGATGGGCACGACCAGAACAGGACAAGCGAAAAGTTCAAAAGGATGGGGAAGCGAAAAAAGAAGAAGCCAAGAAGCCCGCTCCAAAAAAAGAAGAACAGGGAAAAGTTGACAAGCCTACCAAGAAGCAATAAAACTCGTGCACAGATAGAGTATGATTACTTTGTAGATTTCTTTTTAGATTCTTGTTTAAGGGTTTATTAATGGTTGCATCATTGTGAAATTTACAACGAACATTCTATCTTTTTGGCTCCCACAGACCCCCCTCTTCGTGTTTAAGTAAATACAAACAGTGTTATAGGGTAATACAATCAAGAGAGGCACTATGTGGGAGCCTCTTTTTTTATTGCCCAAAACGCCCCATTCCTCAATAATGCGGGCGATGAATTTCTCAGAAAAATTGGAAGCGGCGGTTAAAGAAAAAGGGTCTTTCTTGATGCTCGGACTTGATCCGAATCCAGAGAAGTTCCCAGTAGGGATTTCTAAGGATGCGAAAGGGGCACTTGAATTCTGTACAGAAATTATGAAATCAACCCATGACCTTGTCTGCGGAATCAAAATACAGATGGCGTACTTCGAGCAATTTGGAGCCGAAGGAATCAAAGCCGTAGAAGTCCTTCTCAAGCTCGCAAAGGAGCTAAAGTTGATAACACTCGTCGATGGGAAAAGAAACGACATAGGGGCGACTGCAGAGGCGTACGCGAAGGCTTACTTCGGCAAGGGATCGCCACTCGAATGTGACGCGATGACCGTGAACCCACTCTTGGGAACGGACGGGATTTTACCCTTCATCAGATATTGCGAAGAAGACGGGAAAGGAATCTTCGTTTTGGTGCGAACATCAAACCCATCAGCCGTAGAATTCCAAGGGGGCGAAGCAGAGATTTCCCTGCGAATTGCGGAGATGGTAGAAGCATGGAACGTCACGACACAATCAGAAAAGAACCTATTCTCCGCCGTTGGAGCGGTTATTGGCGCGACGATCGAACCAGAATTTATGGCGTTCTTCCGAGAAGAGATGCCCCACACGTGGTTCCTCTGTCCAGGAGTTGGAGCGCAGGGAGGTGATATGGATTCAGTGAAAGCCGTTCAAGTCGATGGACTGGGAGTTATCGTTCCCGTGTCCCGATCAGTGCTCTACGCGAGTAGTGGAAAAGACTACGTCAAGGCAGCGCGAGTCGAGATGGAGAAGTTGTGGGAGATGCAGAAGTAGGTCTTCGCGGGATTGTTGACAAAAAGGACAAACGAGTGTATTTATCGTTCGTATTTTTAATATATGTTATGGCAGAAGCAAGAAAATCTTCGGAGGATATGTTGGGAGAATATCACGACAACCTAGATCAAGCATACGAAGAAGAGCAGGCAAGTGTGATTCGCAAGTATTCGGAAACACTTGAAGAGAATCAAAAAACAATCATGGCCGTGGTTGTTAATTATATGAAAAAGGTTTTTGAAACCATAGAGACCGAGGATTTGAAAATTAAGTTTTCTTCGATGGACGAAGACGTAATGAAAATGGCAGGGATTGATTATCTTAAGGGAATAGATAAGACGGCTTTTTTGTGGGGATCAGGAAGAACGGGGTTTTCTGAAACCTACGACGAGGGACATCGAATAAATATGGAATTTTTTCCCTTTGGAAAAGACGGAGGAGTTGATACCAATAAACTAGGGAAGCATCAGGGAATGAGTTTATTCGTACTTACTCTTTTAAAAGATCAAATGCAGAATATTCAATCAGAAAGTTATGAACCAGAGTTTGTTAAACTAATTCAGCGAGGCGGTGAGTTGGGGGTGCTTCGGCAAACAGGAGGCGGGTATTCCGGAGAGGTTATCGCGCAGTCAAATTTAAACTTTATTCCAGATGATGTTCGAGAAACGCTAATGAACGGAAAAGCTGTAAAACGAGAAGAAAAAGAATCTTACGAAAAATATGAACTACTCAGCAAGGCCTAATTCTGAAAAAAGTTTTTCTACACCAAAACAGCCTTAATCCTTCGTACGCCTCGGGAAGAACTTTCTTCTTTCTTGATTTTAAACGTGCCTAAGTCTCCCGTTCGTTTCCAGTGTGGACCTCCGCAGAGTTCACGTGACCAGACCTTTCCGGTTTTATCTTTGAACGAATACACCTTCACGGTGTCGGGATATTTTTCCCAGAACGCACCGACAATAGTCGGATCGTTTTCCGCTTCCGTCTTTGGGACCTCTTCCATGATCTGCTGGGCGTCCGCGGCAATCGCTTCATTTACCCATTTCTCAATAGCTAATTTTTGTTCGTCCGCGAGTTTCTCGTCATGAGAAAAATCAAACCGTAGCCGTTCAGGCGTGATGTTTGATCCCCGCTGACTAATGTGTTCGCCAAGAACCTCTCGCATTGCCGCGACCATGAGATGGGCAGCCGTGTGAAGTTTTACCGTAGCGTCCCCAGTATCTCCGAGTCCTCCTGCGAATTTCTTTTCCGCTCCTGCACGAGATTTCTGTTGGTGCACTTCCTGCGCTTTGTAAAAGCCCTCTTCATCAACCGTCATTTCTTTTTCTTGTGCCAATTCCATTGTCATCTCAAGAGGGAATCCGTAGGTTTCGTAGAGATTGAACGCGCTCTTTCCGCTCACCTCTTTCTTGGGAGAGAATTCCAGGATCTTTTTTGAGAGTTTCTCAAATTCCTTTTCTCCGTTCTCTAATGTTTTACTAAATTGCCCCTCCTCTCGTTCGAGTTCTTCAAAAACAAACGCTTCATGCTTCTTTAATTCCTCATAATGGAGTGACAATTTCTCGATGACAACTTTTGCAACAATATTGCAAAAACCATGTCCTCGCTTGTCGGGGATCAATTGAATCCCGAGTTTGCGACCGTGACGAATGGCGCGTCGGATAATTCTTCGCAAAATGTACCCCTGATCGGTATTCGACGGAACAATTTCTTCGGCGAGCATGACCGTTGCCGCCCGCAAGTGATCAGCGACAATTCGCATTGAGTTTCCATCCTCCGTATCAGCAATCGGGTCGTCAGCGAGTGCTGGATTCCCTGCCGTCTCGGCAATGGTTTTCAAAATGTCGGAAAAAGCGTCGGTCTGATATACGGATTTAAATCCATTAAGAACGGCCACCGTTCGTTCTAGCCCCATTCCTGTATCGATATTTTGCTGTGGAAGCAGATGAAGTGCTCCGCAGTTATCTCGATGAAATGTCATGAACACGTCATTCCAGATTTCAACCCAGAGAGGATTATCAGCGGTGTCTTGGAAGTTCTCTGGAGCCGGTTCATCTCCCGCCCAGTAAAACATTTCACTGTCTGGTCCACATGGACCCACGTCTCCCTTCGCCCACCAGTTGTCTTCTTTTCCTAAATACGCAATTCGTTTTTCATTAATTCCACACTCTTTCCAAGCTTTCGCGGCTTCTTCGTCTCGTGGAGCATCGTTGTCTCCGGCGAAAACCGATACTGCGATTTTATCGAGAGAAAGTTCTAACACGTCCGTCAGAAATTCAAACGACCATTTAATTTGTTCTTCTTTTCCATAGTCTCCAAGCGACCAGTTTCCCAGCATTTCAAAAAATGTCAGATGCGTCCCGTCCCCCACTTCTTCAATGTCGCCGGTTCGTACACACTTCTGTGAATTTACGAGTCGTACGCCTTCAGGATGAACTTCTCCCATGAGATAGGGAACGAGTGGGTGCATTCCAGAGTTGTGAAATAACGCCGTCGGATCGTTGTCAGGAATAACACCGGCGGAGGGGATAATTTTGTGTCCCTTCGCTTCGTAAAAAGCGAGCCATTTTTTTCGTAGGTCATCGGTGGTAATCATTTTTCAATTTAAAATTACAAAGAAGGAATTTAATTTTATCGTAGTTTGTATTTTTCCCATAATCTTAAGTCAATACAGTCATTCTGGCTTGCCCAGAATCTTAAGAATGGAGCAAATATTTGCAGAGCAAAGCGAAAAACAAACATTGGTTCGGCGCTAAGCGCTTACAAAAAAGAGCTTCCCTTATCCGATCCTGGGCAAGCCAGGATGACAAAAAAAGAATTTACTTGTATCGAACCTGAATCGCGCGTGTGAGGCCCTCACCAACAGAGTCAGTTGTAAGATCAGGGTAGTTCTCAGCGATCCACAAGTGAACCAATCGACGAATAAACGGTTTCATCGGAGAGAGTTTCACCTCTGACAATCCTCGTTCTTTCATCATCTCGATCGTTCCTTTTACACGAGCGTAGATCCTTTCGTATTGCTCTTGTTTGTATCCATCGATATCGAGAGTTACAAATGCTTTTTCCTCGTTTTGACTCCAGAGGACATTTTTGAGAACAAGTTGTAATGCGCTTAAAATAGCCCCATTACGACCAATAAGTTTTGCCGGTTCCGGCGTTTCGATACTCGCTCGATAGTGCCCGTTTTCTTCCAAAATAGTAACGCAATCGTACTGGGCTCCGTATTTATCGAGGAGAATTTTCAACGCTTTCTGAATAATTGTCTCCATCGGGAGCGATGGTACAAAATTTCCACGGAGTGTCAACGGTTCTTCTTGTCAGGAATAAAGAGCATAAAGAATAGATCCCCGCTGGAGCCTGTCCTCAACTTGATTGGGGGCGAGGATAAGTTCGACTATCGGCTCATACTTTACCGAGTCTTACTTACTTCTTGGTGACCTTTGTGAATGAACACAATTCAGTCTTTCCATCATAAGAAACCTTCAAGGTGTCGCCCGCCTTAATTGTTCCTCCCAAGAGACCTTCGGCGAGTGGATGTTCCATCTTATCCGCCAAAACTCTTCGTACTTGCCGAGCACCAGACTCGGGATGATACGACGCTTTCGCCAGAGAGTTGATAGCTGAGCCACCAATCCGAAGCGTAATTTTTTTGTCGTTTAATCGTGTTTGAAATTCAGCAACCTGAAGTTTTACAATTTGTTTAATTGCATCTCGGTTCAACGGATGGAAGACTACCACAGAATCGAGTCGGTTCACGAACTCTGGAACAAAGGCTTGTTTCAAGTCCTTCATCACATCGTCAGCCGCCATTTCAAATTCGTGTTCTTTTTGAGAGAGATCTTTTTCGTCATCGGCAAACCCAATCGCATTCGCGGTTGTTTGGAATCGTTGTGCTCCAATGTTCGAAGTCAGGATGATAATCGTGTTTCGGAATGAAATCTGTCGCCCCTTTCCATCGGTTAAATGTCCGTCTTCAAAGATCTGTAAGAGCAGGTTGTGCACGTCTTTGTGCGCTTTTTCAATCTCATCAAACAGCACGATAGAATACGGTTTTCTTCGCACCTTCTCCGTCAATTCTCCACCATCATCATGTCCGATGTATCCAGCAGGCGCCCCGACGAGACGAGATCCAGTATGGCTGGCAGAGAACTCTGACATGTCCATTTTGATCAACGCTTTTTCGTCGTGATATACCTCCTTTGCGAGTTGTTTTACCAATTCTGTTTTCCCAACACCGGTTGGGCCGAGGAACATAAATACTCCCAACGGACGGTTCGGGTTTTGCAGTCCTACTCGTGCTCGACGAATAGCCTGAGAAATCTTTTCAATTCCTTTTTCTTGTCCCACCACCTTGGCTCGCAATGTCTTTTCGAGGTTTTGTAAGTGGACAGATTCACTGTCGAGCATGGCTCCCATTGGAACGCCCGTCATTTGTTCGAGCATTCGAGCGATGTCTTCTTCCGTGATTTTCTTCGGCACTTTTCCGACCGCTGCTTTTGATTTCATCGTTTGAATCGCCAATTGCAATCGTTCTTCTTCTTGGTGGAGCTTGTTCGCTTTTTCATAATTTTGTCCGATCACCGCCGTTTCTTTGTCCTTTTGCGTTTTAGAAAGTTTCTTTCGCAAATCTCGAATTTCTTTTCCGTTCGCGTTGTTTGTGAGCG
>CAZVBV010000012.1:0-16531 GCA_964625805.1 uncultured Candidatus Peribacteria bacterium | reverse complement strand
ATCCTCGAATAGAATTGATTCCACCCAAGCCGTCCAAGTCAATACCATTCACCTTCAAATGAAGGCGTCTGTTGCTGCCGACAGTATCTTTACTGATATTGCTGGACGTCATTCGGTAACTGCCAATCCTCACTCAGGTTATTATGAAAGTACTATTTTGGTACAGAATGATGACCCCGTGGGATTAGTAGCGTTTCAAATTCATTTTTGGAAAGATGGAACGGAGTATGTAATTGATGAGACAACGGATAATTCCTTTGTTGAAATCGACCTTACTCCTGCAAATGTGAACGATCTAAAATTTGTTACTGTTTATTCAAATAACAATGAAGCTCGTCACAAAGCTACCATTGGAAGTATCGTAACACTTGAAATTGCAGTTCCCGAAGGTATGACTGCTGATTCGATTAGTATTATGGATGATACATTCTTTCAAATGAGAGATTATCCTTCAAATATTGATCCGTCAGTAACTATCATCGAGATACAAATTCAAGTTACCGAATCTGATTTAAGCCGTGATTTTTCTTTCCAATTTTTAATAAAAGGAGAGGACATCAATTCCGGAATTATTTCAGGAACGAGTGATGATACATTCATTGAATGGATTCCATTAGATTGGAATTTCAAAGTGTTTCCAAGCATGATTCCATCTGGAAGAAATGCTACTATTTCATTTGATGCTCCTGACAATAGTAAGGATATTCTCATTGAATTAGTAACAATGGGTGGAAAGGTAGTATGGAGTACCATTATTGGAACTCCAGCGGCCGGGTATCATTCCCAGCCTACCGCCTTTGGAAACATTGCTTCAGGTATGTATATCTGGAGAATAACCGCTTCAAAATTTGGTGGGCAACCATATATTGCTCCCCAAAAATTCATAATCCAGTAAGTAATTAATAAAGCAGCCGAGTCGTTTTGTCTTGTGTTCTATTGTTTATAAATAGTGCACTCGTAAACGAAAGGTAATTATCCGCTGGGTTACTAATCCCTCAAGCTTTGGCTTGGGGGATTTTTTTTATCCCAATTTCTTTGTCATGTACGTTGATTTCAACGTGTACCCCCATTTCTCATAATATCCTCGTGTTCCCACCCCTGCGATAATGGTCATTCGTTTTAATTTCCATTCATCTCGGGCAATGTGTTCGGCTTCTTCAATCAACTTCCGTCCGAGTCCCCTGTGCTGTCCCACGCCTGCCTCATTTCCAACGGAGATCTCTGAACCATACGAATGCACTTCTCGAATCAGTGCTGCATTGTGCAATACTGATCCAAATTGCGTGAACCTTTGTCCACTTGGTTTTCGAAGTCGAAGTAATGCAAAGATAACTTTCTCGTCCTCTGATTCGAACGATAAGAATGTCTCCAAACCATCGCCCGCTTCATAATCTCGCCGAACAAGTTTTAATTCTCCTTGGTTTTTTTCTGTTTGGAATCCAATCTCTCGACATCGGATACATTTGCATGGCCAGTCGTCCCCACAGACTTCGTTAGCTCGCCCATCCTTTGGAAGGGCTCGATTTACTTCGTCTATATCTCCTCTCCCCACCAAGTGCTTCGCACTTGTCGAGGACCCCAATATTTCAGAAAGAGTCTTTCCTGTAATTTCTTTTAATTTTTCTGGTTGCGACTTCAAGATTTGCCGAAGGTTTGAGAACCGCGCTCCATCCAAGATGTCATTCACAGGGATATCCCGAAGGAGTCTCATAATCCGTGTCCACGGCGGCACGAACTGTTTGAATTTGAGAAGGAGCTTTACCAGTTCCTTGTCACGCAGTGGCGTAAATTTCCCTTCTTCCCACCATGATTTCAATTCTGAGTTATCCAAAACTTGGCACGGGTAGATCTTCACAAAGTCCGGACAGAAGTCTGGATTTTCAAAGACCTCTCGCATCATTTTCAAATCTTTTGCAGGTGTCGATCCGGGAAGTCCTGGCATCAGGTGATAACAGATTTTGAATCCAAAATCGCGCATCATCTTTGTTGCTCTCACCACATGCACTCGTCCATGTCCGCGCTTCGTCAGCTTTGATACTTCGTCGTCCAGTGTCTGGACTCCAATTTCGACCCGCGTACATCCCATCTTTCGCATTCGAACAAGTTCCTTCTCTGTAATGAAGTCGGGGCGTGTTTCGAGCGTCAATCCGATGACTCGATGTTCTGCGCTTTCGTTCATCGTTTGCGCTTCGGCAAGAGATTTCGATTTCACACCATTCGCCGCGTCGAATATGTTTTTCACATACCACATCTGATACTTGTGCGGCAGGAAGCTCCATGTTCCTCCCATAACAATCACTTCTAATTTCGAAACGGGATGCCCTGAATCCTTCACCGCAGAAATACGATTCTTCACTTGGTCGAAAGGATGAAATTTATTTCGAAGCGCTCGAGCCGCTGCCGGTTGCGAGGCCAAATAACTCTTTGGCATGCGTACATCCGTCGGGCAGTACACACATTTCCCAGGACATGGGAACGGCTTTGTAAGGATTCCAATCGGCGTAACGCCAGAGATAGTTCGTACTGATCGTTTCTGGAGAAGCTTCTCTAATATTTTCCAATTATTCCTCTCCCCTTGGGAGAGGTTAGGAGAGGGTTTCAACTGTTGCATGACGGCAATAAGATCGCGATTGAGAATCGGTGTTCCCTTCTCTCGTGCACAGAAATTCCGTTTTTTCTTTTCCAGTTCCGCCACATTCTTCGGTACAGATTTGCAGAGTTCTTTAAAAAATTGTTCCACCTTTTCTGGATTTTCTACTTTCTGCCGAACACCAAAAACTTTCTTATTCATAGATACGAGGGCAATCTACTCAAAAACAAAAGAAAGGAAAGCTTGACAAAAACTTGACAAGAAGTCCTGAATGCATTAGAAAGAAGGGTGCTTTTTAATTTTAAAAAATGACTGAGGTTATTACATCATCGGAAACGGAAACTGCTGATCTTCTTGTTGATCTTCAATGCAAACTTGATTTTCAATTGGATAGTGCCACTGAAGGAGCGGCTCCAACGGCAGCTCAACTCTCTGACACGCTTCGTCAAATCGAGAATGTTGGTTCAAGAATACTAAAACGAGAAAAAGAAGTTGCAGAAAAGAATGGTTTATCTGCTCCTTTATCAAGTCAGGCTTATAATGAATCTCTCACTCTCGTAAAAGAAATTGTTCCTAAGGGTGTTTATTCCCAAGTTATAAACATACTGAGTCACTAATTCATTCCACAATGGACAACTCTGAAAAATCACTTTCCGACATAGCACAAGAACTCGATCCGACAGTTCTCACTGAAACAAAAGAATCCTCTCCTTTGAAAGATTTATTAAAGAAGCTCAATCCTTCCGCACTTATTTCTGAAGAGAATGTAACGACGATTCAAGCAATGTTGAAAAAATTTCATGAAATTGGACTCCGAACAATAAGGGATTATCCCGCAAAACATCAAGAAAATGTTGTCGCAATAAAGATGCAAATACTCAAGGTTATCGGGTCTGAAAATCCCACGACTGATCTTGAAGTTCAATAACAAACCCTCCTGTCTCTTTCACGGAAACCAACGGCAGGGGTTTTTCTCGTGCAAAACTTTCTAATCTCTTCGATGGTTTTCGTTCGTTGATATGCAGAATTGCCTCACTCGGAAGTGGAAGAAAGTCGGGATAATTATTTGTTTCCAAAATCCAGAAGTCACTCTCAAGTGTTATTGGAGTTGCTTTCAATGATGTGAGTTCGTCCTCGGAAGGAGAACCATAAAACCAGATTGTTGAATTGGAGAACGTGCCACGAGCAATGTGTTCTGATATTCGAGTGAGGGTGAAATCTGTTCCTTCTCTTACAGTGCCAACTTCTTGGTCGGCAATGATAATGGGCTCTTTTCGTGAGAAATATGGCTGGATTGCACGAAGTAATACATCTTTTCTTTGCGTTTGTGTGTCCCCGAAAAATATCGTTTCTCCTGAAGGAACCTGCACTACGGCAAACTCTTTCTCTCCAAATATACGAAGGGCATCATTTGATATCCACAACTCGCGTGCAAAAAATAATCCAAATAAAACAACGACACCGGCCACTATGTGTGTGGCTTTCATTATTCAGTGGGACCAGAGAAGAGATCTTCCTGTGGCACATTTGTTGCTGCTGCCACTTCTTCAACTGGTGGCATTTTAAGTTCGTTTTGTTCTGCTCGCAGAGCTGTAAATCCTCTTTCCCAGAATCCAACAGAAAACACTTCCAGGACCGCTGTCAGATAGGCTGCAAGTGCCAACATTCCAATCCCCAAAAGAACTGCAAGTCCTACCGCTACCCCGAACCAAGACGATGTCGCAAAGTAAGAAGCCGCTCCCAAAATTCCCAACGGAACACCGATAACCACGAGCACGTTAATGATGACACGAATGTTTACTAAAAACATAAGGAGGATGAGTCCCAACGTTGTTCCGAAGTTTAAGAAAACAAGTCCGATACTTTTCTTCACACTCTCTCCAAACGAGTGATCCTCGCACACCACATAAAATGGAGCATACGCACAAAAGAGGTTGATAAACATCGAAATGATCGAGTAAACAATGAGTCCAGGAAGGAAAATACTGCTAAATAAGTCTCCGTGGTAATACCGATAAAAAGTAATTCCATAAAAGATAATCGTCATAAATTGAAATGGAATGAGTACCGCGTGGTACTCAAACAGTCGAAAGAAATAACTAAATCCTTCGATAAATTTCTGCCGCAACGAGAGTCTTTTTTTCCCGTAGGTAAACTTTTGACGCATTGAGAGAATCAATGTTGACTGCACCCACGCTGGAAAAACAAAGGCAATCAAAATAACAAAAAATACTAAAAATATCCCCCATCCGATAAGGTCTTTATCCGCTAATGTATGCCAAATACTTCCAATTTTTTGAAATGTAGCGCCATGTTCTGCTAAACCAAATTCTTCTGAGAACAAAGAATATTGCCATGCAATTTCTACAACAAAGATAATCACAGCCACAAAGCTCGGCACAAAAGCGAACCAGGTAAGTTTTTTTGTTGAGGTGGTGAGTTCCCACGCATCACGGATAACAGTCCCGTAATTCATCACGGCTCATTGTTCCTTTTTGCGGAAAAATGTCAATCGTTCAGCCCTTTAGTGAAGACAAGTGCGGAGAAACATCGACCGATTTTACTTCTTCGATAAGCGTCGTTTTGTATTTCTCTCGGTGCGATAACGTTTGAATAAAGTTTTCTTTTCTCGGATTTTTGTAGAGAACTCCAAGTGGTATTTTTTTACTTTCTTCAAGAAAGGCTCTCGCCTCTGTAAGGTTGTGCACATCGTAATCAGGCAAGTCCTCCACTCGCTCGGTGTTCTTCAACAACCACTCATCCGTCATTATTTTGTTGTACGTTGGGCATGACTGAAGGATTTGAATGAAGGCGAATCCCTTGTGGTTCAATCCCTCTCGAATCATCTCTGTCATATGATCAATATCGGCCGATGTCGTTTGAGCAACAAACGATGGCTTCACACTGAAGACCAAATCAAGTGGATTAATCACATCGATTTTTACTCCTTGTGGCGTTCCATTCATCTTACAATTCTGTGGAGTCGTCGCCGATGCTTGTCCTGTAGTCAGTGCGTAATTCTGGTTATCATGGTGGAGAAAGAGAATTGGATAATCGCTTCGCACCGCATGGATAAGGTGATTCACCCCTTCACTCAAAGCCGCCCCATCACCCGCTGATGCGATGACATGCAGATTTTCATTCGCAATTTTTGCTCCCACTGCAAGTGGTAACACTCGACCATGGAGTCCATGAATCGTGTAAGTTTCTATTTTATCCGATCCGTTCCCACTACATCCCACGTCGAAACAAGACAGCACGTCTTTTGGCGCAATTTTCTCCAAGACGAGTGCTCGTTTCAAAGCATTTTGAATGGAGTAGTTTCCACATCCTCCACACCACGTCATCACTTGATCACTCTCGTATGCGTTGTACTCTCGCGCCTTGCAAGAAAGTTGTTCGAGAGTTTTTTTATCAATACTCATTTTTTCAAATGTTGATGAATATAGTCTTGGATATCTTCGATAAAGAACGGTCGTCCGTTCCATTTTAGTAACTTCCCTGCGAACGTATGTCCGAGCGCTTCCACCTTCATTCCAAATTGTCCCCCGTAGTTTCCTTCGAGAAGATGTACGTTCTTATTTTGAACAAAAAATGTGCTCAATACTTCTTCTTCCAGTGGCCAGACCACCTCGAAATGCAAGAAGTTCACAGATACGTCCTTCTCCTCATACTGCGCAATAATATCTTCCATCACTGTTTTACTACTCCCCCATCCGACGAAAGAAATATCCGCGTCTTTTTCCGGGCCATACACTTTTGGTTTCGGAAGATTCGCTTTAATAAGGTCTAATTTTCGCATTCGTTTCTCGTACATGTCGCCTGCTTTTTCACTTTCGTCCAAGACTCCTCGCTCATCATGTTCATCTCCATTGGCGAAGAATGTTGTGTCGCAACTTCCGGGTAACCAACGCGTTGAGAGTCCCGAATCTGTAATACGGAATCGGTCTTCTTGCTTGAGTGAATCAAGGTTTGAAGCGAGTCCTCGTTCAATTTCAATTTTGTTTTGGGCAAAGGGTGTCGATGTTATTTTTGATTCGCAGACCACTTTCTCCGTGAGGAGAATCACAGGCACTTGGTAGGCTTCCGCGAAATTAAACGCGTGTTGCACATTATCGAAGCAATCCTCTGGATCACTACAGGCAATCACTACGCGAGGAAATTCTCCATGTGAAGAATGAATCGCAAGATTCAAATCCGACTGCGCTGTCCACGTTGGCAATCCCGTTCCAGGCCCTGGTCGTTGCGCGAGGACAATTACGAGAGGATTCTCAATGATACCCGCCAAACTGACTGATTCTGTCATCAGATCATATCCTCCGCCTGACGTTGCCGTCATCGAACGCGTTCCTGCGAACATCGCTCCGAGTGACATCTGCACCGCAGTGATTTCATCTTCTGCTTGTTTGACTACGACACCTGTATCATCACTCATATTCGCCACGTGTGTGAGGATTGAGCTCGAAGGAGACATCGGGTAGGTCACATAAAATCGCATTCCTCCATGAATTGCTCCCAACGCTATTGCGTGGTTTCCATCAAGGAAAATTGTTTCTTCTTTTTTTGCAGGCAAGGCAATGGTTTGTTTTGTTTCCGCTCCATCGTACGCCGCTCTCAAGCATTTGAGCGCTACATTTAAAAGGGCTTCTTTCTTTGCAAATTTCTCATGAACCAATTTCTCAATGATAGCGAACTCAAACCCCAAAACTTTCCATGTCATTCCCGTAAGAATGATATTTGCCATCTGCACGGTTCCCCCGTTGTCGAAGGCGATTTGTCGCGAAGGCAGGTTCACGGTTTCAATGTTTCGTTCTTCAACTTTCTTGAGAATGTCAGGAATGTTGGTCATTTTTTCATACCCATGGATGAACACACCGTCCTTTTTCAACGTATCGAAATACGCCATGAGACTGTGCTTATCAATAGCTACGAGAATATCCGCATCACGCGAGAGTGACTTCACAGGCGTTTGTGAGAAATTAATCGTGTAGCACGAATGCCCCCCTTTAATAAGCGAAGGATATTCACGATCCGCGCACAGATGAAACCCGAGTTTTTGCAGACCCTTGGAAATCAATTCCCCTGCGGTCAACAAACCCGATCCACTCTGTCCGACGATTTTTATTCTGGTTCTTTCCATATTATAACTGCTCGCTGAGCTTCTCTGCCCACCTTTGTATATGTTTTTCAAAAGAGAGCAATGGTGATTTTGCTATCTTGAGTGGAGGCGTTGCAATAACTCCTCCGTGCGTTTCAATAAATGTCGTGAGAATTTTTTCTGATTCCATAAAGTAATCCAAATCGTATTTCGGATCTCCGAGCGCCACTACGGCACATTTTTTATTATCAAGAGAAATGCTGTCGGCTGTGGGCAAGAACTTCGCGAAGTGCATCTCTAGCACCCCATGTCCGTAGGTCGGACTCGCGAGGATGAGGCAATCGCCCGTCAACAGATCTTCTGGTTTTGCTAACTCACATCGAAGCAAAGAAACTTGGTGTCCTAGTGTTTCCAATTCCTCTTGAAGTTTCTGACACACGATTTGTGTGTTTCCTCCAGTGGTTCCATAGATGATCTGAATTGCTGACATTTGCTCGCATTGTGATAAAAAATGTGCTTTGATGCAAAGTGAAATGAAAACCATCGTTCCTGTCCGTCCTCGCAACGCTGATGACCTCCTGCAAATGGTGGAGAAAATCGGTGATCGAGCAAGTTGGATTGAAGTGTGGCTCGATAAATTTAAAGGAGATATTCCGAGAATAAAGTCTCATAAGCTCATTGGATGCTGTAAAACACCGGAAGAACGTGGAAACTTTTTGGGAACAGCGGAAGCGAGGATTGAGATGTTGCAGAAGTTTCTAAAGGCGGGTGGAAACCTTGTGGATTTAGATGTGAAGAAAAATGAAGAAGGACTCATTCGTCAGATTCCAAGTGATAAGCTTCTTCTTAGCTATCACAACTTTGACAAGCTGCCGAACAATATCGACGACATTGTCGTGCAGATGTATTTCCTTTCTCCAAAAATTTGTAAGTTTGCTGTCACCCCAAACGACCCCATATCGCTGGAACTCTTTTTGAGTTTTGTGAAAAATTTCCCGACCGATCAAAGTGCCATATTCACGACAATGGGCCCGCTTGGAAAAGAAGGCCGAGAGAGTATTGAAGCTCTTGGGAAATCATGGGGACGATTTGTAGCGTTGGATAAAAACAATCGAACCGATCCGAGTCAAAAAGTCCTTGATGAAATATAACCCCCTTTTTGTCATTCCGATTGGAGCGTAGCGGAACAGAGGAATCCCTTCCAACGCTCCTGTTTGCATCAATAAATAATAAAGTAGGTCTATTGGCCTGCTTTCAAGCTAAGGGATCCTTCGGCTTCGCTCAGGATGACAAACGTAAGAAAGATATAATTGAAGATTGAATAATTTCTCATTCGTAATTTAAAATTTCTTGACGAATATTCCTCAACACGTACCTTTAAAGCGATTTTTTAACCCTCAAAAAATGAAAATCTCATGGTCGTCTTTGAATGAATTTGTTCTCAAGAACTTCCTCGTTATCATCGTCGTTCTTTGCGCTGGATGGTGGCTCTTTGGAAATAATAATGTCGTAACGCCTTTCGCCTCTTATGGTAATAATTTTATGACAGAAAGCCAGTCAATGGATATGGCACGCGCACCAAAAATGATGATGGCAGGTCGAAGTGGTGGAATCATGCCTGTAATGGATGGCGGATTCATTCCAAATACCGAAGATCGAAAAATTATTAAAAACGGAAGTCTTTCTGTTGAAGTTGCCAATACTGAAAAAGCTCGAAGCGAAGCGGAAACTCAAATCGCAGAGCTTGATGGAACAATCACAAACATGAATTCTTGGGAAGTTCGTCCAGGGGTTTTGTCTTATAACTTCACAGTCCGAATTCCTTCCGACAGTCTCGACGAAGCGATGGAGAAACTCGCTTTCCTCGGAGTGAAGAAATCTGAAAACATTTCTACAAATGATATTACGGCTCAGTACTCAGATACTGCGAATCAATTGAAGAATTTAAAAATTCGACGAGATCGACTCCGAGAATTGATGGATCGAGAAACAAAAGATCTTGGGGATGTTTTGAAGGTTGACCGAGAACTTTCAAGTGTACAAAACCAAATTGAGAACCTTGAACGAACGCAATCACGACGAGACGTAAACGTGAGTTATTCAACACTCAACCTTTCTATTCGTCCTGAAACACAAATCGGAGATATCTCTGATCCACACTGGACGTTCACAAAATCATGGAGAATGGCGATTAATGATTTGATTGGAAGTGCTCATGGTATTGCTGACAAACTCATTATGGTTATTGCCTATATTCCACTTTGGGTGCCAGCATTGATCGTTCTTTGGATTTTAAAAGTAAAATTCATTGATAAAAAGAAAGCTACAAAGAAGAAAAAATAAGGAAAGGATTAATTTTAAAAATTGTTATTGCTCTCGCTGCCATCATAGGATTGGTGGTGGCGTGGGCGGCACTTACTCCACAAGGAGCGTTTTCGTGAATCGAAGATTTTTCCAATTGTCATCCTGATATCGAAGATCACGAAGTAACTTGTTTCAGGATCAAGCGTCCCGAAGTTATTGTTTGCAAGAGCGTAGCGAGTTCTGAAACAAAAGGTCTGATTCCGAAACGAGTTCGGAATGACAAAAGAAGGGGGACTCTTTGACTTTAACTAATCGCTAAAAACTATAAACTGTTAACTGTCCCATGATTCCTCAACAAATTGATAAATGGATCGCGTCGGAAGTATTCCCTCAACGGGTAATTCTTTCTGGTGGGCCAGAGGCGCTTGATATTGCGCTCGAAACCGCGAGTCAACTCCAAGGAGCGAGTCGTAAAAAAATCGAGAAAGGCATTCATCTCGACACATTGGTGTTTAAGGATAAAGGAAAGAGTTTTAAAATTGCCTGGTCCGATGCTGCCAAAAAAGATGATCAAGGCGAATATGAAAATGTTCGTGGAATGATTCGTTGGGCACACCAAAAACCGAACGAAGGAAAGTACCGAATCATTATTTTGGAGAACTTTGAGCGGGTATCGCGAGATGCTCCGCATGCATTGTTGAAGCTGATTGAAGAACCGCCAACAAGTGCTGTTTTCCTCTTTACGACAAAGAATCATCATCAGCTCCTCGACACGATTATCTCCCGAATGACGGTCATTCGGTTACCAAAAGAAGAGCGTGATTTTGAAATTTCAGAAGAGATTCAGTCTTTCTTTAATAGCAAAAATCTCATTGGAAAGTTTCAGACCATCGATGCGCTTGATAAACAATCCAAGGATAATAAAAATAAGAAAATCGATCGATCGGTGTTCTTTGAATTTTTAGAAAACTGCATCCTTCATGCTCGATTTTTTGAGCAGTATCGAAAATTTCTTCCGATCCTTTTTGAGACCCATCAAGCCATTTCCAAAAATCAGAATACACGACTCACGCTAGAGCGATTGGCAGTGAAAATTACGAAATAGAAAAAACTCCTCATTCCCGCGAAGGCGGGAACCCAGTCTTTTTTGTCATCTCGACCGAAGCGGAGAGATCCCTTCTCTGTAGTTGATAATGGATCCCCCAGTCAAGCTGGAGGATGAGGGAAATGAAATTGTAAATTCCCCGTTTTTTCGTATATTAAAAGCGCTCTCATTATTTATTCTCTATGGCACTCTCACCCCTCGACGACCGGTACAGTGAAAAAGTAAAAGAACTCGAACCGATTTTTTCGGAATTCGGACTCGCTCGAAACAGAACCATCGTTGAGATTGAATGGTTGTACTTTTTAGCAGAGAAAGGCATCGCGCCAAAAGTCCCTGCAAAATTACGAAAACTTGGAGAAAACTTTGGACCGAAAGAATTCAAAGCGATTAAAGACATTGAGAAAAAAACAAACCACGATGTAAAATCTGTGGAAATGTTTTTGAGAAAACATACTGACAAAAAGCACTGGCCATGGTTGCATTTCGCATGCACATCTGAAGACATCAACAACACTGCCTACGCCCTCATGCTGCGGGATGGAGTGGCTGTTGTACTCGACACAGTAGGACTCGTCCTCGATGACTTGTATGGAAAAACACGAGAATGGAAAGGAACTCCAATGCTCTGCCGAACACACGGACAAACGGCAACCCCATCCACAATGGGAAAAGAAATGGGTGTGTTTCTCTTTCGACTTACACAAGGATTTCAAACACTCGCGCAGATGCCCGTGTTCGCGAAATTCAACGGAGCCACTGGAACCTACGCCGCGCACGTGGCAGCATTCCCGAAGATAGACTGGATCAAGTTCTCACAAGAATTTGTGGAAGAAAAACTCGGATGCTCATGGAATCCACTCACCACACAGATTGAATCACACGACGGACAGGTCGCACTCTTGAATGAAGTGACACTGACCGAAAGTATTCTCATCGATCTCTGCCGAGATATTTGGGGATACGTATCCCTTGGATACTTCGGACAAAAGGTGGTGAAAGGAGAAGTTGGATCATCAACAATGCCACACAAAGTGAACCCAATTGATTTCGAGAACGCCGAAGGAAACTTCAAGATGTCTCGAGGGATTGCGCGAACACTCTCGGACGAGTTACCAATTTCTCGTTGGCAACGCGACCTCACCGATTCAACATTGCAAAGAAATTTCGGACTCGTCTTTGGACACTTTCTCCTTGGATTGAAGTCGTTATTAAAAGGATTGGAAAAATTAGAACTCAAGGAAGACGTTCTGCGGGCTGATTTGGAACGCTCTCCAGAAGTACTCACTGAAGCCGTTCAAACCGTTATGCGAGCGCATGGAAATGCTGATGCGTACGATGAATTGAAGAAGTTTTCTCGAGGAAAGAAACTCTCACTCGAGGAAGTGCGGAAGTTTATTGATCAGACGAACTTACCCGACGCAGAAAAGAAACGTTTGAAAAAACTCACACCAGAAACCTACACAGGATTAGCAGAAAAATTGGTCGATACTTTTTTTGAATAAAATGTTTTGGTTTTACCTCGCCTCTTGTTTGGTCTTCGACATGATGGGGCTGTCGTTTGCCAAAAAATATGTTCTCACTCATCACTGGGGATTCTTTATTGCCACGCTGGTGGCGTTTCTCTTGGTAGGATTTTTCTTTCTCCAGATGATGCGATACGAAGACATGGGAATCGCCAATACTATTTGGGCTGCCCTTTCCTTGATCATAAGCGTGATACTTGGATTCCTCATTTTTCATGAAAAAATTTCAACACTCCAGTTCGCGGGAATATTCCTGTGTCTTATTGGAATTGTTCTTATTCAGTGGCCTACAAAATGATTTTCATCGGACTCGGCTCCTCAATCGGAGATGCGGAAAAAATATTCCGAAGCGCAGAGGTGTCATTAGAAAAAAAGAATATTCATGTCGTCGGAAAATCCAATATTCTTCTGAATCCACCCTACGGCGGTGTTGCGAAGAACGACTTCTCGAATGCTGTCTGGCAGATTGAGACTGATTTTACGCCAGAGGAATTATTGAAGGTCTTGCAGGCCGTGGAAAACGAACACGAACGTGTGCGAGAAAAACGATGGTCTGATCGCACGTTGGATCTCGATATTTTGATTTTCAATGATGAAGTGATGAAGACAGACAACTTAATCATTCCGCATCCCGGCATCGCCAATCGCCCGTTTGTCCTTGAACCACTCACCCAACTCGTTGACGAAAATTTTGAAATCCCTACATTAGGCGCACTTAGAAACTTATTTGATCACGAATGAAAACTGAAGATGCTGTTGTCGAGATTCTTAAAAACATTGGCGAAGATCCAACTCGGGTCGATTTAATTGAAACACCACGAAGAATTGCCAAGAGTCACGAAGAACTTTTTTCTGGATACAACCAAAACGCTGCCAAAGCGATTAAGAAATTTGATGCGAATGGTTACAAAGAAATGATTTTGGTAAAAGACATTGAATATTTTTCCATGTGCGAACACCACATGATTCCATTTTTTGGAAAAGCTTCTGTGGCTTACATTCCAAACAAACATATTACCGGACTCTCTAAAATTCCTAGAATTTTGGATATTTTTGCACGTCGACTTCAGAACCAAGAACGGCTTACCATGCAGGTTGCCAATACCTTATTTGAAGAACTGGATCCAAAAGGAGTCGCTGTACAAATCTCTGGAAAACATCTCTGTATGTGTGGCCGAGGGGCAAACAAAGCCAGTGCTGAAACTATCACTACCTGTTTCCTTGGAGAATTCAAAACCGATCCAAATCTAAAATCTGATTTCTTCAGTCAGATTAAAACGGGGTAAAAAACGATCTCTCTCCTGGCAAAGAGTGAAATAAAAAAGTCATTCCAGGTTTTTTATTTTTCCTTTTTTGTCATCCCGACCGTAGCGGAGGGATCCCTTAGTCTGCAAGTATATTAATAACTATCCTTCGCAGATGATTAATATTTTTTGTCATTCTTTAGCACAAACAAGAGCGTTGGAAGGGATTCCTCTATTTCGCTACGCTCCAATCGGAATGACAATAGTAAGAGAGATTGTGAAACACCTGTAAAAACCCTCTCCTGTTGTATCCTTTTCTCAATACAAGTATTATTCACTTGATGACGGATATTTATTTACACAATACACTCACGGGAAAAAAGGAAATCTTTAAACCAATCCAAGATGGGAAGGTGACGATTTATTCTTGTGGACCAACGGTATACGACTACGCACACATCGGAAACTTCCGATCATTCCTGTTATCAGACTTGTTAACGAGAGTGTTTAAATACGCTGGATATGACGTCACCAAGGTGATGAACATCACCGATGTCGGGCATTTAACAAATGATGCAGAAGCAGATGCTGAAGGCGAAGATAAGATTGCGAAGAAAGCGAAAGCGGAAAAAGTTGATCCGTTTGAGATTGCGAAACGATACGAAAAAGCGTTTTTGGAAGATGCCGAAGTTCTGAGAATGGATCCGGCTGGTGCCTATCCACGAGCGACGGATCACATCGCTGAACAGATTGCCTTAGCACAGAAGTTAATCGATGAAGGATACGCATATGAAGTAAACGGTTCTGTGTACTTCCGAACGACAAAATATGAGAAATACGGACAGTTATCGAAGAACAAGATCGAAGATTTGCAGGCAGGCGCACGGGTCGAAGTGAATAGTGAAAAAGAAAATCCGATTGATTTTGCACTCTGGAAAAAAGCCGATGAAAATCACCTCATGCAGTGGGATAGCCCTTGGGGAAAGGGATTCCCCGGATGGCACATTGAGTGTTCTGCAATGAGTCGGAAGATTCTTGGTGACCATTTTGATATTCACACGGGTGGAGAAGACAATATTTTCCCGCATCACGAATGTGAAATTGCTCAAAACGAATGTTCCAATGGCGGAAAGAAATCTGTGAATTATTGGCTTCATGTGAAGCACTTGCTTGTCGATGGAAAGAAGATGTCCAAATCCGCGGGGAATTTTTATACGATTCGGGATTTATTGGAGAAAGGATGGAAAGGGGAAGAAATCAGGTTCACACTTCTCAAGTCCCATTACAAAACTGAATTTAGTTTTTCTGAAGATAGGCTCTCCGAGTCTCGTAAAAACATTCAAAAGATTCGAGAAACGTATTCTACATCATCTGAATCAAAGCAAGCGACAGAAGGTGCTGTCTTTGAGAAAACACAAGAATATAAAAAAATGCTGTTCGATGATCTTAATGTGCCAAGCGCCCTAGCGATCATGCATGAGATTCTTGAACTCGGGTCCGGACCCGAAGTTCGATATTTCTTGGAAAACGATTTTGAACCGATCTTTGCGGTCGGACTCGAACAAGAAAAGCTTTCTGGAGAAAAAACAACGAAGATCGAAACACTCGTCGAGGCACGACAAACAGCCCGTGATGAAAAAGACTGGGCGAAGTCAGATCAGATTCGAGATGAACTGTTGGAGAAATTCAATGTTGAAGTGCGCGATGGTCCCGACGGACAGACGTGGCATCTAAAATCTTGATAAACCGACCAAAAAAACTACACTGCCCCCGATGTTAGAATTCATCGTTTTTGCGTTAATGTCTCTCAATTCCCACGATATTCCAACGGGACAAAATATTGACGTACTCCCGAATATTGAGATTCTCCAACTTGCAAAAGTACCTGAGAAAGCCTCCAATCGCATTGCTCCGAAACTCCTTGAGAATACGAAAACAGCAGTCTTGGCTATGGATCTAGGATCAGGAAAAGTGCTTTTGTCTGAACGGGCACATAGGTCGCAACCCATCGCTTCTATTTCGAAGTTGATGACGGCGATGATCATTTTGGAAAATCACGAACTCGATGAAGTAGTGACGGTTCCAATCGAAGCAACCTTAGTGAACAGCTCCACGATTGATGTGTACGAATACGAACAGTTCACAGTGGGAACGTTAATTGAGGCAATTCTTATTGGTTCTGCAAATGATGCGGCAGTAACGTTGGCGGTATTTCACTCAGGATCGGAGGCAGAGTTTGTACGAGAAATGAATGCACGCGCAAAAGAGCTCAAACTCCACTCTGCGAAGTTCTACAACTCAACAGGCTTAGATATGATGGATGAGGAGGCAACAGAGGTCTGGGGGAATTCTATGTCGGCATACGACGTATTAACCTTGGCTCGAATCTTGTTGCAGAATAAATTTGTGAAGACTGCGGTCGCGAAGCCTTATTTTGAAGGAACGTCTGTGGATGGGAAATTCTTTCACGAGAAACCAACGACCAATAAACTCCTCAGCAGTTTCTTGAATTTGAAAGGAATGAAAACGGGATTCACCTATTTCGCGGGGGAATGTTTCGTGGCATTGGGCGAAACAAAAGGCGGTGATGAAGTGCTAACCGTCATTCTCGGGTCTCAAGATAGATTTGGAGAAACCAAAAAACTCATCTCATGGATATACGATGCG
>CAZVBV010000011.1:0-17708 GCA_964625805.1 uncultured Candidatus Peribacteria bacterium | reverse complement strand
AGACCTCCAGAAACTTTATATCCTGTTCCTCCAAACTTTCCTCCCGCATGAAGGACCGTTAACACGGTCTCAACAGCAGAGATTCCCGTTTGTTCGTGTTTTTCAACAGGGATTCCTCGTCCATCATCAAAAACAGACATCGATCCATCTTTTTCGATACGGACATTAATATTTTCACAAAAACCCGCCATTGCTTCATCGATAGCATTATCAATTACTTCCCAAATAAGATGGTGAAGTCCTCGTTCGTCAGTGGAACCGATATACATTCCGGGTCGTTTTCGCACCGGATCGAGTCCTTCTAAAACCTGAATGTCTTTTGCGCTGTAATCTTTTGTCATTGTGTAATAAAGAGTATGAATAAATCCCATAAATTATATCGATTCTTCGCTTCTTGAGCAAGGAATAATTTCTCTTTTTTTACAAAAAAAGCCCTCCTCAGGAGAAGGATTTATTGTCTATTTACAAAAGAACGCTTTAGACGTTTGCGATGATCATTCGAAACAACTGATTCAAACTAATGAATAAATAAATCTGAAGTCCAAGAATGGCAATCATCATTACGCTAATCGCAATCTGATTCATTCGTCCTTTCATGATTTCTTTGAAAAGAATGAGTGTTTCGGGTCTCTTTCCGAGAGCCTTTTTGATTTGTTTTTCCATGATTAGGGAGGTTAAAAATCAGGGTATTGTACCACAAAAAACAAAAAAAATCAAACCTTTTGACCCTTTCGAGAGAACCTCTATAATCTCAGCACTTAACTTTTATACAAATGGGAATGTTCGGACAAATGGGCGACATGTACAAGCTTCAAAAAGAAGCCAAACGGATTAAAAAAGAATTGGCACAGATACACGTTTCCGCCGAAGCGAGTGGTGTGAAAATCGTAGTAAACGGAGAACAACAACTTCTTTCAATTGAATTCATTGACGAATCAATCGTTCAAGACACAAAGAAACTTGAAAAAGCGATTGTAGAAGCTATGAATCGAGCTATGAAAAAAGCACAAGAAGTGGCAGCAGAAAAAATGAAACCTCTCATGGGAGGTCTTGGAATGGGAGGAGGACAGTAATGAATAATGAATAATGAAAGATTTCCAATTTCCAATTTTATTTATCTTGTCATTCTGGCTTGCCCAGAATCGGGTGAATAAAGCACCTAATTGCAAGCGTTTAGCGTGTTTCTATGACCATTTTTTTGTATCTTTTTGACTTTTCGACTTTTTAGCTTTTTGACTTATTTTTTATGAAAAAATTCTTATTGTTGATTGTTGTATTCGTAGGATTGTATTTTGCTGGGCGATTTGGCTTGGTGTGGAGTCGACCGAACTCTGACAGCACTGATCGTGTATCCATTGAGATTGTAAAAGGCTCAACGCTTTCAACAATTTCAGAAAGATTAGAAGAAAAGGAACTTATCCGTGATGCATTTGTGTTTCGATTCTATTCTCGATTGAATCGACTTTCGACAAAGTATCAAGCAGGGGAGTTTGTGATTCAAAAAAACCTCACCTTCAAAGAAATAGCAGACGTACTGCAACACGGGAAGAGCTCAGAGATTCGGATTACAATTCCCGAAGGATCAACGATTGCGCAGATTGATGATATTTTGGCAAAGAAGAGTCTGCTTGAAGCAGGGGATTTAATAGAGTGTGCGAACTTTTGTAATTTTACCTTTGAAATAGATTCACTTGAAGGACATCTGTTTCCTTCTACTTATTTTGTAAATCCAAAGACGTTTACAACGAAGCTCTTTGTTTCACGTTTATTCAACACATTCCAGCAACAAGTAGCGCCATTCAGACAGGGGATTGCCCAATCAGGACGAACACTCAATGAGATTGTTATCATGGCTTCCATGATTGAGAGAGAATCCAATTTAGAAGCAGAGATGCCGCAGGTAGCAGGAGTGCTTTGGAAACGTCTAGACGAGCGAATTCACTTAGGTGTCGATGCAACGACCCGATATGAATTAAATGCGTGGAAACGACCGCTCTACACCGAAGACTTCGAAAAGGATACTCCGTACAACACACGAAGAAATTACGGACTGCCACCGACAGCAATTTCCAATCCTGGACTCCCTGCAATTAATGCTGCGGTTTTCCCAGAAGATACACCGTATTATTACTACCTTCATGATCGGAAGGGACAGATTCATTTTGCAAAAGACCTCGATGGGCACGTACGAAATAAGCAGATGTATTTGAATTAGTTTCCAGTTGATTCTTTAATTCGTCTTTTACTTTCCTGTCATCCTGAACTTGTTTCAGGATCAAGCGTTCAGAAGTTATCATTTGTTTGAGCGAAGCGAGCGCATAAACTCAAGATCTGATTCCGGAACAAGCCCGGAATGACAAAGAGAGGTTATTGCCAAACCACTCCTTTTCTGTCATTCTCGGTCTTGCATGAAGACCCTTCTTGTTGGAAATTTCGGGGCAAAGAACATTGGCGATGAACTTATCCTCGCATCGAGCATTGATCGATATCCGGAAGTCATTGTCTCAACAACTGATGGAGAGTATTCACAGTGCTTTTTGGAGAAAGAATTTCAGACCGTGAAACCCTTTCCAACAGGAATAAAAAGTATGATTCGGTTTTTATTTAGCAGAAAAGAAACGCTTTGGTCGTATCGAAAAAAAATTGATCATATTGTGTTCCCGGGTGGGGGACTCTTTGCTATTCGAAACAAAGCCTGGTGGATATGGGGACTGACCATTCTGGGATTGAGAAAAATGTTTCCTACTGCGAGAATCGAACTCCAATCGCAAGGAGTTGATAGTCCAAAGAATGGGTTTCAGGAATTCATCCTGAGGAAAGTACTCAAAAATATTCACTCGATTTCTGTTCGAGATCAAGCAAGCGCAGATGTGCTTCGATCATTCAATACAGAAGCACCAATAGTGGGGGATGCGGTAGAGGTGTGGCTTGAGAATCATGTAGTCCGCGAAACAGAAAGCACAAAGACGATTCTCAACGCACGAGCACCGTGGACAGAGAAATGGCCCAAGGCAGATCTCTACATAGCTATGGAAGAAGGGGATCGTCAATTCGCTCCAGAAGGAATGACTGTGATTCATCCTTCGACAATAAAGGAGACATTGGCCATTTTTGCATCGACGAAAAAAGCGATCGGACAACGATTGCACTTCCTTATTCTCGCACACGCATGTGGAGCAGAAGTGAAAACATTAGGAAAGCCTTATGCGGAGAAAGTAGAGGCGTGGTGCAAGGAGAAGGGGATAGGGGAAGTTTAAGAAGATTAAATAACTCCCCCGTCATCCTCGCTTGGCGGGGATCCGAAGAGGTCGCTCTCGATTGTGATTTCAGGAAAGATGTCGGTAAGCATCTTGTTCTTTGTTCGAATAAGTTCTAGTTTTTCTTTTCGTAACAGGTTCTTTATTTGTTTCTCTCTAATAATAGCTTCAAAAACGGTTTCACAATATTCGTAATACAAGAGTTTGGTGAGTTTGTATTTTTTTGTAAATTTACTTCCTTTGCCTTGTTTATGTTCCAATACCCTTATTGGTAAATAATTGAAAACCCCTACGTATAAGGTCGGACGATCATTTCCCATGATATACACTCCTGGCATTTTTATTTCGCTCATCCCTGCATTATTGACAGGATTGCCGCCAAGCGACAATGACGAGACTTAAGAAATTTTTTATAAATAAACCCACTTCGTAAAGGATTAAATCCCAATATCGTTCTTATTGAAAAAAAGCTTGGGACAAGCCCAAAACGTTTTTTCAATGGGGCGGACGATGGGGATACTCAGTCGCTTCGCTCCTTCGTGACGTCGTCGCACGAAAAGCAAATGCCTACGGCGCTTTCTTTTCTTAGCTCCTCGTATTGAACCCACTTCATAAAGTAGGTTTAATCCTCGAACAACACTTATTTAAAAAATGAGAAGAACAAGTTCTCCTCCTTTTTTAAATGGGGCGGACGATGGGGATTGAACCCACGACCATCGGTACCACAAACCGATGCTCTACCACTGAGCTACGTCCGCCGTAGCGAAAAGGACAGTACTTTTTTTCTGGAAAAAATCAAATTTTCTGCGACAATCCGATCGTGAAAAAACTTAAAGTCGGAATAGACGCACGAATGTTCTCAGATTCTTTTACGGGAATCGGACGATATAATTTTGAACTCACGAAACGATTCTTTAAATCCACCCCCTCTAGCTCCCCCTCACTAGGAGGAGAAAATGTGGAATGGGTGATCTTTATGAATGAACCAGAATATTCGAAATATAACTTTCCTTCTCATGTGAAGAAGATACTTGTGAAGGCTCCTCATTATTCGTTTGCAGAACAGGTGAAGTTTCTCAGAATATTGAACAGAGAGAAATGTGATCTCGTTCATTTTACACACTTCAATGCGCCATTGTTGTACCGAGGAAAATTTATTACGACGATTCACGATACGACTATTTCCTTTTACCCGGGGAAGAAGATGAACTCTTGGTGGCGAAAGTTGGCGTATAACTTCGTTATCAAACACGCGATTGGAAAAGCGAGACGAATCATCACCGTTTCAGAAAACACGAAGAAAGATGTCGAAAAACTTTTCAGCACTCCGTCTTCAAAAATACAGACAGTATGGAATGGTATCGGGGAAGAGTTCCACAAAGTCTCTGATATTGAGAAAGAAACAGTGAAACAAAAATTAGGAATAGGCTCGCAATTCATTCTTTACACAGGAAACTGGCGGGAACATAAAAACCTCGTACGGCTCATAGAGGCTTTTAAACTCATTCTTGAGAAAGCAATGAAGCCAGATGGTCCCGCTTCTTTGAAAGACTTACAACTAGTCATTACAGGGAAACCAGACCCGTATTATCCAGAAGTAAACGAAACGATTGATCAGCTCGGATTGAAGGATTCGGTTAAACTCGTTGGACTGGTTGGACAAGAGGACCTGATTCGTCTCTATGGAGCCGCAGAGGTTTACGTATTTCCGAGTTTATACGAAGGGTTTGGGCTTCCTCCGCTCGAAGCGATGCAGTGCGAAACGCCAGTTGTGGCATCTCGTATTTCAGCTATCCCAGAAGTATGTGGTGACGCCGTACAATATTTCAATCCTAAGGATATTGAGGATATGTCCACTCAAATTTCAAAACTCCTTTTACATGATGATGAGAAGGGAGACCTTATAGAGAAAGGAAGAAAACAAATAGAAAAATTCTCATGGGACAGAGCGGCAAACGAAACTTTGAAAATCTATCAGAGCGTTTTAGAATGAATTCGTGCGTAAATTCTGTTTTTTTCTCGCCTTTGTAAGCCTTTCATTCTCGATTGGAGGGGTTGCTTTTGCCAAACTTGATCCAAAATTCCGGAAAGAGTTCCCCTCATTCGTTGAAAACCTCTGTGCTTCAACGGTGCCCTATGACCTTGGGGAAATTGATTCTGATAAAATATGGGAATTACGACTCATAGAATTCGAGAAACATAAATATGAATATGATAACACGATTAATTGCCTTTTTAACCAAGCTATAGTTGAGCGTATTAAAAGCACAAATAGAGAAGTAGTGGAATTCTTTGGAAGGGATATAACACATCCAGATTTTGAATTTCAGGAGTTTGAAAAAGATGAATCAGAATTTTGTGATAAAAATTTGTTGCAACGAACACTTGATGGACAACAAAACATTCGCCTCAGAAATGAAAATCTTGTCACAGAGAATTTTGAACCCACGACGGTGTGTGTTGCCGATGAATTTGAAGGAGGAAAAGACCCCTATTCCTCCTGTAGAATAGCGGAAATGATGCTTACGGAGCTCTGTGGATATCAAAATTATCTCTTAGCAAAAAGAGAAGATGATCATACGTTATTGGGAAATACTGGCGAACGAAGAGGGTTATTGGAACTTAATAAAGACGCAACCGCTATGAAAGAATATCTTGATAGAGAACAAATTCGATCAAGGAAAGCGATGCACAGTACAATTTTGTTTTATCAGCAATTTGAACAAAACTACAGACGACATGCTTGGCTCATTGGTATTCATGAAGGACTTGGAGAAGTTGGAAAACGGATAGCATTCTTTCATGATAAAATTTTTAACACGTTTCCTGCAAAATTTATTGACCAGTCTATTCCATGATAAAGAGAATACTTATGGTCTTCTTGCTTTTTGTTTCTACCACAGCGTTGGCGGAGGCAAAGCCATATCCTGATCGATGGAAACAGGTGCAGACTTTTGATGACTTGCAACATGTGTATTGGAAAATTTATAAGGATACAAATTATGAAGACGAAGAAACGGTTCTTGAAAGACTTAAGTGGTATGAGGGAGATTTTACAAAAAACGAATTGAATGCCTATAGAAAATTAGAAGCCCCTCAAATTGGTGCAGATGAGAATTATACCTGGTTTGAACAACTCAGAACATCAGATACTTTGCAATGGTATTTTTTGTATGAAAAAGAATTATTACGTTTAGAAAAGGACATAGATCTTCGAAACTGGAGAGAAACAATGTTTGTAAACGACTCTCTTGCAGACTCGCCATTTGATATAATCGAAGATCTTCATGTAATAGAAAAAGATATTTTTGGAACCAAATTTGAAGAACAGCAATTCGACCCTCCTTTATTTATTAAATATGATGAAGAACAGGAGGATTTTCTTCCAGAAACTGAAGATTGGCAGGATGGACGAGAAGAAACAATTCAAAGTATGTTGAAAAGTAGAAAATACAATGGACGAGATATTTCATTTACGGGAATGTTGGCAGGACTTAAAAAACAGATGGATAAATTATTATCGACACAACTCATTCGTGGGAAAGCAGCAGAACAATGGATGGAACCAGGAACAATGAAGGCAACATCAGGAGATACGTATGGAGCCGGAATAGCAGGACATGCTCCTCCCTCTGCCGACAGTGCTCCACCGGAAGTAGAAACCGTTTTGATTGAGCGTCCTTGGGAGGAGCAATCGGGGACTGCGAAAGAAGAATTAAAAAAAATGTCAGATTTATCGCGGAACAGTAATGCAAACATGGGACAACTCATTTCAAATGTAATTAAAAAAACAGAAGGGAAGGAGGGAACGGCAGAAGATAGATTAGAAAGACAGCTGACCGATTGGAAAAATGGCATGGAATTTCGAGAGAAAAAAACATATCACAACATTATTAGTGCGAGATTGAGTTTCTGGAATCAAGATATCGAAGCGACGCTTGAAGGTATTATTTCGATTCGGAAGATTTTGGATGAGTTTTTAAAAGAAAAAGAAGTATCATGAAAAAACAAATATTGTTATCCGTGATGATTCTTTCTTGCCTCATTGGAGCCGGGATAGGAACGGTTACAGATCCTGCAGCATTGCAGGCAAACCTTTTTATGAATTTGTGGGAGAAATTTATCGATACGGAAGAAAATGAAAATAAAAGTTCTTATCAAACAATGCTTGAGAGCTATCAACTTCCGAAAGAAACAAAAGAAGCATTTCTCAATCTTCATGAAGAGGGACGAAATGATTTTGCAATACTTATCGGAAAGGAAGGCAAAGAAGCCTTTATTCCAGGAATTATTTTGACTTCAGATCGTGATACATACGATCAAATAGGGGAGTTAAAACGAAGTCTCAGTATGATAAAGATTGGTGTTGATTCTATGCAGGATGAAGATACAGCTCCATTTATTCGTACAAAAGAAACCGATGAGCAATGGGACGAAGTCAAAAGCGAAGAAGCTGGAGAAGAGAAGAAAACAGACCTTCTTCGGGAAATGGATACAATAATTCGTATGGGACTTGAAATATGCCAGAAACAACGGAGTGATATTAAGTGCGAGTGAGGAAAATTTTCGATTGCCGATTTTCGATTTTTCTTTTTTGTCATCCCAGAATCCCGGAGGGATATCGGGGATCTAGCCAACATTTTTACTCTTGTGAAAAATTTGTGATAAACATATCAAGTATGCGATTCACATAATTAATATCAGCCTCGGTTGTAAATTCAGGACCTAATGGGTTATTTTTTTCCAACGGATGTTCGGTTTCTAAATATTTGATAAATTTATTTCCCTCTTCTGTAAGTTGGGGATCACTAATAGCACCTTCATAAATAAGTTGATCAATATCGTTTCTTACTGCACAAAAAAATCCTACTCGACATTTATAACGATGATAATTTCCATGGTGTGGAAGTAATAAAAAAGGAGGAATCTCATCTATAAAACCTCTAAGTTTTTTAAACCGTTCAAGCTTATCTTGACGAATTTTTTCATTTTTATCTTCAGGTAATTCGAAACGTTCTTTCATGTTTAATGAAATTATTTCAATTCTTCTGGAATTTGTCAATACTACAACTCCTTCCCGTGGCATTTCTTGAACTTCTGTCCGGATCCACAGGGACATTCATCGTTTCGTCCAATGTTTGCATATTTGTTCCCGAGTTTCTCAGCGGTAACCGATCGTCCAGAATCAGAGGCAATAACCTTTGTTCCGCCTTTCTCATTACTTCCTTCTGGCTTTCGTGCATTCTGGAGTGTCTCGTGAATCTGGTCATCATTGGTAACGGCATCAGAATAATCGGCGGTTTCCATTTCAATATTTTCTTGGAATTGAATTCGGAAAAGATTCGTTACACACGTACTTCGGATGTTCGCTAGCAATCGTCTGAACATTTCAAAGGCTTCTCGTTTGTATTCCATCACGGGATCCTTTTGTGCGTATCCAGAGAGCGCCACTTGGTCACGAAGACTGGTCATTGCGTTAATGTGTTCGAGCCAGAGTTCATCTATTGACCTGAGCACAACGTACCTTGTGATTTTATCGACTTGATCATCTGGCAGTGATGACTTCTTTGTGTCCCACGCAGAGAGAAGGTAATTTCCTACATTCTCAATAAGTTCATCTTGATGTGTAAACGCTTCCAATTCGTTCAACTCAAGAGGGGACTTTTCTGACAAATGAATCGAGTGAGTAGTTTCGAGAATCTCGGGTACATTCCACGTCTTGTCCGCTTGAGGCGTTGGGGCATGTGTCGATACGATTTGTGCTGCTAATTCCTGAATCATGGTCTCGACATCATCGAGAACAGTTTCGGATCCCAAGAGCTTTCGTCGTTCAGTATATATCTTTTCACGATGAACATTCATCACATCATCGTATTGCACGACGTGTTTTCGAGCATCAAAGTGAAATCCTTCAATCTTCTTTTGTGCATTTTCTACACTTCGTGAAATCATCTTGTTTTGCACTGGTTCTGCTTCGGGCATTTTCAATCGTTCCATCACACCAGCCATTTTCTCGCCTCCGAATCGACGCATGAGATCGTCTCTCATTGAGATATAAAACTGTGACATTCCGGCATCACCCTGCCGTCCAGATCGTCCTCGAAGTTGATTATCTATTCGTCGTGATTCATGACGCTCCGTTCCCAATATCGCTAATCCTCCAAGTCCTACCACTTCCCGAGTGAGTTTAATATCAGTACCTCGCCCCGCCATATTAGTCGCAATGGTGACGGCTCCTTTTTGTCCAGACTTTGCCACAATTTCGGCTTCTCGTTCGTGTTGTTTTGCATTCAAGACTTCATGTGGAATGTCTCGTTTCTTTAATACATCAGACAATAATTCAGACTTATCAATATTAATCGTTCCAATAAGAACGGGTTGTCCTTTTTTGTGTAATATTTCAACTTCATTCAACAGTGCTGTATATTTCCCGTTTTCGTTTTTGAAAATTTTATCGGGCAAATCTTGGCGGACACACGGTTTGTTTGTGGGGATCACAAGTGTGTCGAGCTTATAAATCTTCGCAAACTCCTCAGCTTCCGTTTCTGCAGTACCCGTCATTCCGGCTAACTTCTCGTATAATCGGAAGTAATTCTGAAAGGTGATTGTCGCCAATGTTTTTGATTCTCGTTGAATAGGTACATTCTCCTTTGCTTCTAAGGCCTGATGAAGACCATCAGAGTATCGTCGTCCTGGCATTAATCGTCCTGTGAACTCATCCACGATGAGAACTTGATCATCTCTGACCACATAATCTTTATCTCGTTCAAAAATAATGTTGGCTTTCAAAGAGTTCTCAATGTGATGCACTTCTTCAAATCCCGATTCTGTAAAAATATTCTTTACCCCCAAAATACCTTCCATCTTGGCAATTCCTTTTTCGGTCAATGTTACGGCTTTTAGCTTCACATCAATATTGAAGTCTTCATTTTCCACCAATTGGGGAATAATCTGTGAATATCGAAGATATTTCTCAGTCGATTCCTCAGCCGCAGCAGAAATGATAAGCGGTGTTCTCGCCTCATCAATCAAAATCGAATCCACTTCATCCACAATCGTATAGTGGAGTTCTCGTTGTACGAGGTCATTTGGATCCTGCGCCATATTGTCTCGCAGGTAGTCGAATCCAAACTCGTTATTCGTTCCGTAGGTAATATCAGAGTTATAAGACTCTCGTCGTTCTTCATTACTCTTCCCATGAACAATAACTCCCACAGAGAGTCCACAGAACTCATAGAGAGGCGTCATCCATTCAGCATCTCGTTGTGCCAAATAATCATTTACAGTAATCACGTGCACCCCCTTTGCCGTTAAGGCATTGAGAATAACTGGCAGTGTACATACCAGGGTTTTTCCTTCCCCCGTTTTCATTTCAGCCACTTTTCCTTGGTGGAGAACAATTCCTCCAACCAACTGTACATCGTAGTGCACCATGTTCCATTCTTGGTCTTTTCCACGTACTTCAAAGGACTTACCACAGATTCGTCGAGAGACATCTTTTACCGCTGCAAAAACATCAACCAATAAATCATCTCGTTTTTCAGGATTGGCGCTAAGCATTTCTTTCCAATCGAGAAACTGCTTTTTGAGCTCTTCATCCGAAAGTTTTAAAAAATCTTCCCCTTTCTTATTAATTTTCGCCACGACAGGTGCTAAGTTTTGAAGCTGTTTCTGGTTGTAATTCCCAAAGAGGGTATCAAATATCTTCTGAATCATTTCGCGCGGATTTTATTCAAACAAAGAGAAAATAGCAAACTCTTCCCCTACGAAATATCGGTCTTTTCTGCTTGTTTTTCTCTTTTTCTTGTGGTATAATTACCAGATGGATTTTGAAAAGATTATCGCAACCGCAGAAGAACAAGGGGCTTCAGATATACATTTTTCACCTGGATTACCAATATTCTTTCGTATAAATGGAAATATGATGTCAGCAGGGGGAGAGAAACTTACGGCGGAACAGGTTTCTGCTATCGTTTCACCATTTCTCACTCCAGATCAAGCAGAGACTCTCAAGAAACGAAAACAAATTGATTTCTTAGCAAGAACAAGCAAGGGACTTCGTTTAAGAGGAAATGCTTTTTATCAGGAATTCGGAATGGCAGCGTCTTTTCGAATTATTCCACTTAAAATTCGAGAATTTTCAACGATTGGATTTCCAAAATTCGTACACGAGCGAATTATGAGCATGCATAAGGGACTGGTATTAATTGTTGGCGCGACGGGAACAGGGAAGTCAACAACGTTAGCATCTATGCTTCAGGAACGAATTATGAATAAGGCAGAGCATTGTATTACAGTCGAAGATCCAATTGAGTATCTTATTCCTTCAGGAAAAGGAGTAATTCAGCAACGAGAGGTTGCCCGTGATGTGTTGAATTTTCAAGACGGAATCGAAGCAGCTCTTCGAGAAGATCCAGATGTATTGATGGTGGGAGAAATGAGGAACCTGGAAACAATTTCTGCGGCTTTAACGATGGCAGAGACTGGACACGTAGTGTTCTCAACATTGCATACGAATGATTGTCCAGAAACAGTAACTCGTATTGTAGATATTTTTCCAGCGGACCAACAGGATCAAATTCGATCGCAATTATCTGCAACATTGAAAATGATCATTGCCCAAAAACTTGTACCAACAACAGATGGGAAAGGTCTCGTCTTGGCATATGAGATTTTGACAACAAACTACGCGATTCAAAACTACATTCGACAAAACAAAATATTCCAGATTCCAAATGTTTTACAAACGGATTCTTCAGGATATATGGTGCAATACGAACAATCGCTTGCAGGACTTGTGATTGCAGGAAAAATTACTCAAGAAATTGCACATGAATACGCTCAAGATAAAGATCAACTAAAAGCCATCTTGGTTTCAAATGGAGTGAAGTCAGAAACATAATTTTAGTTTCTTCAGCCTTGTCATTCCGACCGAAGCGGAGGAATCCCTTCTTTTATCGAACTTGGATATCGGAAGGACTATTCTTTTTGTAACCAAAAAGAACTGAAAATTTTGTCGGAACCAAAAGCTCACTCGTTTGCTATTGCACAACGGCTCGGTCCCGATGATGCTCAGACACGGTTTGTCCCCAAACCCCCAGGGGATAGCAATTCTTAATAAATCAAGGAATTGGATATTATATTTTTTCACATTGCTCATTCCCCCTTCTTCGTTAATAATTACGGGGATGGCAAAACCATTTGTGAACCTCCATACACACTCCTTTTATTCATTGTTAGAGGGGAGTGCGAGCCCTAAATCGATCTTGGAAAAAGCGAAGAATTTCGGATGTCCGGCAGTGGCTTTAACCGATTCTGGAGCGGGATATGGACTCATTGATTTCTATGAACAGGCTGAAAACGCGAAAGATATTCAACCAATTTTGGGAGTGGAAATATATGTCGCCGCCGATTCTCGATTCGAACAACGAGCGGGGATTGATGGACGAGAGGGACACATAGTCGTGCTCGCAAAAAACGAAAAGGGATATCAAAATTTATTGAAACTTATTTCGTATGCGTATCTGGAAGGGTTCTATTACAAGCCACGAGTGGATTTCGAATTATTAGAAAAATATAGAGAAGGACTTATTGTTCTCACCGGTTCTGTTTCGGGACTCGTTGGAAAAGCCTTTCATCAGTTTGGAGAAGACAAGGCAGAAGCATCATTTCAAAAAGTGGTCGATGTGTTTGGTATTGAAAATGTGTATTGCGAATTGGTCGCACGAAACTATGACTATCAAAAAGATCTCAATCTTTTTAAGCAGAAAATGGCAGAGAAGTATAAAGGGAAAATGGTCATTACTTCGGATGCCCGATTTATGGATGAAGAGGATGAAGATGCGGCCGATACGCTCTTTTGTATTGGAAAGAACTTGCAGGCGTCAGATCCAGCTCGAAAGAAATTTGCAGAAGGAAACTTCTTCAAGTCCTTTGAGCAGATGGAACTGGAACTGAGTTATATTGATGGAGAAGTTCTGGAAGAAGCACGAAAAAATACGTTATCAATTGCGGATGAAGTAGATTTCAAACTCGACTTTGGAAAGAACCTTCTCCCACATTTCACCGTAGAAAGAGGGGAGACAGAAGCCTCTCAATTAAGGAAGGATTGTGAAAACAATCTTGAGCGACGATTTGGAAAAAATATTTCCCCTGAAATCCTTGATCGACTCGATTATGAACTCGGAATTATTGGAAAGATGCATTTCGATGCGTACTTTTTGATCGTGGCGGATTTCATCAGCTTTGCAAAAAACAATGGAATTGCAGTGGGGCCTGGACGAGGGTCTGCGGCGGGATCGATCGTGGCCTACTTACTTGATATCACGAATATTGATCCGATTAAATACGAACTGCTCTTTGAACGATTCCTCAATCCAGAGCGAATCTCAATGCCCGATATTGATATCGATTTTTCCGATGAAAGACGAGAAGAAGTGATGCAATACGTAGTGGAAAAATATGGAATCGAGAAGGTGTCGAAGGTCTGTACCTTTGGAACGATGTCTGCGAAAGCGGCGCTCAAAGATGTAGGACGAGCACAAGGGGTGCCGTTTGCAGAAATGAATGCGTTGACGAAGTTGTTGCCAAATCGTCCAGGATTCACTTTGGCGGATGCGGCAAAAAACAAAGACTTCATGGCATTTGTGGATGCGAAACCAAACTTGAGGAAAGTATTCGCCCTCGCGAAGAAACTCGAAGGATGTGTCAGGCATGTGTCTGTGCACGCGTGTGCGGTGATTATCGGACATGAGGATCTCACCAATGCGACACCGATTCAGTGGGCACCAGGGGCAGATGAACTCAAAATTACACAGTTTCCATACCAACAACTGGAGCACTTGGGATTGTTGAAGATGGACTTCTTGGGACTCAAAAATTTGTCTGTGCTCGAGAAAGCGGTTGCGAATATTAAAATCACAACGGAAGAAGAACTCGATCTTTTGAAAATTCCAATTGATGATGAGAAGACGTTTCAGATGATGGCCGATGGGGAAACTACAGGAGTCTTCCAGTTTGAATCAGCCGGAATGCGTCGATACTTGAAGGAACTCAAACCCACAGAATTTGAAGATTTGGTAGCGATGAATGCGCTCTATCGTCCGGGACCAATGGAATATATTCCGGTTTATATCGAAGGGAAACACAATCCGGACAAAGTGAAATACGAACATGAAGTCTTGGAACCGATTCTCAAAAAAACATATGGAATTGCCGTGTATCAGGAGCAAGTGTTGAAAATTGCTCAAGTTTTTGCGGGGTTCTCTTTGGGAGAAGCAGATATTTTGCGAAAAGCGATTGGAAAGAAGATTTCATCCATATTGACGAAGCAACGAGAAAAGTTTATTTCGGGGGCTGTTGAGAAAGGATTTGCAAAGAAACTCGCGACAAAAATATTCGATGAGATTGTGGTACCGTTCTCCGGATATGGATTTAACCGGTCTCATGCGGTGTGCTATGCGCGTATTGCGTACGAGACGGCTTATTTGCGAGCAAATTATCCAGTGGAGTTTATGGCCGCGATGATGACGACAGACCGGCACAATACCGACCGAATTGTTCTTGAAATGAATGAGTGTTCTGCAATGGGAATAGAAGTGCTCCCACCGTCTATTAATCAGTCAGGAGCACACTTTACCGTTATTGATGATAAAGTGGCTGGACAGTTAGAGATTGTAGAAGAGGCCGAAGATGCGGCGCCCGTTCATTCTAAAAAAATCAGATTTGGGCTGACCGCTATTAAAGGAGTGGGAGAGGAAACTGTGAATAAAATTATCTTTGAACGAAAAGAAAACGGACGATTTAAATCGTTGCAGGATTTTGCAAAACGAGTGCCTGTGAAACTCATGAATAAGAAAACGCTTGAAGCGTTAGCGTTCTCCGGGGCGCTTGATGAATTTGGAAATAGAAAAGCGATTGTTGATTCGCTTGATGATTTAGCGCAATTCTCGAAAGAGTTTCAAGCCAAATCAGAGAGTGGACAGGTGGGACTCTTTGGAGGTATTGATGATAGTGCGATTGAGTTTGTTATCAAAAACACAGTGGCCACGAAAGAAGATATTCTCGCATGGGAACGGGAGAGTTTGGGGCTTTTTGTTTCTGATCACCCGTTGAAAGGATTGCAATCATATTTCTCGAAATACGGAATTCTCATCGGAACAATGACTGAAGCAGAAGACATGGGGCAGAAACGGACAGTGCATGGAATCGTGACGGAAGTGCGAAGAATTGTGACGCGGAATGGGAAAAATATGGCGATTATCGCCCTTGAAGACACATCTGGAAAAATAGAACTCGCCGTCTTTCCCCAAACTTATGAGAAGATTCCAGCACGGGCATTTGAAGTCGATGCGTTCTTACGGGTCCGTGGAAAGATTGAAGAACGGAATGGGAATCTCAATATGATTGTTGATGAAATAAAAATAGGGGACTTATCTGAAATTGGGAAATGGCAAGCGGCGCAAGAAGAAAAAGAAGAGAAAGAAGAAAAAAAAGAGGAAACGAAAAAGAAAAAAATATGTATTGAAATCCCGAAAGGAACACTGAAAGAAAAAGTCGACGAACTGAAAATGTTTCTCAAACAACACGAGACACAGGATGGGGTCGAAGTAGAGATAAAAATTGCAGGGAAAAAAGTAATGTTACCGTTTGATGTAAAGGACGACGGAACATTAGAGAAGGAGTGTAAAGGAATTCTGAAGTAATTTTTTGACAGTCCTTAGGCACGTAAGGTACGATGAACGTCCTTAATTCAATACACATGAAAAAAGTTTTTATGATTTTCGTTTGCGGTTTCTTTTTGTTGCCACTTTCTGCGTTTGCTCTTGCAGATGTCCAATCAAATCTTATTCCTTACGGAGACGATGGTCTGAGCCAAATTCCTCGGAATGAAAAACCAGTCTTGAGTCAGATTCCTCGGTTTTATGGGAATGACGACATAGATATGAGCGGGAAGGTTTACCAAAACGAAAAACCAATTATCCGTCAAAACAGAAACATGATTCGTCAATCAGAATCAAGGGCTGATAGACTCAGGAAACAGCTGACACAGGTTCATGAGCAGATTAAACGATTACAAAAAAGGGCGAGCGAAATAAAGAAGCAGCTTTCAGAAGTAAAAGATGATGAAGAAATTGATTTTAAAATATGGGATCCCCGACCACCAATGATGCAGAATATGAAACCTGGATTGAGACAGAGTGAAGGCACAGAAATAGACGAATCAGGAGAAATGATGGAAGAAGGAAAAAGACCAAGACGAACAATTCAACAACGAATAAGACGAAACAGCGGTGAAGATGCGGAAGAAAAAGAAGAAATGAAAATGGATGTAACTATATTTTCTCCAGATCAAGAAAAGGTAAGAGAACGATCTTCGAAAGCGCAAAGTAAACTCAGTCGATTCAGAAGTTTCTTCCGTCTTCGACGATAAAACGCAAAATGTTTTCTCAGAAAAAGCTCGCACTTGTTGCGGGCTTTTTTTATACTCATCGTCGATGAAGGCACTTATTCTTGCTGGAGGATTTGCAACACGGCTCTGGCCGTTGACGGAGAAGCGTGCCAAACCGTTACTCCTACTGAATGGGAAAACAATTCTTTCTCACATTCTCGACAAGATTCCGGAAGAAGTCGAAACCTTCCTTTTGACGAACTCTGCCTTTGAGAAGGATTTTGAAAAAGAACTGGCAATGCGGAAAAGAAAAAACGTGCATATTTTTTGTGAAGATGCGCATTCTGATGGAGAGAAACTCGGAGCACTGCGAGCGATCTCAGTGGCTATTACAGAATGTAAAATTAACGAAGGAGTGCTTATCTTTGCCGGAGATAACGTCTTACCAGAACTGGATATTAACAATCTTCAGTGTGGGAAAGATGAAGCGAAAATTGCTGTTCGTCAGGTGGCAGATAAACAGGAAGCTAAAAAATTTGGAGTCATTGAAACCGAGTTCGAACTCAATGATTCAGGAGTTCGAACGCAAAGGGTTATTGGATTCGAAGAAAAACCTTCTCGACCGAAATCGACACTCGTTTCAACCGGGTTTATGGCTTTCGGGAAAGGGGTTTTGCCAATACTGCATGACTTTGCAGGAGAAGAGCCAGACGCACTTGGAGGTATCTTTCCGGAACTGTTAGAACAAGGGAAAACGGTGCTCGCAACGGAAGTAACAGGCGACTGGTTTGATGTAGGAAGTTTTGGAACCTACCTTGCGGCTCATAAAACATTACAAAAGGAGGCTCTTCGGACAGGGAAAAACGTGGAAAACTGGAATAATAAATGCTCAGGAAAAGTATACTTGGGAGACAATACAGTGGTGAAAAACTGCCGACTTTCGGATGTAATTGTGTATCCAGGGACTCGTTTGGAAAATTGCCACATTTCCCAGTGTGTGATCGACGAAAATTGTGATTTAGAGAGTCTCGACTTGAACCAAAAATTAGTGAGAAGAAAAA
>CAZVBV010000010.1:0-18189 GCA_964625805.1 uncultured Candidatus Peribacteria bacterium | reverse complement strand
AAGATATGATGGTTTTTTAGCAGAAACAACTCGTATTGATTCAGTAATTCGTCCGAAGGTTCAAACACTCTTGGCTTCTCGGTAATTTTCCATCAAAAAACCCCCGCAGAGCGAGGGTTTTTAACTTCAATATAAATTGGGCTTTATGCTTTCTTGTGATCTGGGTGGTATTTCTCGATTGTCTTTGTATTAAGACGTTTTAATTCTGAGATTGGGAACGGTCGAAGTAACTCCCATCCAAGTGTGAGAGATTCCAATATTGTTCGTTCACATTGGTATCCTTGTCCAACAAATTCTTTTTCAAATCGATCAGCAAATGCCAAGTAAAGTTTATCAATATCAGAAAGCGAACTTTCTCCCAACACCACGGCTAACTCACGAACATCTTTCCCACGTGCGTAACAGGCGAAGAGTTGATCTTTCAATTTAGAGTGGTCTTCTCGAGTTTTTCCTTCTCCCATTCCAGCTCCCGCCAAACGTGAAAGAGATTTCAATACGTCCACTGGTGGAGCAAGTCCTTTTTGGTGAAGACCTCGGTCAAGCACGAACTGTCCCTCAGTAATATATCCAGTCAAATCGGGGATTGGGTGTGTAATGTCGTCTTCCGGCATTGAAAGAATCGCCATTTGCGTCACTGATCCTTTTGATCCTTTAATACGTCCCGCTCGTTCGTAAATTGTAGAGAGGTCAGTATAAAGATATCCTGGGTAACCACGTCGTCCGGGCACTTCTTTTCGAGCGGCAGATACCTCTCGAAGCGCCTCAGCGTAGTTTGTCATGTCTGTCAAAATCACAAGCACGTGCGTGTCTTTTTCAAACGCCAAGTACTCAGCGTATGAACTCACCATTCGTGGAATCGCAATACGTTCAACCACTGGATCGGCAGCTGTATTCACGAACAAGGTTGCTCGTTCAATCGCTCCTGTTCGTTCAAATTCTTTTTGGAAGTACATCGCTTCTTCAAACGTAACTCCCATCGCTCCGAACACCACGGCGAAGGCAGAACCATCGTTCACTTTCGCTTGTCGGGCAATTTGAGTCGCCAATTCAGCGTGAGGTAATCCTGATCCAGAGAAGATCGGAAGTTTTTGTCCTCGCACCAATGTGTTCATCACATCGAGTGATGAAATTCCTGTTTGAATAAAGTCTGATGGGAATATTCGTGAGTATGGGTTAATCGCCATACCGGAAATATCCACTGTTTTTTCTGGTAAAATTTCTGGTCCACCATCAATTGGTTTTCCAGCTCCGTTGAAGACACGTCCGAGCATGTCAGGTGATACACCGAGTGTTGATACTTTTCCGAGGAATTTTGCTTTGAGTCCTGTTGTTGAGAGACCCTGAGTTGATTCAAACATTTGAACCAATGCTTTTGAGCCGTTGGCTTCAAGCACCTTTCCCATTCGGATTTTTCCATCCGCAGTTCGAACTTCTACAAGTTCTTCGTATTTTGCCCCCTCGACTCCTTCTACCACTAAAATAGGACCCGCGATGGATTCGATGTTATCGTATGTTTTTTGCATCTTCAATAAGTAATTAAGAATGGAGAGATCCCGCTTCGAGAGCGGGACGAAAAAGTAGATGCCTTTTTCGATTCTTGCGGATTGTAAAAAGGTTTTTAGAAATGTCAAAGGTTTGAATGAACTTTTTAAAAGTAAGGAATTAGAAGTAATGAAAAATATCTCTTTCACGTTTGTCATCCTGAGCGAAGCCGAAGGATCCCTTAGTCTGAAGGGAGGTTAATAAATATTATTCACAGAGGATTCATATGTGTTGTTGCTTTTTAACGCAAATTAGAAGAGTCGGAAGGGATTCCTCTGTTTCGCTCCGCTCCAATCGGAATGACAAAGAGGAAATATGTGAAGAAAATATAAAGAAAGAATTTGCGCGGGAAAAAGATTGAGTTACACTTTGGGATGAATTTTTCTATTTTTTAATCCATATCAAAGATGAATTCACTCAATCAATCACAAGTCATCGGTAATCTCACACGGGATCCAGAGCTCAAGAAAACGCAAAACGATCAGTCGGTGACGACTATCGGTGTTGCAACAAATAGAGGATGGACAGATTCAAGTGGTGCGAAGCACGACGAAGCAGAGTTCCACAACATCGTGTGTTGGGGGAAATTGGCAGAAATTTGTTGCCAGTTCCTTAAAAAAGGAAGCAAGGTGTATTTCTCAGGACGACTCAGAACACGAAACTGGGAAGATGAAGCGGGAATCAAACACTATCGAACAGAAATTGTCGCTCAAGACATGATTATGTTGTCTCCAAAAGGAGAAGCAGGGGAGTCTTTCTCAGCCGACGCGAAGGAGGCTCCAGCGGCCGCAGCCGATCCAGTAGTGGACGGAGCTCCAGCAGCGGAAGATCTTCCGTTCTAAGTTTCTCTGTATATAAAAGAGAGCCCTGCATTGCGGGGCTTTTTTTGTCTAATGCCCACGGCTTAAGCCGTGGGTTGTCGTCTTCAATTCAGCCGACGGCTAAAGCCATCGGTTGCCAGAGTGAGTTGTTTTTAAAATCAAAAGTTTCTATACTTTGCCCAACAATAATCACCCCCCATGGAACGATCACTCATCATTATTAAACCGGACGGAATTCAGCGAGGACTTATTGGAGATATTCTCCATCGGTTTGAACGAAAGAGCCTCAAAGTAGTTGGTCTGAAGATGATGAGACTCGATGATGCGATTCTTCATGAGCATTACGCCCATGTAGCAGATCAACCTTTCTTTTCAGAAATGGCAGAATTCATGAGTTCATCACCAGTTGTGGTTATCGTAATTGAAGGATACAAGGCTGTGGAAATTGTGAGAACCGTTGCTGGTATCAAATCTACAGACATGGGATCAATAAGAGGGGACTTTGCACTCTCTGGACAGAGAAACATTGTTCACTCATCAGATTCTCCTGAAAGTGCCAAAAAAGAAATTGCTCGATTCTTCAAAACAGAGGAACTTTTTGACTATGACAAGGATGAATGGGTGCACACACTAGCGGAGAAGGAACGGTAGAAACAATGATATAAATATTCTTTTCATCTTTTGTCATTTCGACCGAAGCGGAGAAATCCCTTCGAATCGTACAGACTAAGGGATCCCTCGACTACGCTCGGGATGACAAAGGATCGGGAACTTTGTGTTTTTTAACCTTTCCTATTATTTTCCCCCCTACCCCCTAAGTATACCACATATTTAATAAAAAAGCAAGTGTTCTTGAATCTATGCCAAGCAATTGTCATTTTGCGATATATAAAGAAAAAGCCAAACGTACACGTACGTTCGGCTTTTTTCCCACGGAATAAGTTTTATTCGGCGGGAGAAGAAGTAGATTTTTTGTTCTTACTTGACCTATACATTCCAAGCAAAGCCCAAAAGGTGATACATCCAATCGCATAAGCACCGATTAAATTCTCATTTATCAGAGTATGGGTTCCAATTGCAAGAAAACAAAAACCAGCGATAACATGAATTCCTTTCCAGTTTTTTATCAAAAGTAATGCCACAACACAGAGTGTCAGAATGGCGATATAGATCCAATTCAAAAAAGGAGGAATCGGGGGTACTCCTGATAATAAAATAAGTAGTTTCATAATGGTAAGTTTATTTAGTTAAAATATTAAGTTTATTTAGTTAAAAATTTATTTTGTCTTGTTTCCAAAATCTTTTTCAACAGCAAGCCAAACTATGAAAACAATAAATGCAGCAGCTCCTAAGAAAATCAAGAGAGAATGGTCCCAAAACCAGTTTTTGGACAATAAAATTAAAAGTTTCATAACATATATTTAAGTGAGAATTCAATTTATAAAAGAGCAAAAATCTACAGCTATTTAGAGAGAAGAGAATTCGCTTCATGAGGAAGCAATTCGAATCTTGCTCGAATAGTTACATATTGGATATAAGAAATTAGTCGTTTCGTCAAGTTCCTTTTCTTCTCAAAATTCTTACAATAAATCAGATGAAAAGAAACACACACACAAAGATTGCACTTTTCTTGTTCGGGATTTTCTTCGCAAGTATGACCCATGCGGAGTTTGCAGACGTAGATGTTACGCATCCGAATTTTCATGCCATTACTTCTCTCGAGGAAAATCACATCGTCAAAGGTTATCCAAAAGGGGGGCAGCATTATTACAAACCGCTCAATTCAATCATTAGGGCAGAGGTCTTAAAGGTATTAATGTTGGCAGCCGATATTGATATTGTTGATCCAGGGGCGGATTATTTTTCTGATGTGCCGAGTGATCAGTGGTATGCCCCGTTTGTGAATACGGCTGCGGATTTGGAAATCGTGAGTGGTTTTGCTGATGGTAATTTCCATCCTGCGGCACAAGTATCCCGCTCCGAGTTTTTGAAAATGTTGGTATTGAGTTTTGGAATACCAGTAGAGGATGAGCGAACGGAGGAGAATTGGTATGACAGATTTTTCAGTGCGACAGGAAATCTTCGTATTCTCGATAATATGAACGCATCTCCATACGAATCCATATCGCGGGGAGAAGTGGCAGAACTCATTTACCGTGCACAAAAAGTGGCACAGTCAGGCTTTCTCCAAAAATATGTTTACTGGGGAGAAGGGGCGGCGAGTTATTATAATGAGGGATTTGCGGGGAAAACGACTGCCAATGGAGAAATATATAACCCAATGGATCTCACCGCGGCACACAGAACGTTGCCATTTGGAACATTTTTAAAAGTTTCCTATGGCGATAACTTTGTGATTGTTCGAGTGAATGATCGAGGACCGTATCACAAACAACGGATTATCGACCTTTCTCAAAAAGCATTTGAACGACTCGCTCCCATTTCGAGAGGGGTGATTATGGTCGAATTTGAAGTGGTCAGCTCTCCAAGTGAAGAATCAGCACGAGTGCCTTCCTCCTTAAAAGATCACTTTGTTACCGAATTGAAAAATGAGACACTTCCTTCTGCGATTTCAGAGAGAGTGGCGGTGTTGAGAACTATTGATGTGAAAAAAAAAAGAGATACCGTTCCTGTATTCTCTGAAACAGTAGCGCATTTGTCTGCGGAGTTTTTTCCAAATGCAACGCTCAGGCGATCAATTCCTCAAATTATTGTAGAGGGAACGGTTTTTCAAATGGAAGGAACCGCTAAACAGTCAGGATACAAAGAAGTAACGGTCTTTTTGCAACGAGTTTCAGCAGAAGAGGGAATTACAGACGAACAAACTCATTTCACGGGAACATTGTCTGGACGGAATTTTTCTTTCCCGATGCACTTTCTCACGCTAGGACTGTATCATATCGGACTTGTTTTTGATGATGAGAAGAAGTCGCGTGTTGAAGAAATAGAAGTTGTACCCCTTCCAAAGGAGCGAACATTCTCAGCATCCAATACTCGATTTTATTCGGATCTTGATGTGCGCGTGATTCCAGAGAGTCAAAAGATTCGATTGTCGTGGACTAGTGCTGGTATAATGATGTCAAAACTTGTTTTCACACAAGGTGGGAAAACAGAAGCACTTATCATTGAGGATGGAATAGATTCAGTTCTTCTCGATATTTCATTCTTTCATAATTTCTCGGCAGGAGGTGTGTTGGGAATGGAACTTTTTCAAGCGCTTTCGAACAATGGAACCTTTGAACAACAAACGACCAATTGGAAATCTGTTGCGACACAAGTATTTCAACTTGTGGAAGGATTTAAAGACACAGAAAGTGAGAAAATTTCAGTGTATGACTTCCCTCGTTTTCCAAAAACACTGGATTCAATCGTGCTCGAAGGAAAGTTGCTCGCATCGGATGTTGAGCTTCCTGACCACGCCTTTGTCATGACGCCTTCAGGAACGGTAAAACAAATAACATTAGAAAAGAGAGGGATTGATGCGTTTCGTTTGCGTATTCGACCAGAAGGATTTGGGACCCATGTGCTCGAATTGATATCAACACAAGGGGAGGTACTTTTCAATAGAGCCTTGTATGTTTCAGAAGAGTACGTTCTTCCTATTATCCCGTGGAAGACCGCAGAGGTTACAACACAATCGGTCTCAGGTATTCGTTATTGGACAAATGAATTGAGAGCAAAGCACAATGCGAACCCAGTTTCAGCGGATTACAATCTCAATGTCTTTGCGCAAAAATATGCAGAACAAATGGCATTGGAAAATTTTATATCTCATACGAGTCCTACGGGGATGACGCTTGAAATGAGACTAAGACGGGAAAACTTACAAGGGGATTATGGAGAAAATTTAAGTTTTGGAACGAATCTCTCGGTCGCACTAACAGGACTTGAGAATTCATCTTCTCATCGCAAAAACATACTTTTGCAAAAATGGACTCGAGTTGGAATTGGATTTACTAAAAATAGAAAGGGTGAGATTTATGTGGTGCAAGTTTTTGGACGATAAAAAAAGGCGGAATTTTCTTGAACTTTTCATACTCTCAATGGTACAATCCTAAAAAATGAAAAGACAATTTAAATTGGTTTCAGCGTTTGCACTTTTAGCCCTTCTATCACAAGCATTTGTGGGATTGGTTTTCGCAGAGGAATTTAATCAAGCCCCATACGAAGTACAAAATGTTACTGCGGTGGCAGGAAATGGACAAGTAACGCTTACTTGGGATGTAACAGAGGATCCAGATGGAGTGATAAATGAATACAAGGTGTATTATGGAAAAAATACGGTGCAAACAACAGATGATACATACGATGATGAAATGCTTGTCGGAAAGGTGATTACCTACACGGTAACGAATCTCACGAATGACACACAGTACTTCTTTACTATTACCGCGGTTGACGATGAACAAACAGAATCAGACACGTATTCAGTGGAGGTTGCAGCAATACCAACGGATCCAACGCCTATTGAGCCACCACCTTCAGATCCCGTAGAATATATAAAAGTAATGAATGTTGCACAAAATTGGGACAATGAGATTCAGCTTGAATTCTCGAAAGATGTCTTCTTCTCAGGCATTCCTCTTGTCGCGCTTGTTCTTACAGATACAGAAACGTCAGAACCAATGACTATTCAAGAAGTACAAGTGAAAGAAAAGACAGTTATTGTTATTACCGCGGAAGAATTTGTTCCAGGGAAAGAATATCAAATCGTTGCGACAACACAGGTTGAAGACCGAGATGGGAATAGTATCCAAGCTGGTGTTATGGATCGAGCTGCTTTCACAGCGGTGAGATTTGGGGCTCCACTTCCAGAACCAAAAACACCAAAAGAACCAGAAACACCTGGAGACACCGAAACACCAGAGGAACCAGGAGGGAGTTCACCAGAACAAACAACAGTTGTTGATGCTCGAAATCTCGCTCTTGATACCTCACTCTTGAAAGCAGAACAATTGATTCTTTTGGAATGGGAAGTTTCTGAAACTCTAAACATTGCAGATCAAGTGATCTTTACTCGACGAGGACTTGAGGACTGGGACAGTGGATATTCAATTGGAATTGATATCTCAGAACTTGAATTAGAAGTCGATATGGACGAGAACTATGAAGTACTCCTTATTACTGTCGACAACGAAGGGAATGAGTCAGAGGGGATTACACTCGCTTTCTCTACAAGCCTGACATCAACAGGACCAGGAACTATTGGAACCGTTGTCGCGCTTATGATTATCTTTATGATTGGGTTGATCTTCTTTAAGAAGCAACAGACTTGCTAGAAATTTTATGAAAAAAATAACGGAACCTGTGCGCCTGCAGAAATTTTTGTCAGGTCAGGGGATTTGCTCACGGAGAGAGGGAGAAGCTTTTATTGCGAAAGGAAAAGTTTTGGTAAACGGAAAACCTGCCACACTTGGGGACAAAGTGACGGGGGACGAGAAGATTGTTTTTAATGGAGCGACGATAAAGGTGCGAACGAATATTCAATCTATCGTGCTGGCATGGCATAAACCGGTTCACGTGGAGGTAACGTTCCACAATGAACACGGAGGAAAAACCCTCAATGATTTTGATTTTGGAGCGGAGCGCGTTGTTCCGATTGGACGATTGGATAAAGATTCTCACGGACTCCTTCTTCTCACAAACGATGGAGACTTATCGAATAAGATCGCCCATCCTTCTTATTCTCATGAGAAAGAATACGTGGTGGCAATCGATACACCCGTTACGCCGGCCATCATAGAACGGCTCTCATCAGGGAAACTAGAGGTAAACGGCGAACGCGTACAACCGTGTGAAGCGGAACAAATAAAAGAAAAAGTGTTTCGGATTATTCTCAAAGAAGGGAAAAATCGACAGATTCGACGAATGTGTGAAGCCTGTGATTTAAAGGTAAAAGAACTCGTACGAGTGCGAGTAAACAATATTTGGCTCAACGAATTGCCAGTAGGGAAGTGGCGGAAGCTAAGTTCGGCAGAGATTGCTCAGTTGCAGAAAAAATAAAGAAGCTATTTTCTCATCCTTTGTCATCCCGACCAACGTGGAGGGATCCCTTTAGTCTGTACGCTTCGAAGGGATTTCTCCGCTTCGGTCGAAATGACAAATTTAAGATACCCCCTCTAACTTCGCCCCCTGGAGGGGGAGAAGTGAAATTTCTTTTTACATTTTGCATTTTACCTTTTATATTATCGCCATGTCTGGACACAGTAAATGGCATTCAATTAAACACAAGAAAGCACTGACCGATGCAAAACGCGGGAAAGTTTTAACCAAACACGCAAAGATCCTTTTTGTCGTAGGACGGAATGATTGCAATCCTGATACAAATGCATCGCTCAAGGCCGCTATCGTAAATGCCAAGGCGGATAATGTTCCGAACGACAACATAGATCGAATTCTCAAAAAACTGGCTGGAGCGGACAAAAACGCATCGCAGTTTGTCGATCAAGTATACGAAGGGTTTGGACCGGATGGAATTGCTATCCTTGTTACAGCTCTCACAGACAATCAAAACAGAACGTTGCCAGAGGTAAAAACAGCCTTTGGGAAGAATGGCGGAAATCTTGGAAGTTCAGGAACGGTGAATTTCTTATTTGATCATGTGGGCGTTATTGAAGTGAAAAATGGAGAGAAATCAGAAGATGAATTGTTTGAAATGGCGATTGAAGCGGGAGCCGATGATTTCTCTTATAACGAAGATGAATCTGAGATTATTACGCAGTTTACGACGTTAGCGAAGGTGCGTGATGCTTTGACGCATCAAGATGTTGAAATCGTAAAATCCGAGCCTCAATACCGTGCCAAAGACCCAAAAATGATCGATATACAAGAGAATTTAGATCGTGTTGAGAAATTCATATCTGCGATTGAAGAAGTGGAGGATGTGGATGAAGTTTTTGCAGCGTTTGATGTGGCTGATAATTTGCTTTAGAGAGAGGAACAACGCTTGATTCTGAGGCTTATTTGTGGTATACTTAGGAGAAGTAGTCACTTTTTTATGTCTAAAAAGAAAAAAATAATTTCGAGTAAAAAGGAACTAAGAGAATCTCTTAGGGACTCTTCCGGCTCAGAGTCATTGATTTTAAGCACAATGACACGACTCTTTTCACCTTCTAAAAGAATGGCAGATAACTCTACGGCAGCGGTGCAGGGAAAGGAAGCAAAAGAGAAACTTCCAGAAATAGAGGTTGTAAAATCACCAGCACAAAAAGAAATACCAGAAGGGCTTGAACGAAGGGAAGTCGATAGTGATTCTGAAGTAGAGAAAAAAAACCTGAGTGCAGAAGTTTTGCATGAAGAAAAAGAAACGAAAAAAAACCCAGAGAAAAAAGATACAAAAAAAAGTTTGTTTGATAAGGGGCTTAATGCAGCTGGAATGCAAGGAGACAAAGAAGTTTCTGATGAGTTTTATGAGACCTTTAATGACGAAGAAAAACTTGGAAAAAAGATTAATGAATTTGAAAAACTAAAAAATAACAAAAGTTGGCTTCTCAAGGTTCTTGGAAAAGGGGGCTCTGGGGATTCTGCTACAAAGGAACAAATGGGTGATATTATCGATAAATATGTATCAGATGAACGTATAGAAACGAAAGACGGAAAGCAGTGGAAAATGAAAACGTTTGAAGAGGTTATGGGAAAAGGGAAACTGAATTGGTTTCAAACACTTTGGCTTCAGTTTAAGCATCCAATTGAGTTTGGAATGTGGAAAGCTGCACAGGAACAAGCGAAATATCTTCGTTTTGGAAAGAGTGCAGAACGATTTTCTGAAAAAGCTGAAGAGGTAAAAGAGGAAGGGCAAGAGAAATTGGAATATGGAAAAGAAGTCTTTGATCAAACAAAAGAAGAACAGAGAAAAGTTTTAACACAAATGCGGGTTGTGAAATTAGAAAATAAGGAAAAATTAAAAGAAGTTACGAAATTCAAAAACAAATGGAACGCTGATATGAAAAATGCCAATATGAATATTGCGAAGTTGGGACCAGAAAAATATTCAGAAAAAATTGCCGACATATCAAAGAAAGGGGTTCGTGATGTGAATAAAATCGGTCCAGAGGCCGTTAAGGCTGTGGGAGCGGGGAAGGTGCCTGGTATGAACATAAAGAAAGTTGGGGCAGCATCGGTTATCTCTGTTGGGGTTATGACGATGAAAGCAGCTTTACGATCACGAAGTTTCGGTGAATTTGGTGCTACTGTTACAAACTCAAGTTGGCTTTGGTCAGCTGCAGAATTACTACCAATTGTCGGAACAATCCGGAGTGCACAAAGATTAAATAATAATTCACTTGGAACATCGAAAGGAATGCGATGGGCAGAACTGGGGATTAATCTGGGACTTGATGCGTTTACGGTTCTTACACTTGGAACTGGAGCTGGAATTGCGGCAGGAGCACGTTTGGCTCTCAAAGGAGGAACAAAGGTTGCCGTAAAAGTAGGAGCAAAAGCTTTGGCAAAGAAAGCAGGAAAAGAGCTCTTGGAAGAAGGTGCAGAAGCGGGTATTAAAGCCGTTGCCAAAAAAGAGGCAGGAAATGTTTCGAATAAGGTAGTCGCAGGATCAATTGCGAAAACAGGAGCAAAGGCAACACAACAGTCAGCACTTGCCACCATGAAAACAACATTTAGCAAAATTACAGGAAAAACATGGAAAAAAGTCTGGGGACATATGCCATGGAAACATGCTGGATATGAAGGTGTTAGTGAGGGAGCATCTTGGTCGTTTAATAAGTTTGGACCAAGGAATAAAACATTTGCCCAAGCAGCTGTTGATGTTGGAATGAAACAAGTCCTCACAAAAAATCAGACACGAGTTATAAATATGGTTCGAGGAGGAGCGAGAAAAGCAGCCTAACTTTCTTTGTTCGTTTCATTCTCTCCAGAAGGAGCTTCGGTGCGTTCTATGAATTCACCAATCTTTTCTTCTTGTTTTTCAATTTTTCGGAGTGCTGCAAGTTCGTCAATCTCCCGATCTTCACGAGCATTGAGTAGTTTTTGTCTATTGGTTGAAATGGTTCGCACGACGTGATGAGGTTTGGGAGCGTTTTGAAAAAAGAGATTGTCGGTGGTATTGTCAGCTGTCTGAATATGAATATCTCCGATTCCAAAGATCCATCGAAAAAGTCCTAAATTACTGGGGACTACATTGGTAATAGATTCGTAAGGAATGTTATTTGAAATGGATCCAAAGAGTTCTCGGTTCTGAATAATAACTCGGTAATTCGTAATATAAATCACGTCATAGTTGTAATCGAGCCACGCTTTAATAAAGAAAACAAAAGCAAAAAGGAAAAGAAGAATACTTGCGGCAGAAGCAATTGCTCCTCCTTGGAAAAGAATAAATACAGAGAGTCCAGCGGTTGTAAAAAACAGGGGCAAGAGCATCCCGAGTAAAAACACGATTGAGTGTTTTTGAATAACTTGCTCCACTTTTTCTTTGGGAAGTAATTCAAAGTTTCCATGGTGATGGAGTTCGCATTCTCGCAGGGCAATAAGCTCCATTCCTTGTGTTCGTGCAAACTTCAAAATACGGAGGATTCGAAGGAGAAGGAATATCTCTGGAGAAGCGAGAAGTCCCACTTGAGCGAGATAAAAGGGGAGAATCGCCACTAAATCCACAATACCCCACCAAGAAGTGATGTAGGCCCAAGGGCGTTTCGCAGACCAGATCCGAAGGAGATACTCCACCGTAAAGATCGTTACAGTGAGTCGATCAAAGAAAAAGAGATCATTGTGAATCCAATCAATTCCACCCCAAAAATGAAGAGGAATAACGGCAATCGAAAAGATAATGAGAAATGATAAAATCCCGTTCACCACTTTGGCACGATGTGTGCACGGATTATGAAGGGAGTCATTTACATATTCGCGAACTTCTTGAATGTTCATTATGTGTTGAATTCTACATATTTTGAAAAGATTGTGAAGAGGGAAGTAAAATAAATTTGTATTTTGGGATAAAAAAATTTTGACAAAAAAGTTGGCAGTCTTAAAATGCGACTGCTAATTTTAATAAGATGAATTTAACTATAGGTGACACTGGTGACCCAACACCTGCTATCGAAGCACTTCATAAGGACTTAAAGAAGTGGCAAAAATCAAATTGGTGGCTCACTGGGGCAATGTTATTCTTAACACTTGTAATGACGGTTACAGTTGCCATTCAAGTCTATGTGCAATTCTTCTCACCCGATTCTGGGCAAGTCAGAATGACTGAACAGGTAGAAACTCTTTAACTAAAAACTTTTTAACTCTTAAACTTTTAAAAACATGTCAAAAATTATTGGTATAGATCTCGGAACAACGAACTCTTGTGTCGCTGTTATGGAAGGAGGGAAGGCGGTTATCATCCCAAATGCAGAAGGGAATAGAACCACACCGTCAGTAGTAGCAAAGAAGGATGATCAAATATTGGTCGGAATTCCTGCGAAGCGACAAGCACTCGTGAATCCAAAAGAAACAATTTTCTCAGCGAAACGATTCGTCGGACGAAAGTTTGGAGAAGTAACGGAGGAAATGAAAGAAATGCCGTTTGAATTTGAAAAAGGGGCCAACAATGCGGTCATGATTAAATTTGACGGGAAAGCAGTTCGTCCTGCAGAAATTTCAGCGAAAGTATTGGGAAAGCTCAAAGTAGATGCGGAAACTTTCTTGGGAGCTCCTGTTACAAGAGCGGTAATTACTGTTCCTGCGTACTTCGATGACGAACAACGAAAAGCTACGAAAGATGCCGGGGAAATTGCAGGACTTACTGTTGAACGGATTATCAACGAACCAACGGCGGCAGCGCTGGCGTATGGAATTGATAAAAAAGGAAAAGAAGAAAAAGTAGCCATCTTCGATCTTGGAGGAGGAACGTTTGATATTTCTATCTTGGAGATTTCTGACGGAACCTTTGAAGTTCTTGCGACAAATGGAGATACACATCTGGGAGGAGACAACTTCGACTCAGTGATTATCCAATGGTTGCTGGATGAATTTAAAAAAGATACGGGTGTAGAACTCTGGAAAGACGCGATTGCGATGCAACGGGTCAAAGAAGAAGCGGAGAAAGCGAAAAAAGAATTGTCATCGACAACTGAAACGGAAATTAATGCGATGTACATCACAGTGGGGGACGGTGGACCGCTTCACCTGCAAAAGAAACTTACGCGTGCCAAACTTGAACAGTTGGTTGCTGATCTTATTAAACGATCAATCGAACCTTGCAGAAAATGTTTGAAAGACTCAAAATTATCAGCATCAGATATTGATGAGGTGATTTTGGTGGGAGGAATGACACGAATGCCAGCAGTGAAGAAAGCCGTTGAGGATTTCTTTGGCAAGAAAGTGAACGAATCACAAAACCCTGATGAAGTGGTGGCACTAGGTGCGGCGATTCAAGGGGGAGTGCTTCAAGGAGACGTGAAAGACGTGCTTCTTCTCGACGTGACGCCTTTAACACTCGGAATTGAAACAGCAGGAGGTGTGCGAACACCAATGATCGAACGAAATACGACGATTCCAACATCGAAACCAAACGTGTTTTCAACCTATGCTGATAGTCAGCCAAGTGTGCAGATTCACGTACTTCAGGGAGAACGAGAAATGGCGGCAGATAATAAATCTCTTGGACAGTTTCTTCTCGATGGGATTGCGCCTGCTCCACGAGGAGTGCCTCAAATTGAGGTAACATTCGATATTGATGCAAACGGTATTCTTTCTGTAAAAGCGAAAGACAAATCAACAGGAAAGGAGCAATCTATCCGTATAGAAGGATCGAGTGGAATGAGTGATGAAGAAATCGAAAAGATGAAAAAAGAAGCAGAAGAAAATGCGGACAAAGATAAAGAGCGAAAGGAATCTGTGGAAGCACGGAACCACTTGGATTCATTTATCTATCAAGCAGAGAAGACGATCAAAGAAGCCAAAGACTTGAAGAAAGATGAATTAGAAGAAGACATTAAAGCCGTCGAAGAAGCGATTCCTACTGCCAAAGAAGTCTTCACAAAGGAAGACGCTTCGAAAGAAGACATGGAACAAGCAGGAGAAGCGTTATCTGAAAAACTCATGGCACTTGGAAAGAAGATGCACGAAGCAGGACATGATCCTGAAGCGGCACGAGGAGAAGAAATGGCAGATAAAACAGGAGAAGAAGAAATCAAAGATGCTGAGGTTTCAGAAGACGAAGAAAAGAAGGACGAGTAATTTATTACACAGCAAAATGAAGAAGGGGAGCGATAAATCGTTCTCCTTCTTTTGTTTCTAAAAACTTAAAAGAATAATTTGCATTGTTTGGAAAGTTGTTTTATATTCCCTTCGAATTATTTCTACCCCACATGCGAAGAATCCTTATTATCGGTGTCATCTTGGTCGGAGCTTGGTTTGTTTTTCAAGAACTTAATGCCCCAAAAGAAGTTGATGTAAATACAGAAGCGACAACAACGGAAGAAGGAGTCGTTACAGAAGAAACAACTGAATTAACAGAAGAACAGAAAGAAGAAGCAAAACGAGATCCTATCGATCGAGCAGGACTTGAGAAAACAACAATTACAGAAACAGAAAAACCCGTAACGGTTGTAGTTCCAACTGCGGTAGAAGAAAAAACACTTGAATCATCAGAGACACCTCCAGTGTACATAGCAGATACTGTAAAAGTTTTCATGTACGAATGGGGGATTGATCTCTCAACAGCCAATGTAGAGGCTGGAAATGTTGCCTTTGAAGTATTTAACAATGGACAATTTACACATCACTTCGCAGTTGAAGGCGGAACTGATTTTGGGAAAGTTGTTCCAGGAGAAATGGTAACATTCATTGCTCCACTTGAAGCAGGAATGATTACGCTTTACTCTTCACGTCAAATTGACATGGGAAACGAAATGCAAGAAACTTTGTACGTTCAATAAGCGTTATATGCTCATTTGCTTTGAAATCTTTGATTTCGCAAATTTCGCATGACGTCGAATGCACTCCTTCGGAGTTGGGAAAATAAAGTTTTTCCTTAATAATTTCGAAAAAATTATTATTACATTCTAGTATAATACTTCATGCAAACATTTCGGGATAAAGGATATGGACTTCTGGGAAGGCGGGAGTATTCAGTGCACGAATTTCGCACGAAGTTATTAAAGAAGTTCCCTGACAAGAAAGGGGAGATTGAGGAATTTATTATAGAACTCAAACAGAAGAAGTTTCTTTCTAATGAGCGATTCTGTGCGTTATTTATAGAAGATCAGGTTTTAAAGAAATCCGCGGGTCCTCGGAAGATTATTCAGAAACTCCGCATGAAGGGGATTTATGAGGACTTTGCAAAGAAGGCGATTGATGAACATTTCTTATTGGAAGATCAGATCGCTATCGCGCAGGAACTCATTACCAAAAAGAAGGCCGAAATTCTACGACGTAAAAAAGATCTCACTGAATTCGAACTTACTCAAAAGATAAAGGAATTCCTCTATGCACGAGGCTTTGGGAACGATGTGATGGACGAAGTGTTATAGATTTAGATGCAATCTTGTCATTCCGACCGAAGCGGAGGAATCCCTTCTTTTATTGTGACTGGATATCGGCAGGGCTGTTCTTTTTATAACTAAAAAGAACCAAAAAGTTCTGGGGACAAGAAAACTCGCTTTCATTTGCATAGCACAAAATTTCCGAGTCCCTTTGGCGCTCAAACACTTCTCGTCCCCAAACCCCCTCTGGATAGCAATTTTAAAAATAAAAAAGATTCCTACTTCCTCTTCCCGTGAAACGCCTCCACTTGTGATCGGAGTTTTTTCTTGAGTTCGTCAGCACATTTCTTAATGTTTTCTGCCGTTGCTTCTGCGTGAAATGAACCACGAGGACAGGTCACATTTGCGGTAGCGATAAAACGATTTCCACTGCTTTGTTTGCTTTTTTCAATTTGAATGCGCACCTCCACAGAATCAGAGTCTCCAGCATCGAACCCGAGGAGTTGTTCCAGCTTTTGAAATCTCTTTCGGAAATAATCTTTGTCTTCATCAAAAAAAGTAACGTCGCCAGTTTTAAATTGGATAATCATGGGAATAAGAAAAATTAAAAAAGAAGCGTGGAGCCTGTAAACTTCGAGATGATTTCGATGTTTTGTGCATCATTTACTTCACCAACAATCTTAGCATCAACTTCTGAATCTGCCGAATTTAATTTCTTGCAAATTTCCTCCCCGTCTTCTGAATTACAAAAAATCATGAGAGCGGTTCCACAGTTCCATGTCTTGTAACATTCTTCTTCACTTACATTTCCAAGTGTTCGTAATTGGGCAATGGCTTCGTGTGGTTCGTGAAGATTGTCGAATTTCGCTCCTAAGCTCTTATCGTTGAATATTCTTGGCACATTGCCTGGTATTCCTCCGCCAGTGATATGGACGATTCCAGATACGTTAAACGGACGGTCTGTATCGAATCCTCCGATTACATTATCAAGAACAAGTCGGTGAAAAATTTTGGAAGGGGTGAGGAGAACATGTCCCCATGTGATTCCGTCTTTCCATTCTTTATTATGCCAATCGTCTCCAAAGTTCACTTCGCAAATTTTTCGAGCCAATGAAATTCCATTAGACCGCAAAACGCGTCCACGAAGACCAATTATTTTTTGTCCTGCTTTCACATCATTTCCAGAAAGGAATCGGTCTTTTTTTACCACACCCACCGCGGTTGCATTCCAGACCATCTTGTTGCAGGCATCACCGACTTCAGCGATTTCACCTCCAGGGATAACAACTTTTTCTCTCGTACATGCTTCAGCAAGTCCGGCTGTTAATTGTTCAATAACATCTGGTTCCACAACGGGTACATCGAGAGTGTTTGTAATCGATACGGTTTCACCTCCCACACAGATCGCATCATCCGCAACCATACAGAGAAGATCTTCTCCAAGTGTGTTGTAGACACCTGTTCGTTCAGCAAGTTCTGATTTTGTTCCCACTCCATCATCGTTCTGCACAACGAGGAAGTCTCCGAAGTCCAACGCGCCACTAAATCCACCTTCCAGCGCAAAGGGTTCGCCGATCATTCCTTTCCGGGAAGCAAAGGTTTTCTTTGCATTGGCGTAGGCTTTCTTGGACGCATCATCGCCCTTGCTGATGTTTACTCCAGAATCTGAGTAGTTGATTTCTTGTGTCATGAGGGTTTAATAAAAATCGATTGAATTGTACGAATTCTTTTGTCTTTTGTCATTTAAAAAACACTTCTCTTGTCATTCCGATCCCGCTAAGCGGGAAGGAATCCCTTCCTTTATTCTGTTTGATATCGGTAGGGTTGTTCTTTTTATAACTAAAAAGAACCAAAAAGTTCTGGGGACAAGAAAACTCGCTTTCATTGGCATAGCACAAAGTTGCCGAGTCCCGTTGGCGCTCAAACACTTCTCGTCCCCAAACCCCCAAGAGGGACAGGACCCTTGAATATTTTAAACAATAGAAACTTGTATTTATTTTTCAAAAACAATAATTCCAATCTCATCGCCAAAGAGAGCGTACATGTTTTCAAGTTCAGTCATTTTTGTTGCTCCGAGTTTTACGAGTAAAACCGGAATATCAAGTTCCTCGTCAATCGAGTCCATTGGGGCGAGGGAGAAGGCTTTCTCAGCTTTTGGGAATGTCCCAATCAGTCGAGGGGACTCAAAGGTGAGAATAAATTGTTCGAGAATTTTAACATCGTGCTTTCCAATTGGACGATTTATTCGTAGGAGAGGGGACTCGGGAAACATCGTTCGTATTTGCAATGCGAAAGAGACTCGATCAGTAAATGCCTCCCAGAAATAAATGCTCAAGAAAGAAAGTACCAATCCCAGAATGATGACCGAACTTAGTTTGCAAATGAAAGGGAATGTCCACAGG
>CAZVBV010000009.1:0-19991 GCA_964625805.1 uncultured Candidatus Peribacteria bacterium | reverse complement strand
TATCTTTCGTTTTCGGCAGTAACTCTCGGGAAAGAGGCCCCCTAAAAAGGGTGATTTCGTGATTTTCTTGCTTCATTTTTATTCCTTACTTAATAAAAAATGGCAAAAAAAACCATACAGTTTCCCGCAAAATTGACCCCCACTAAAGAATCAGCGGACGGTCGATATTTCTTTACGGACGTGGAAGAAGACTTTCCATTTCCTGATCTTATCGGAGTGCAAACAGAATCATATAAATGGTTCTTGGACCACGGAATCGGTGAGTTGTTAGATGAAATTAATCCGATTGAAGACGCGACTGGGAAAAAGTTGCGATTAGAGATCAAAGATTATGAGATCGAACCTCCAAAATATGATATTCCCCTTTGTCGAAAAAAGGGACTTTCTTACGAATCTATTATTCGAGCGCACGTTGCGTTGACGAACTTGGAGACGGGAGAAATTAAAGAGCAAGATGTGTACTTCGGACAAATTCCACAAGTGACCGAGCAAGGAACCTTCCTTGTAAACGGTATTGAACGAATTATCGTTTCTCAAATTGTGAGAAGCCCTGGTATCTTCTTTGCCAAAAATAACGCCATCCCAGGAACATTCAGTGCCAAGATGATCCCAAAACGAGGAGCATGGTTGGAACTCGAAACAGATAAGAAAGGACTTGTCTGGGTAAAGGTTGATCGAAAACGAAAAATTGCTGTCTCAATGTTCTTACGAGCATTCGGATACAAAACAAACGAAGAAATTCTTGCCCTTTTCAAAGACGAATTGGGAGACATGGGAGAAGAAAATCCTATTGCGAAAACTATTCTCAAAGATGAATCAGAAAATGAGAAAGAAGCATGGCAAGGGGTATACAAACGAATCCGTCCAGGAGATTTGGCGACTGCAGAGAATGCACGAGCGTTCTTGGAAGAGATGTTCCACAATCACCGAAAATACGATCTCGGACCGATTGCGCGATACAAAATCAACAAAAAATTCGGACTCAATACAAAAGATAACCCAAAAGGACGAGTCTTCCTCATTGAAGACTTCATCGAAATGGTGCGTGAACTTATTCTTCTTAACAAAGGAGAAGGACAAGGCGCTGATGATATCGACCACCTTGCGAATCGTCGAATTCGTGCGGTTGGGGAATTGGTACAAAACAAATTCCGTGTTGGACTTCTTCGAACAGAACGAATTGTTCGAGACAGAATGTCTATTGTAGACCTTGAAGAAGTAACACCGACACAAATCGTGAACTGCCGACCAATTACAGCGGCGATGCATGAGTTCTTTGCATCATCACAATTGTCACAGTTTATGGATCAAACAAATCCATTGGCAGAGCTAGAGCACAAACGACGAATTTCAGCGATGGGCCCAGGAGGACTTTCTCGAGAACGAGCATCCTTTGAGGTTCGTGATGTGCATCCGTCTCACTACGGACGTATTTGTCCAGTGACCACGCCAGAGGGACCGAATATTGGTTTGGTGCTTCACTTGGCGTCGTACGCACGAGTGAGTAAATACGGATTTATTGAAACACCATACCGAACTGTTCTTCATACAACAGCGAATGATGGAGTAGAGGCAACAGGTCGAATGGCAGGAGAAGATATCAAAGACGGACGAAAGATTGTTGTAAAGAAAGGGGATGTTATCGATAGTAAGACAGCGAAAGAAATTAAGAAATTGAAAGATATCAAAGAAGTGCCTGTGCGAGCATACGTAACGAAAGACGTGGCGTATTATGATGCGGAAGCCGAAAAGGGAATGTGTATTGCGCAAGCGAATACATTGCTCACTGAGAAAGGAGAATTCGCAAAAGAAACAATTTCAGCTCGAAAGAATTACGAACCAGGTTCATTCGCAGAGCGAAAAATTTCACATATCGATGTGTCACCGAAACAACTGGTGTCGCTTTCAACATCACTTATTTCCTTTCTAGAGCACGACGATAATACGCGTGCCTTGATGGGATCAAACATGCAACGACAAGCCGTTCCATTGATTAAACCACAATCTCCGGTTGTGGGAACAGGAATGGAAGGAATCACATCTCATGATCAATCAGTACGAGCTCCAGAATCTGGAGAAATTAAATACGCTGATGCGAATGAGGTTATCTTTGTTGGGAAATCAGGAAAGAAAATTACATTCCCAGTGACGAACTTTTACCGAACAAATCAAGCGACTTGTATCACTCAACGAGTACGAGTGGAAGCAGGAGAGAAGGTGAAAAAAGGAGATGTTTTGATCGACGGATCTGCGGTGCAGAACGGAGAATTGGCTCTTGGGCAAAACCTCACGGTTGCCTACATGTCATGGAGCGGATACAACTATGAGGATGCGGTGATCGTGTCTGACCGTGTTGTGAAAGAAGGACTCTTTAACTCAATCCATATTGAGAAATACGAATTGGATGTACGAGATACAAAATTGGGAGCAGAGGAATTGACCGCTGATATCCCAAATGTAGCCGGGACAAAATTGAAAGACTTGAATGAAATCGGATTGGTACGAGTAGGGGCTACAGCACTTGCCGGAGATATCTTGGCAGGGAAAGTAACGCCAAAAGGAGAAACAGAACTGACAGCGGAAGACCGATTGCTTCGAGCAATCTTTGGAGAAAAAGCACACGACGTGAAAGACTCTTCACTCCGACTCCCGAGGGGATCTGGAGGAAAGGTTATCGCGGTGTCTATTCTCGATCGAAACGAAGGAGACGACTTGCCGACAGGTGTTATCAAACGTGTTCAAGTAAAAGTAGCGCAAATGCGTCACTTGGAAGTCGGAGATAAGATGGCTGGACGACACGGAAATAAGGGGGTGATCTCTCGAATCGTAGCGTCAGAAGATATGCCATATCTTGAGGATGGAACACCAGTAGACATCATCCTTAATCCACTTGGAGTGTCATCTCGTATGAATATTGGGCAGGTGCTTGAAACGCATATCGGAATAGCAGCAGAAAAAATGGGAATTAAAGTAGCAACGCCAGTGCTTCACGGAATTAAAGTCGACAAGATTAAAGACTTTTTGACAGAAAATGATTTCGCAGAAGATGGAAAATTCCAATTGTTCGATGGAAGAACAGGAGAAGCCTTTGATCACACGACTGTTGTGGGAACGGTGTACATGTTGAAGTTGATCCACTTGGTGGAAGACAAAATGCATGCACGTTCCGTTGGACCATACTCACTTGTTACACAGCAACCATTCGGAGGAAAGGCGCAAAACGGAGGACAGCGTTTCGGAGAAATGGAGGTGTGGGCACTTGAGGCATACGGTGTGGCATATACATTGCAAGAAATGCTTACGATTAAGTCAGATGACGTGCACGGTCGTGCAGAGGCATATGATGCGATTGTGAAGGGCGAACCAATTGAATTGGTGTCTGTTCCTGAATCATTCAACGTGTTGACGAAAGAACTCCAAGCACTCGGACTCAAGGTGGATCTCTTGCAAGACGGAGAAGTCGCGAAAATCGAAACGGCTTCTGATCGTCTTGCCAAAGAAGAAGCTCCGAAAGAGAAAACTCTTATCGAAGACTCTGAGGATGTGAAAGAAGTTGTTGATGAAAATGAAACAGAAGCCATGACGAAAGATGGCGAAGAAACAGGAATCGAAGAAACAGAAGAAAAAGTAAAAGAGTAGATTGATTCCGGCCCTGGTCCCGCTAAGCGGGATCGGGGTCATGTCTTTTAAAATCCGCGCGTATCGTATAGTGGCTCATTATACGGCCTTGCCAAGGCTGAGATACGGGTTCGACTCCCGTTACGCGCTCCAGCAAAAAAGGAGTGTATCCGAAGGATGCAGTCCTTTTTTGCTAATGTTCACAAGGAGAACCCACAGGGTTCGCGTCCACAAATGAGTGAAACGAATATTGTGGCGTTCTCGACCGCGCAGTTTCGCCGTAGGTGAAATGAGCACGTAAGAGCCTCCCGTTACGCGCTCCAGAAAAAATCCAGTGTCCCGCAAAGTGGGATAGTGGATTTTCTTTTCATGTGACGACGTCACGAAGGAGTGAAACGACTGAGTACCCCGTTACTCCTTAACGATAATGGATCCCGGATATTCCTTCGGAATTCCGGGAAGACAAGGGAGAGGGCGGGACGAAGTGACGAGCCTCCCGTTACGCGCTTCAGATATACAAATAAAAGGTCCGAATCCCAAAAAAGGGTCCGGACCTTTTAACAGGTGCTTTAACAATAGAAACCTATTGACTTTTTCTTCAAACATTATATATTAAATATGAAATGTTAAAAACGAAGACGATAAATCAGATTATTGATAAAAATGTGGGCGATTTTGAGTCTATTAAAACCGCTATTCTTCATATTGTTGGAGATAAGAAATCAGATTTAATACCACAATTTTCACGACTAAAACCGTTTTTTGCAGCAGAAGAAGTTTCGAAAATTATTGAAGGTATTCTTCAGGAAGATCCTAACTATTGGCTTCGATATGTCGAGATAGCTCGTGAATATGTTTCTGATAAAAAACTAAGAGAAAGACTTTTAACCATACACAAGAAGAGTCCATGGTTATTCTATAACCACATTGATGCATTTAAAGAAATATTTACCAGTGGATTTTTTATGCATATGTTTACAGAGAATCCGTCTTTAATGGACACAGAACTCTTTAAACTTTTTCAAATATACCATTCAGACTCATCAATGAGTGGTTTTTCTTTGGATTTTCAAGAACTTTTAAAAGAAAAAATTGGAACAAAAAAAATAGAAGTTCGAATGGGAGAAAAGAGAGAAGCAGGTTTTGCTTGCGGAGGAATGGATAAAAATTTCGATGTAGCATCAAGAAAAGGGGAGGGGCTTTGTTTGGTAAATAATCAATTTATAGCGAAAAGATATCATAGAAAAGGACCTGATAAAGCTGTAAAAATAAGCTTTATTTCTTCAGAAAGTGGTATTAGTGAAAATGGATATCCAATATGGGAAGATTTTATTTATGCACCCAGTGAAGATCAACATGCTCCTATTTCAGAAGCGATACTTAACGGAAAAAAGGAGCTTCAAATAGAAAATCTAATAATCCGACCAGCTCGCCCTCTTATAGACGAAACATCGGAACGAATATGGAACCAGTTTAATAAAAAGGGAAAGTAGATTTACCGTCGCTCCAGGAACTCACAGAATCCAAGCACTTCTTGTTTCTGTACTTTTTGTCGGAGTGTTTCAACGGTATCAGTTTCTTCATCTACGAGTACTTTTCGTTGAAGGACTGTTTCGCCAGCATCCACATCCTTGCTCACACGGTGCAAGGTTGCTCCTGTGTAGCGTTCTTCTTCATCAAGAACCTTCTGGTGCACTTCGTCACCTTTAAGCCCTGCAAACTTCGGTAAGAGCGATGGGTGGACGTTGATCGTAATGTTTCCAAATTGTTCACAATAGAGTTCTGAAAGAACTCGCATCCATCCTGCGAGCAAGATGAAGTCAGGATTGTGTTCCCGAAGGAAGTTCATCAATTCTCGATCGTATTCTTCACGGGACATTCCTTTGGCTTCAGGAAGTACTTCGATATTTTTAATTTTTGCTTTCTTTGCCTTCGCAAGCGCTCCAGAATCTGGTTGATCCGTGAGAAAAAGGCAAATCTCAACATTTGGGATTCGTCCTTTTTTATGGGCATCAAGAATCCCTTGGAAGGTCGTTCCATTACTTGATGAAAGAATTGCGATTCGTTTCTTTTCCGGGACTTCAGGCAAGAGTGCTTCCAGTACTGGCATCATTTTTTCAGCTTCTTTTTTTGGATCTCCTTTGAGACTTGGGGTTACTTCTATTTCAGCACTGGCTTGATAGATCCCTTTTCGCTGATTCCAAAACTGATCAATCTCTTGTGAAAGAGAAATATCAGGGTTGAGTCGAGGTCGGTATGAAGCTTCTTGTGTGAGCAAGTACTTCCGTACGTCGCTAAAGTTCGTGTGCAAGAAGACAAACACTCCTGTTTTCTTTAAATTTTGAAAGTTTTTTGAGTTTTCAATTGTACTACCACCTGTAGCGAGAATTCCTGAGAAATTACGACAAAAGTCGTGTGTAACTCGTTGTTCCACTTCTCGGAAGACTTGCCATCCGTATTTTCCAACGAATTCAGCAATGGTTTCTCCAATGACAAATTCAATCTCTTCATCAAGATCGGCAAACGGGAGATTGTTTATTTCCGCGAAAGCACGTCCAAATGTCGTCTTTCCGCATCCACGGAAACCTATGAAAACGATGTTCTGTTTCTTCACAGGAGTCCTTTTAGCGTAATTTGCAAAAAAAATCAAATCTCGTACCCTTAATCCAGCTTGCCTTTATACAAAAATACATGCAAAAAAAACTAATAATTTTCAGCCTCTTTCTCTTTACTTTACTGATTCCTTCAGCAGACGCTTTGCGATTCTCAGATGATGCACTGCTTCCAACATGGGCGGTAGACGCCGTGGATGCTGTTCAAGAAGAAAAAATTATGACCGGATTTGGAGATAATACCTTTCGTCCTGATCAAGTTTTGAACCGTGCGGAGGCATTGGTTATTTTATTTCGATTAAAACGAATTGATTTGGCCGAAGCAGGGGCAACGGGAGACACAAAATTCAAAGACGTACCACTCGATGCATGGTTTGCAAAGGCAGTTGAGGAAGCGGTAAATCAAGAATGGATTACAGGATTTCCTGACGGAACCTTCCGTCCAGGACAGAACCTCAATCGTGCAGAATGGGCGACACTTATTATGCGAGCGTTTTCGCTTGAAAGAGAAGAAAATCCTGGATATACGGATGTTCCTTCAAAAGCATGGTTCTCAAAACCAATTTTCACCCTTGCTGCGAATGACTTAATAAGAACAAAATCAAGTAAGTTTAATCCATCAGATCCGGTAGATAGAGCGGATGCAGCATGGGTGGCAGCAAAAATTCTTCGAAAGCCAAGGCTTTTGGGAACATCTTCTTCTAATGATTTTGGATCGTATGCACAAAGGGTAGATAGTCGAAGAGTAGCTATCAAACCTCGTGATTTTAATCCCAACATGCAGGGATATGATATTGAAACAAAACAGGTGAGCATGAATGTGGTTCCGAAAGAAGATGAAGTGTTAGTGCGAAGCGATTCGGATTGGGTTGATATGGGAACGATTCGTATTTCAAATACGCTTGATGATCGAGTCGAATTGCATTCAATGGAACTAAAACTTTTGTTTGAAAAAACGAATATTGGACCAGCTGGAAGTTTTCAATTTCGAATGAGAGGTATGGGGATTGATAAAGAAGTTGCTGTCGGGAGAACTGGGAATATATTCCTTGCAGGAATCGGAACAGCAGGAGGCGTACTTATTGGAGCGGGGGAAGAACTTGTTGTACGAGGGTATCTGAAACCACAAGACGCGAATCAATTCTACTCAGCAGAAGGATATGGAAAGCTTTCTTTGTTTCAAGCAACGGGATCAATGATTAGTACATTCCAGAAGGAAAATCCAGATAGAAATGGAACCTATCGAAATGCTCCGATTAAGTTTGTAGATCGGGAATTTACAAAAATCCTTTTTCGACCGTAAAAACTTTTGACAAACATTTCTTGAAACCTACAATTCCGCCCGATGATAAAGGTTACTAAACGAAACGGTGAGTCAGGAGACAAATTGCTCAAACGATTTTCTTCTCATGTAAAATCTCGAAAACTTATGCAAAAGTTCCGAGGATTGCGATATTTTTCACAGAAGCCACGAAAGATTAGTGAAAGAGAGGCAGCAGTTGTGAGAGAAATGCACCGAACAGAAGCAAAACGAAAACAATTTTTGAGCTAGGTATTCACGCATGTTTCTGCTAGAAGAGGGATGCTTTTTTGTATTACTATGGATATCCGGAGAGCGCTTTTGTGGGGAGAAGAAGATATTCAATATTTGGAGAATCCGAAACTTGAAGCAGAAGTCCTGCTTGCGGGTGTGATGAAAAAGGATCGTATTTTTCTTAAAACAAATCCAGACTTTCCTCTGTCATGGGGAGAAAAAAGATTGTACAAAAAATGTGTTCAAAAGAGACTAGAAGGTTTTCCTATGGCTCAAATTCTAAAATATAAAGATTGGGCTGGATTCCGAATAGCGGTAAATAAACACGTTCTTATTCCGCGTGATGAGACAGAAATCCTGTGCGAATGTATCTGCGGGTTTTCGCGAGAGGATTCGGTAAAAAGAATTCTTGATGTGGGAACGGGATCGGGAATCATTGCGATTTTTCTGAAACACCATTTCCCAGAGGCAATGGTACAAGCGCTTGATATTTCTTCGCGTGCGCTGCGGGTGGCACGAAAGAATGCAAAAAAACACCAGCCTGCCATTGAGTTCCTCCGATCAAACCTCCTCGATAAAATCGAAGCAAACGAGCAGTACGACATTATCGTCGCAAACCTGCCCTATGTCCCTGAAAACATTTCTGTCTCAGGAGAGGTCTCCAAAGAGCCACGGAAGGCTATCTTCTCAGGTACGGATGGCCTCGATTTATTACGAACGTTCGCTGTGCAATTAAAGGAAAAGAATATTCGATTTCAAGAACTCTGGCTTGAGTTCCTCCCGCAACAAGAGAAATCTATTGCGCATATATTCTCAGAATATGATGTTCATTTTTTCACGGACACAGAAAATGCTGTCCGATTTGCACGCATAACAATTCAAAAGTCCTAGTGCTTTCTCCGTGCGTATTCACCGACAAAGATACCGACAGAAGCCGCAATAGGAATCGACATAATCATTCCGATAATAGCGAGCGGTACACCACCGAAGGCGTTTCCAATGGTACCTCCTATAGCCAGAGAGAGAATTATCACGACGGATGGGAGACCGGTTACTTTTTCCATAACCAATGGAACGAGGAGGTTTCCTTCCAAGAATTGAATAAGGGCGACCCATCCAATAACGATGAAGAAAAGAATCCAAGAAATATTAAGCGCAATGAGCCCTGCGAGGACGTATGTTGTCATAACCCCCACATATGGGAAGAGTTCCATTACTCCCGCGAGAAGTCCAATAGTGGCCGCGTATGGCATTCCAAAGAAGTATTCGAGGATCTTCATCCCGATGTACATTGAAAGCCCGATAGACACCATGAGGATGAGTTGTCCTCGGAACCAAGATGCCATCTTTGTTTGAATACGAATCGTTTTTTCTTCGATGTACGTTCGTTCTTTTGTAGGAAAGAGCGCGAGGAAGAATTGTCCAATTTGTTCTCGTTCCATAAGAAGGAAGAAGAGGACGACAAGTGTGAAGAGGAAGTTAAAGACCCCTTGAAAAATACCACTCAGGATGCTGAAGGTAGAACCAGCGACACTATTGAGATTTTTCGATATGCTCGTGAGGTTGTCAGAGATGAATTGTTCCGCAGTGGTTGGATCAAAAGAGAATCGTGTGAAGACCTCTTGAAGCCAAGGATAGTTTGTTTGATCGCTTCCAAAGGCTGATTTCAAATCCTGTGCAATGGCGAAGAGCTGTTCTCCGAGGATTGGAACGACTTGGTAAAACAAAATTCCAATCACTCCCAAGAAAAGAATGTAGAGAATCAATATGGCGAGTGGTCGAGGAATTTTTCTTTGTTCCATTGAACTCACAATCGGAGAAAGTCCCATTGCGAGGAAGAAACAGACCAGTGTAATGATGAGAATGTTTTGTAGTTGAATCGCGAGTTGTCCGATGATGAGAAACAAAAATACAACGATAAGTACCTTCGCGATAGTGGTACTTGAAATTGTAAGTTCTACTTTTTGAACGTCGGCGTGTTCTTTTTTAGGAGCGACGTGGTGCTTAATATTTTCTTCTTTTATTTTCTTTTGCCGAAGCTCATTTATCTCATTTATCTTATTCGAAAGCCGATTAAAAAATTGTTTCATCAAGTATAATTTTTACACAAAAGGAAAATACACGCAAAAAAAAATCAACGTAATGAATAAGCGGTATTAAAAGTCAGAACGAGATATTATTTGTTCTGTGCACGAGAGATTTGTTTTGTCTTGTGTACTTGATGTTTATTACATCGTGAACAGTATTTTCGCATTGTTACCTCCTTTGGATTTTGATTCTGAATGTTCAACAAAATTTTGTAATTTTGCATCATCTTTCCAAGTTTGTCTTTGCACTCGGTACAGAAGAGAGCGAAGAAGAGTCGTTTTTTAGTTGCTCGTGCCATGGTTCAGTCAGTAAGAGAATGTTCAATTACGAATTGCGAATTGAAAAGCGGGGTGAGTGTATGAAGAAAAAGAAATTTGTCAAAAAAAGAAGAGTCTAAAAGTAGAAAAGTCTAAAAGTAGAAAAGTCTAAAAGTTAAAGAGTCTTAAATCGAAAATCGAAAATTGTTAAAGGTTTTCTACATCCAATTCGATTTCTGCATCTTCAGGAGCATCAGCCTTCACCGCACTGATACAGGAGAGGATTTCATCGTCTTCCGTTTGGATATGCTTTGGACCGATGGCTTCTTGGTCAATGAATTCTTTTCCTTTCTTCACTTTGCAAACACAGGCTCGACATGCGCCCACTCCACAGGAAAAGGGAATTGGAGCGCCATTATCTTGCGCTTGTGTTCCGATCGATTCATCACTTGTTGCATCGAAGTCTGAGACCTTCTTTCCAGCGTTATCGTTAATCGTTATTTTTGCCATTTTTGTAATTTAAAAATCGGGGAGAGTGTATTTGTTGAGTAGGAAAAATCAATAATGCCGTTTCCACTTTCGGTATTTTTCTACTGCGAAATTGATCCAGTATTTTTTGGTCAAAGGAATATCTTGAGCGGGGAGAAAGAGCTGTTCCTCGCCACCAAATCCTCGTTTGAATCGTGAAAGCCCTGTCCATGGGTGATCTTTGCACTCTTTGGGACTGACACCCCAGAAGTTAAATTCGGTGCATCCTCGCTTCTTCGCCTCCAAAATCGCAGACCAGAGTGTCGCATGCGCAAAGGGAAGTTTGTGAACGATTGACGCTCCCTGATGATAATATCCAGCGTGCTTGTCGTAGAGGATCACAGAACTCGCGAAGTCTTCTCCTTCCAATGAAGCTGAGAATATCTGACAGTCGTTGTTAAAAATATTCAATTCCAATTCCGTCGATTTCCGAGAGAAGGGAACAAACTTTTGCCGAGCGGCCGTTTTACTGTGCAGTTTCCAAAATGTTTTGAGACCCTGTCCCTGAGTTGTCTTAATCCCACACTTCTCAATTCTTCGCACTTCGTATCGTGTAGACTTCCTCATGTTTTTTAACAAATCCTCCTCGCTCTGTGTGAGATCGAGAATCCAGGTTCGGTTTGGATTGATGTGGAGTGGCGCGGTTCGGTACTTTTGTTCGGTAAATGTTGATTGCGTATCTTCATTGAGTAGAGGAGAAACACGAACGAAATCACAGTTCTCCTTGCGACCTATGGTTTTGATTTCTTTCAAAAAGAAAGCCAGTGCCTTCTTATCTCCATTCTCAATTAACGGCCCATGCGCCACGTGGAGAAACGTGCCTCTTCGTGCAGAAATCTTCTGACACTGCGCGATTCCAACGATTTGGGTGTCGTTAAAAATACCAAGACGAAGGTTCTTTTCCCCTAACTGTTCTCGGAATTTTCCAAAGTTCTCGGTTTGTAAAAAAGTCTTCGGACCGTTGAAGTTGTCGTAAAATTCTTGGAGCTGGGATGCTGAGATTTCTTTGATTTCAAAATTCATACGGGGTGGATTCTAGTGGGAAGCAAGGGAGTTCGCAAAACGTTTCACATCTTTTTCGGTCGTTCGCTTATTTGTAGGGAAGGTAACGTAATGTCGAGAGAAGTCCTCAGCGTGTGGGCATTGTCCTCGATTGTATCCAAATTTTTCCAATTGTACTCCGAAAGGAGCAATCGGTTCGCCGTCCCACTCATTGAGGTGAAACCCAATTTTTTTCGCTTTTGACACAATAATTTCTCGATTCACTCCTGTGAGAATAACTCGAAAAGAATTATCAGGAATGGTGATGATGGCGTCTGGAAATATCTTCTTTAACTCCACTTCCCACACGTGTGCCATGAGGGATCGTCGACTGAGATCGTCAGTTCGTTTTCGCAAATTTCGGAGCAGAACATGCTGAATTTCAGGTGGCATCCTGTGGCGCGGAAAATCTTCTTTTCCTTCTCGTTCACTGGCAGTAACCGCACGAGGAAGGATTTTGCTCTTATTAAAAACGGCCGAGATGTATTTCCCCCCGACATTCCACCACGGCAATGTGAGTGCGAAAACCATTGGTTGGATTAAGTGACGAATCGTCCATGACTTGCTCGGCAAGGGAAGATCAATCCCATCAAATTGCACCGAAAAGGGAGAGGTATTGGGCCAGAGAAGGGCTCCTCCTGAAATACACGAAACATCCTTTTCTCGTCCGAAACTCAGTATTTTTGCATGGCAATTCTTCGTGTTCGTGTCGAATGCGTGCGCGCCATCAGCAATAACAAAAATTCGTTTTTCTTTTGCCACCGCGAAAATTTCCTCCAAGCACGCTGGTTGTCCAAAGGTATCAGGAACCAGAACCATTCCGAGTTGATCTGATTTTTTTTCAAAGTCTTCAAAAGAAATATTTCCATTCTTATCAGTATCGAGCCAACAGATTTCTCTGCCTGCGGTCAGAAAAGGAGTGGCCATCACAGCGCATGAGAACGCCGGAATTCCAATCTTCTTCTCATCCTTCAATGCTGGTCCTACGATGCGTACAATCTCGGCTAACGCCGTTCTGGCGGAGTTAAAAAACTTCACATTCTCAGTTCGCAAATATTGCTTGAGAGGAATAGTGATGTCTTTTTTTCCGACAACAATTTGTTTCACCGCATGCAAGGCATCGGGAAGAAGAAAGTGTGGGGAGATTTGATTTGAAACGAGTTTCATTGGAACAATTTCACAATAGTTTGTGGGAGACGAGATTCAAGCAGAATCGCATCGTTTTTCTTGAGTGTTTTGAGAATCTTCTTCAGCCCTTCAATATCATCTCCGTGAAAGAGTGATCCGCAAATGACTTGTCCGAGTTCTGAAAAATCAGGCTTGAGCCAGAAGACTTCCGCACTCATCTTTTCCAACGCTACAAAGATTTTTCGATGTACTTCTTTGGCTTCTTTTCCCAGTTCTCTGAGAGGAATACCGACAAAAACTTTCTTTCCTCCAAAGGTCCCCAGATGCTTCACCGCTCCCATCACACCGTCGGGATTGGCAGAGTACAAATCTTCTAGCAATGTCGCCTCAGACAGCAATGTCTTCATGTTGAGGGCTTTCTCCAGTGGGGGTAACTTCGGTAATGCGTTCGCAATTTCAGTTCCACTCATGCCATACTCACGAGCACATTCAATCGCCAATAAACTATTGGAAACAAAGAACTCACCGCTCCATGGCAAAGTTATTTTTTCTCCGTACATCTCAAAGGTGCTCTGGTGATGTTCACTTTTTAAATTGCGTGCTGTGGAAAGAGAGAGAGGAATCTTCGTCGCTTCAATCTTCCGATCCTCCGCAATCTCTCGGAGAAGAGGACTGTCAGCATTAAAGAAAACTTTCTCCGTTGCTGATTCCGCTAACTCAAACTTCGCCCGTTGAATATTCCGTTGTGAACCAAAGAGCTCAATGTGTTGAGCATTAATTCCCGTGAGAAGTCCGGTATGAGGTTGTGCGAATTTGCACACGCCTTTGATTTCGCCCCTTCGGTACGCACCAATCTCAACCACGAAGAATTTGTTCGCTCCGGAGCGGAAAAACGATTCATTCTTAATGATCAATCGCGCAATGGCGACTTCATTGTTTTCGTTTCCAGGATTGTAGAGCACATTCTGTGCACCAAACTTAGACTGCAACAAATGAATCAATATTTGTTTCGTTGAAGATTTTCCAAAACTCCCAGTGATTCCAATTCGTTTCACGTTTGAATTCTTCACAATTCGTTTCGCCTTCAAAAACAAAACCTTCCGTGCCAGTCCGACAGGGATTTGTGACAAGGCGACAGCAATTCCTACGGTTACCGTTGTCGTTCTTTCCCAGATCGCAACAAGGAATAAGAGGGGATATTGGACCGTCATTATTACCTCCACATACAGAAGTCCATAGAGAAGAACGGAACTGAGAAGGAGGAACGTTCCGATAATCATCAGCATTCGTCCAGACTTTTTTGGGCGAGGAAGAATACCTTTGAAGAACCAAAAATTATACCAGAGGGTTACAAAGTCTCGTTTTCCATCTTCCGTTTTCAGATGCGCTCGCATCCGATCGAGTCGGTATTCGCGGAGTTGCCAGTTGAGCAGATGCCAACTGGTCGTTCGTATTCCCAAAATGAGAAGGACGAGAGTAAGGAGAATTTCAAGAGGATTCATTTCTCGTTGAGAAATTTAGTAACGTATTCGGAGATTTTTTTTGCGTGTGTTTTGTGAAGTCCGTGTCGCCCATCGGAAATTACATTGAGTTCACTGTTTTTCAATGCCTTCTCAAATACACGTGCAGATCTCATCGGCGTAATGGCATCGTTCCGTCCCCAGATGAGGAGTGTCTTTTGTTTAATGTTTGGTAACTCTGCTCTGAAGCCAGGCTCTCCGAGCGTCCGCTGGAGCGTCTTTTCGAGCTTCGATGGTACGAGTGCCCAGTCATGTGCTCCGAGGAGCTTACCAATGATGAGTGGACGGAGTTTCTTCGGGCAATAATTTCGAAATACCTTTTTAAATTGTGGGCACACTTTAGTTACAAAGAAGAGTGTTCTTTGACGGATACCTCGTGGTCCCCATTTCACTCCTGCCGCTCCGGTGAGAATTACTTTTCCTCGAAACGCTGGGTGTTTCAATAAAAATCGCACAATCACACGACATCCAAAAGAATGTCCGTACAACGCTGGGTCTTCGAGCTTCAATGATTTTAACGTCTTCTCCAGCCACACGCTATAATCATGCGTCGTCCAGCCTTCCAGAGGAGGGAAGTCAGACTGATCAAATCCTGGCAACGCGAGGAGATAGACTTCACACTTCCGTTCCAGTTTCTCTACAAGATTTCGATAACTTTCCTCAAGGGTGATCCGTGGATCCCATCCATGAAGAATAACGAGTTTCTTTCCAGACCCTCCGTGAAAGTAATGAGTCTTAACGCCGTCGACGGTGATGAAGTGAGACTGCATTTCTTATCGATTGTATAAAAAAAACGCAACTTGGGAAGGTGTGTTTATTCTCCGCCATACTCCCTTTAGTATTCACTTGATTCTTCGTTCTCAGTTGGTCATGATAGCAACTGAGAATTCTTTGTAGATTTAGTTAAATGGATATTGGGACACATGCTATAACGGGATTAGTGCTTTCAAGCTTTTTCGAAAGTCCAGAAGCAAAAGTGGCCTGTATCGTTGGCTCTGTTATTGCGGATATAGCTTTGGCTCCCATCTATCTGCCTATTTGCAGAAAAAAGAAAACCTGGCGTCCTTGGGTATATCTTGGAAGTGAACATCATGAATTGCCGTCAAAGAATTTAATGAAAATTTATCACACAGTTCACAGTCTCTTCTTTTTAGCGATATTGTTTGGAGTTTCTTGGGCTCTGAATAATTTAATTCTTATGGCTTTTTCTATTGGATATTTGTCTCACATTGTGTGGGATATTCCCACTCACACCAAAGAATGGGCTAGTAAACCGTTGTATCCATTTCATTCACTCACAATTGAAGGTATTGATAATTGGTGGAAGAATAGATATATGTTGGGGGGGATGCTTCTTATTTGGATACTTTTAGGCTCTCTTTATTTTATTCTTCCATGAAAAAAAATATTCCGAACATGCTTACGGTGCTCCGCTTGATTTTAACATTTGTAATCATTCTCCTTTTTATTTTTGATATTCCATTTCGATACTGGATTATTTTGGGATGTTTCTTTGTGGCGAGTTTTACAGATTTCTTGGATGGATTTCTCGCTCGAAAATGGAACGTTGTTTCTGATTTTGGAATCGTATTTGATTCCTTGTTTGATAAGATTTTAGTGCTGAGTGTTTTTTTACTTTTAATTCCTTATAACTTATTGCCGGTATGGATCTGGGTTCTCTTTTTAATACGAGAACTTTTTGTCGACGGAATAAAGAATTTTTGTCTCGGGGCAGGGCATCCAATTCCAGCAATAAAACTCGGGAAATGGAAATTCTTTTTTCAAATTATTATGATTCATCTGTGTTTATTGCTTCTCATCTTTCCAAATGATTTCTGGATGTGGAAGGCAATGTATCTTTTTGCAGGAATGTCGTTGTTGTTCTCATATGGGAGTGCAGTTGTGTATACGCATTCATTTTTTCATTTTTTGCAAAAAAAATAATGGATTCTTATTTATATATATTGTGGCTTTATCTTCCGGCTTTTGTCGCAAATTCTGTTCCTGTACTTGTGTCGAGGATCCCCGGTATTTGTCATTGGACACATCCTATTTGTGAAAAAATATTTGGAAAGAATAAAACATGGAGAGGGCTTTTGTGTGGTATCGGAATGGCAATGGTAGTGAGTGTATTGTTCGTTCCAGAATTTGAAAGCCTGGCTCAAAAACTTTTATGGGGATTCTTGCTAGGATTTGGAGCATTGGGGGGGGACTTGATAGAAAGTTTTATAAAACGAAGAATGGGATTGGCACCAGGGAAAGCACTTCCATTTTTTGATGGAGTGGATTACATGGTTGGAGCCATAGCATTAGGATTATTTCTCTTTATTCCAGATGTAGGGGCCATCATTTTCTTATTATTAGTAGGGCCAATCTTGAGTTTGTTGGCAAATATTATTGCGTATTTCTTAGGCCTTAAAAATGTTTGGTATTAAAAGTTTTAGAACCAAGTTGATTGGAAGGTTTATTCTTTCCCTTTTCGGAGTGGGTTTTATCCCATTTGCACCAGGGACTGCAGGGAGTCTGCTCTCTTTATTTTTGTTTTTTGAATTGGATAAGCTCTTGCCAGAAGACGTTGTTTCTCGGGGGCTTATTTTAGTTCTTTTGTTTGTGGTGATATTTTTTCTTGCTGCCTACTGGATTCGAATGTGTACTTCACAAGAAGATCATGATGAACAGTGGATTGTAATAGATGAATTTTTGGGAATGATGATCTCAGTAGCACCTCTTTTCTTTTTAAAAGGGGATTGGTATTGGTGGGTGATAGCCTTTGGGTTGTTCCGTTTTTTCGATATTTTAAAACCACTTGGTATTAAAAAGATTGATAGAGGTAAAAATTCCTTATCGGTTTTGTGGGATGATATTGTTGCCGGTATATATGCGGTGGTAGTTTTTGTAGTCTTATTTGTTGGTGTCCCTTTCCTTCTCTCATGAATAAAAATTTAAAGATCCTCCTCATAGGAGGAAATGGATTTATTGGCAAAACGCTTATAAAGACGCTTTCAGAAAAAGGGTATAAAAATCTTACGACAACATCTCGAGGCGAAACAAAACAGCGGAATCCGGATATCCCCAATATTCCTGCGGTTGATATTACAAAACCAGAAACGCTTGGAATACCCATTGCATCTGCTGATATTGTCATTAATTTGGCAGGATTTATATCATTTGCCCGGAAAGATCGTGAAAAACTTTTAATCGTAAACGGAGAAGGGGCACTGAATGTTCTTCGCGCCTGTGAGAAAAATAAAAATCTCCATCGTTTAATTCATATAAGTTCTACTTCTGCATTTGGTGTTTCTGCTAAAAATATTGATGAAACATTCCGTTTTGATTGGTCTGAAGATAACGGATTCGTTTATTCGTATTCAAAGTTCATAGCAAATGATGCGATAGATGATTCAATTGTTCCAACAAATATTATTTATCCTTCCGCCTCGTTTGGTTCTGGAAATAAAAATACACAAAAAATTTTAAAATATGCAAAAAATAAAAAGCGTTTATTCCTTCCCACCGGGGCTAACTCAATAATAGATGTGAGAGATTTAGCAGAGTCTATTGTTGTGGTATTAGAAAAGGCACCTTCAAAAGAAAATTATATTTCGTGTGGAGAATCCTTTCGGTTCTCTGATCTTTTTCGTATAACGTGCAATGCTTTGGGACAAAATACAAAGATAATAGTGTTCCCTCAGTGGTTCCAAAAGCCGATGCTAATATTAGCGAGACTGGTTGAAATCTTTGGTTCCCAAAAAATTGGATATGAACAAATGTATCTCAGTTTTCATTCGCTAAAATATTCAAATAAAAAATTAAAGAAATTGGGATACACCCCGAAATATCCAATATTTCAAACGTTGGAAGACATTCTTTCAGAAGACTCTACTCAATAAGTTCCATTTTAAACTGATCACGGAAGACTCTTTCTCTGAGAGAAGAAACATATTCTCCAGCAGATTGATTTTTGTTTGGCATTTCTGGTGCTCCAAAAATAAATTTCACCATGGTGAAAGGTTCATTAAAACCCTTCATGTGAACGGGAATAATAGGAGTTTTCGTGTACATTGATAAATGGTAGAGCCCTTTCTGAAAAGGATGAAGAGTGTTTCCAAATTGCTCACATCCTTCTGGAAAAATTAGAATACTATCTCCTTGGGAAATATATTTGGCAACTGATCGATTGAGTTTCTGTTTCATTTTTGCGTCATTCTTTTTGTGTGGCAAAACAATGTATTTATTTTGTTTGAGGATGAAAGAAAGCAATCTGATTTTTGGATACCGAGTAATGGAGTGTGCTTCGTTTTTTAAGTATTTATTAATAATATGCTCAAAGAAAAACATGTAATAATGTGGTTTATAGCCAAAACATTTGTAAAGACTCGATTGTGGGGGATGATTTGCTGCAAAAATATAAGATTTATTTGGAGCAAGATTTTCTATTCCTTCGATTTCAAAGAAAATGTTTTTATTATCAAAAATATGAGAAGTGGCTTTTTGAAAATTGTTTCTCATCCGTTGTGGTTGGAAAAAAAACAAACAAGCATGGCGAAAGATAATCTTCCTAACTCTCAGTGTGCATTTATTGGTTCTTATTTTCGTCATAATGATAAATACACTTCTAATAAATATTGAAATTCAAAACATCCTTGATAGGTTCCCCGTGAAAACAATGGGTCTTAATGCCGTTGGTGGTGATGAAACTTGAATTCATAACATTGCGATTGTATAAAAAAAAACCAACTTTGGAAGTTGAGTTTCTTTTGGAGCGCGTGGCGGGAATACTTCGTGATCTTCGCTTCGCTCGATATCGAACCTAGGTTCGTTTCCAGCTCCTACGGAGCAAAAGTAAAAACAAAAAAGCCCACAAGGGGCATTTCGGTTTTTACTGGAGCGCGTGGCGGGAATCTCTTATCCCCCGCTATGCGGAGGAACGAGGCTGCGTAATCAAAATCTCTTATTCACTTCGTTCATAAGATTTTGTTACTTCAACGAACCCGTTGGGTTCAATTCCAGCTCCTACGGAGCAAAAGTAAAAACAAAAAAACCCACAAGGGGCATTTCGGTTTTTACTGGAGCGCGTGGCGGGAATCGAACCCGCGTCACCAGCTTGGAAGGCTGGGGTAATGAGCCATTATACGACACGCGCTTTTTTAAGAGAACGAGAGGATTCTAGAAAAATATTGTTGTTGGTCAAATTTTTTTGTGATAGCTTTCGGTTAACATGTTCGAAAAAACAATAATCTGGGCGTATCCCACCGACACAAGTTTTGGACTTGGAGTCCGGGTAGACGACGAAAGGGGACTTGAGAAACTTGCAAAGCTCAAAGGACGCTCCGCGAATAAGTTTTTTTCACTCATGGTGAAAGATCTTGAAATGCTGAAGGAATTTGCAGAAGTGCCGAGAGGGGTGAATGAAGCCTTTTTCTTCGATAGTCCAAAGACGGCATTACTAAAGCCAAAAGATACATTGCCGCGTTCGCCTTATTGGCCCGAAGATAAAGTGGCGTTTCGGATCTCAACAATTAAAGAGGTCGCTGAAAAAATAAAATATCCGATTACTGCAACCTCGGCGAATCTTGGAGGAGGAAACCCCATCTTTGATGTAGAACGACTCAAAAGAACCTTTCGCACTCGCGTAAAAGTGGTTCCCAATTTTACGACTATCCCA
>CAZVBV010000008.1:0-20806 GCA_964625805.1 uncultured Candidatus Peribacteria bacterium | reverse complement strand
ATTTTTGCAATAAAAGGGGCGAATTTCTGCAATAAAGAAGCCTTAACCTCTGTGTCGACTAAAGACGCTTGTAAGGACTTGAGAACTACCAAAGCTCTCGCTATATACGTTGGCTTCTCTTTCTCGGCTAGACTTTCCCAATCTTTTGCATAGTCCTCAAATCGATCAATCCCTCTGAAAAATTTTATCGATTCATTTCCTGATAATGCAGACGGGGTTCCCATATCTATTTCCGATCCAGGGGCATCTCTGTAGGAAATAAGATCTTCCCTACTTGTCTCCATTTTTCGTTTTTTTGTATATTTTTTCAATTCATCCTTTGAAAGATTTGTGAGTTCAAGTCTTTTCATCTTTCCCTTTTTCCCAGGTTCCGGACTAATAAAATAAAAATAAACTTTTACATTATATTCTTTGCAGGTTCTTATGAATTTATTTAATCCATTTGTTTGTTGTAATTCATCTGAGTACATAATAATTTTATTTCCCGGAGCATTTTTATCAAAAACTTGAGGAATTTCATCTGCCATACTTTTAAATCCCTTTTCATAATTCCCTCCTTCTATGTTTTGAAAGTCAATATCAATATCTGGATTGTCTTTTATTTTTTGAAAAATGCTTTCTGTCATTACCTGCCTATCTGTTTTATTTATTGAACCACTGGAATCTGTGAAAATTATTGCTTTCCCTGCTTCGTCTAACTCTGTCATACTCTTAACCGTTAAAGATAAATTCTCCTTTGTTTCCGTCTTTTGTATGACATGCTGTTGTACCATATTCGTCAATGCCAAACCAAATTTTCGAAAAGTTCGTCTCGTTCGTTCTCCGTATTTATTATCAATCCAGTTTACTGAGTCCGCCCAAGATTTGTCGATACTTGCCATCGCTTCTTGTAAACCAAGTACTGAATTTTGGCCATCTCCCTCAAGCGCAACTTCTCCGCGCATAACCCCAGCAATCAAACTTGCCTGATCTCGCGTTGTTTCTGATTTGGGGTAAGATTCTTGGATCGCCGTTAGTAAATATTCTCCCGAGACAACCACATCTCTCAAGGTTTTTTCTTCGGAGAGGATCTCTCCATTATCTACAGATTCAATATTCACACGATACCCACCAATATCTTCTTTTAGGAGTTGTTGCAACCCTCCTTGTGGCCATCCCTCTTGTACCACTCCGTTAATCACCAGTCCTTTTTCTGGGTCAACATACGGTTTTGTTTTTCCATCACTATTGAATTCCCCTAAAACATCCTGAAGAGGGTCGTTTCCGTCTGGAAAAGGATCAATTTCTTCTAATTGCAGACTAAAAACTTCTTCTTCAGAGCCAGGAACAAAGGTCGTCTCTTGGGTCCGTGTTAAAGAAAAAGATACTTCCTTGCCAGAGATTCCATTATCTCGTAAGAAATTATTAAGCATTTCTTGTGTTTGAATGTTTAGATTTTCGTATTCTTTAGGATCTGAGGATTCCATAAGTGCCTGAATCTTGTTTTTTAATTCCTCTTTTTGTTCGTCAGAAAATTGATCAAACATATTTCCAATTGTATTCACAACATCATCTAATCGCTTCTCCGTTATTTCAATTTTAACAGACTCCAATTCATAGTTTTGCGTCTCCCTACCTCCTGGTCGACTTTGCTGAAAAATAAATCGAGTATTGTTTTTTTCTGTTTGCCGATTAAATAATGTTTTCATGAAAAAAGGTTACTAAGCTCTGTCTCTAGGTCAGATAGTGCAGATTGATCTTTTGTGCGTTCTGTTGCCTCTATCTCTATAATTCTTTTCCGTTTTTGTTGTGATCCCATGCGTTTTACATCACTCAAGAAATGAGGATTCTTTTGTATTGTTTTTTTTACAAGTGTTCTTTGTGTGGCATCTGCCTGAATAAGCATTTTGTGTAAATGCTTTATTTTTTCTTTATCAGTCTCTGCTTCTAGTTTTTCTAATACAGTGTGCTTCTTTTCTTCTGACACAAATAAATTGTGCTGCAAGAGATCTCGAATTTCGTTTTTAAGTGTGTCCATCCCCTTATTATAACACAGATAACGCACTTATGCAAGAGTCATAAGAACAAAAAGAGAGATGATATTCCGCGAACTAGCGCTTCCCCCAAAACAACCATTTCCATTTATCAATGGTGGGAACATCTTCCCGTACCACTTGATCAATTTTTCGTTGCTCGGTTTGTGTCGGGAGGATTTCTAATTTCTCTTCAATAAAAACGAGAACGTTTTCTCCGAGTTGTTTCTTTCCCATCTGCATCTTGGCTTCTTTGTCAACATGCTGAGGGGTTTTGAGGTATTCGAGACGTCGTTTCTTGTCTTCTATTTCCACCAAGTTTTCTTCGTTCTGCACACGAATGGCTTCAATTTCGTCGTTAATCTTTTTACTTTCGTGAAGGAAACTCGCCAAACTATAGAGGAGGTAGAAGATCACCAGGAAGATCCCAACCAACCAAAATACGTTTTGTGAATGATGAATATTATTTCCTCGCATCGCAGACGGGATTGAAACAAATTACGGAACAAATTACAATCAAAAAGATGAAACTTTTAGTAGGACTCGGAAATTATCCAGCGAAGTACGACAAAACACGACACAATGTGGGCTTCTTGGCGGTGGAACAATTGGCGAAGAAGTTCGATTGTGAGCCGTTTAAGAGCGATAAGAAGTTCTTTGGACAGGTATCTGTGGGACAAGTGGGGAATGAAAAGGTTATCCTTCTCAAACCTGAAACTTATATGAATCTGAGCGGAAAAGCCGTACAAGCCGTTGCTCATTTTTACAAAATCAAACCCGAAGACATCGTGCTTTTCTTTGATGATGCGGATTTAGAATTCGGTACGGTGCGATTCAGAACCGAAGGCAGTGCCGGTGGTCACAACGGAGTAAAGTCGGTCATTGTGTCATTGGGAACCAATGGATTCCCCCGCATAAAGATGGGGATTGCGAACAGTGAAAAAGAAAAAATGCCGACTGAAGCTTTTGTATTGCAGAAATTTTCTGCGAAAGAATGGGCAGAGGTTCCGGCCATTATTGACGAAGGTATTTCAAAATTTCTTGAAAAAATTCCATGCTAACGGACTTCTTTTCGAGCCAAAAAACATGGGTCTTCTCCAAAGGAAGTGGGCCACGCACCCCTGTGGGAAAATTAGTGGACTTCGTTATCAACTCTGACACGGGGGCTTTTGAAGCTTTTTGGGTAGATACAACGCGAGGGCTAAAGCTTCTTTCTCCGAAAGACATTCTCCGATGGCATCGTGGAAAAATACTCATCGCCGAGATCGGAGACTTCTCCGACCCTAAGCATCTACCGAGGATTCAGAAAATTATGGAAAATGAAATACCAATCCTTGGGGCGAAGGTTTTTTCTGTGCACACAACTATTCAGGATATGGCTAAAAAGAAGGCGGGCACAAAGACCTACATCGGACGTGTAACGAATTTTTCTTTCGATACCCTCTCTCCACGAATTGTAACCATCATCGTTCAATCTGGGGCCCTCTGGTGGGTGAAGCGACGAATCATCACCCGAACTCGAATTTTAAAAATTGAGCAGGAGGGCATTCTCGTTTCTGAAAACAAAATATTGGTTGACGAGAAAACGGTTTTATCAAAAAAACCAGGAATTCCGGAGGTCGAGTAGAAAAAATGTCAATTTTCCATTTTCAATTGCCAATTTCTTTTGTGTTTTTTCCCTTTAAATCTTTTATTGTTTTAAATTGAAAATTGGAAATTGGAAATTCACGAGTATACTCACACTACTTCCTTACTTTTTCTTTTATGCAATTTTTCAATCACTTTCTTAGGGAAAATGGCGTTTCAAACGAACTGCGATCACTGCTCTATCACATTGCTCGATCGATTAAGTATATCAACTTCTCCCTTCGAGCGGGAAATACTGTTCAAGCAGAAAGTGACAATGCTTCTGGAGAACATCAATTAAAGCTTGATATACTCGCAAATGATATCATTTGTAAAGAACTTAAAAAATCAGAACTTGCGAGCATCATTGCAAGTGAAGAGGAAGATGAATGTAAACACTTCCCATCCCCTCGAGGAACCTTTGGAGTTTCTTTTGATCCATTGGACGGAAGTTCGTTGGTGGATGCAAACTTGGCAATTGGATCTATTTTTGGAATCTGGGACTGTGATGAATTCATAGGAAAAACAGCTCGAAAAAATATGGTTGCCGCTTGCTACGCGATCTATGGACCACGAATTTCCTTTGTTATCGCCGTAAAAGGAAAAGGCGTACACGAATTTGAACTCAACGATGTTGGAGAATTTGTCTTGGTGAAGAAGAACATCACTCTCAAGCCAGACTCAAAATATTTTGCCCCAGGGAATCTCCGATCAACCTGTGGAAATGAAAAATATCTCGAAATTATTCAAAGCTGGATTTCCGAATGCCGAACGCTCCGATACTCAGGAGGAATGGTTCCTGATCTGCATCACATTCTTTCAAAACAAGAAGGAATCTTCAGTTACCCACGAGATGAAAAATACACCAGCGGAAAACTTCGACTCCTCTTTGAATGTGCACCGTTTAGCATGATATTCGAGGAAGCCGGTGGACTTGCTCTCGATCAAGATGGAAAACCTGTCATGGAAATCGAGGTGACGGAAACACACCAACGAACCCCTATTTTTATCGGATCGAAAAACGAAGTAGAAGCTTGTGTGAAAGCCCTACAATAAAAATATCATGAAGATCTCAGAAGCCGTCGAGCAATACTTCAAAAACTTGAAGCACATCAAAAATGCTTCCCCTTTTACGTTGCGAAATTACAAGCGGAGTTTGGATTTATTCATGGAAACTGTTGGGGAAAATCGAGGGTTGTCGAAAATTGTCATGCACGATATCGATGATTTCCGAGACCATATTTTTTCTCTCAAAAGTCGCGATGGAGAAGCGCTTTCCCGTGCGACGCAAAACATTTACCTCACGCCCGTGCGAGCTTTTTTGAAGTTCTGCATCATCCGAGAACTCGATGAGAACATTCTTTCCCCTGAAAAGATTGAACTCCTGAAACTTGATCCACGCGATGTTTCGGGTCTTTCTGTCGAAGAACTCGATCGTTTGCGAGACTGGAACGATGGAAAGAATGATCTTATCCGAACGCGTGATCGAGCCATTATTGAAATGCTATATTCCACAGGGCTTCGTATTTCTGAGCTCTGCAAACTCAATAGAGAGAATGTGAATCTCAAAACCAAAGAGTTTACCGTGATGGGAAAGGGAAAGAAAATTAGAAGTGTGTATCTCACCAATCGTGCGGTAAAAATGCTCGAAGAATATTTATCAGAAAGAACCGATAACTTCCCACCATTTTTTATCAATGCGCGCGAACGGAAAGATGAGATAGAAACCAACGGAGAATCCAGGCGGCTCACCCGAACCGCGATAGAAGTCATGGTGCGTGATCGAGGAAGAAAAGCTGGGATTACAAAACCCGTTACCCCGCATATTCTGCGTCATACCTTCGCTACGGCGTTACTCAAGAATGGAGCCGACTTGCGGTCAGTACAGGAACTCCTTGGGCATTCTAATATTTCAACAACGCAAATTTACACTCACTTCGCGAATGCGGATTTGAAACGAACCCATGAGAAGTTTTTGGAAGACTAGCAGAACTTCTCAGCCAACTTATCGACCAATCGTTCCATCTCTTTGTTAAGTTTGTAGATTTTTTCAGAGATCGCATCGAGATTTTCTTCGTCCATAAATATCTTCCTGTTGAACTCAATCTGAATCCCTGGAACTCCATCTCTATGACAGTGATATCCGACATTATATTTTCCAGAATAAGGGTTATTAATCTTTACGGAATATCCACAATTGAGGAAAAAATCTCGAATAAATTCTGTTTGTTCTCCCGTGCAGGTCGTAAATTCTCGATTTCCCAAACACACATCCGCGCGTGGTTCTGTATTTCCATACATACTCTTTGGACGGGTAGACCACATCGAATGTCCATCGATAAAAAACTTTATTCTTCGTTCTTTCATGATCGATTTAATCGCTCTATGAAAGGGGTGGTGGTATTTCTTAATAAGCCACGAAACTTCTACTGGAGTGAGCGGTCGTTGGAAAATCTTCTGTCCATCGGGTGATACCATCGTTGTTACCCTGTGTTCATGTTCTTCTTCGATCCCATCGGGCGATCTATTTAAATTACAAACCAGTCGAGAAATCTCTCCAATTAAAATATGAGCATTCGGAACTTCGAAAATTTTATCCGTGTAAGTATCCGAAATATTCTTTAAATCAAATTCTGTTAGCAAAAAATTCGATCGAATCTTCTGAGGAACGAAGAGAGATGCGTGCGGAATGGAGACCAAAACAGACTTTTTTCTCATTTTTGCGTGAACAAAGGATAAAGAAAAGTTGCATTTCCGCAAAAAGTTTTTAGAATTCGCCCGTTGCCACCTTAGCTCAGCTGGCTAGAGCAGCGGATTTGTAACCCGCAGGTCGCCGGTTCGATTCCGGCAGGTGGCTCCACTAGAAATCAAAAAGCACCCCTTGTGGGTGTTTTTTAAATAAACAATATTTTCAAATGTTTAAAAAAGTAATCGTTATTTGCAATCCCGTTGCGAATAACACCCATCCTAAATACGGAATATTCACATAGGTTACCCACTTGGAATGAGGGTAAATAGCAATCATAAGCCAAATCAGGGTTGCTAACACAAGAAGAATATCAACCATCGCCAGGATATTATTCTTCAATCCAAACTGTATCGCTGTAAACGAAAAGTTAAATATGAGGTTTAAAATAAAAGGTAGAAGAACTGAAAAATGTATTTTTCCGGTGGCGAAAAGCCATGCAACATACCCGTAACTTACGACAATTATGGCATAGAGGACACTCCACACGGGACCGAATATCCATGGGGGAGGCGCCCACTGAGGTTTTATGAGTTGTTGATACCAAGTATTCATGTGATTGTTTAGTTAGATTGTACGACTATCGTATGCCCAATGGAGCACCGCTTGTCTTTGTTTTATTCTACAATTCAAATCCTCTGGAATACAATTTTTTTTCAGAGCTCCAATATGACGACGTATCGCCTTCCAACGTTTAATCTGTCTTTCATCTTCTTCGGGGATTCGCCTTCCGTAATAATAACGACAATACCATTGAAACCATCCCCGTGGATCTTCTGGATAAATCCATCCTTTGGCTTGCCAAACTTTTAATGATTGCGATGCATCTACCCCGAAATAATTGAGTGCTGGATCTTTTTTAAGAGGAGACAGTTTCGCATTCTTGTACAAAGAATCCGGAAATTCATTTCTACAATCAGTCATGTATTTCCCCCCAAAAACTCCTAATTCTAGCATCTCTTGTGGAGTAAGTTCTGGTTTAAATTCTGGATCAAAGCACTCTCCCACCGACTCTGTCCGGTAATAAGAACCTTTTTGCATTGTGTCATCGATAATGACTTGTTCCATAAGAAGGGAGAATACAACACTGTCATTCTATCAATTTATTTTTAAATTCTCTATCGATATATTATTTCTCGATGAAAAACATTTGACTCCCTCTGTTTTGGGTATATATTCAGAATGAAAGTATTTTAATCCCTTTTATTATGCCAGGATTTGATAAAACTGGTCCCGAAGGCAAGGGTCCCCTCACTGGACTCAAACAAGGTCCCTGTAACAAAGAATGGACCCAAGATGATAGTTGTCCCCGACGAGGACGAGGAATGCGACTTGGAGGACGAGGAAGAAATCTAACTAATACACCACAAAAATAATGCCACGACCGAGAGGCCGAAGACATGTTCAATTTTTTCCTGAAGTCGTTTATTTTAAACCACAGGGTGTTCCTTTGCGAACGCTCCAAACAGTCGCACTCACACACGAAGAACTTGAAGTTTTGAGGCTCAAAAATGTCCAAAATCTTTCTCAGCACGAATGTGCAGAAAAGATGAAAACCTCTCAAAGTACTATTCAACGATTGCTCACCTCTGGAATGCAAAAAGTAAGCCAAGCTCTCACTCAAGGCATGGCAATTCAAATCAATCGTGAACAGTAAAACCGACTCTTGTTTTTCAACAATTATTCGTTACATTTTCTACAATGAAAGCTTCTGATCTTTTTGTCCGGTGCCTTGAAAACGAAGGCGTAAAATATATTTTTGGAATTCCTGGAGAAGAGAATCTCGATTTTCTCAACTCACTCAAAGATTCTTCTATAAAACTTGTCCTCACTCGTCATGAACAAGCCGCCGGATTTATGGCCGCTACTTATGGACGATTAACAGGGAAAACCGGCGTTTGCTTATCAACCCTTGGTCCAGGCGCAACTAATTTTTTTACTTCTGCGGCCTATGCCCAACTCGGTGGAATGCCCGCTCTTATGATTACCGGACAAAAACCAATTCACTCTTCAAAACAGGGCCGATTTCAAATTATTGATGTCGTGAAAATGATGCATCCTATTACAAAATATACGAAACAAATAACACATGGGAACCTTATTCCTTCGATGACACGAGAAGCTTTTCGAATTGCTGAGGAAGAACGTCCCGGCGCCGTCCATTTAGAACTTCCCGAAGATATTGCGACCGAAAAAACTGATATTCTTCCCTTTGAAGTTCAAAAAGTTCGTCGACCAGATGCAAACGAAAAAGCTGTAAAATTAGCAGTCGAAAGAATTCAAAAAGCCAAATCACCCCTTATTTTGGTAGGCGCCGGAGCTAATAGAAAATTAGTTTCAAAAATGTTGCTTTTGTTTTTAGAAAAAACAGGAATCCCTTTCTTTAATACTCAAATGGGAAAAGGAGTTGTCCCAGAAGATAGCGAACTTTATCTCGGAACAGCGGCTCTTTCTGACCATGATTACCTCCATTGTTCTATCGAAAAAGCGGACCTTATTATTAATATCGGACATGATGTTGTAGAAAAACCCCCTTTCTTTATGAAAAGAAATGGAAGACAAGTTATTCATATAAACTATTTTTCAAACAATATTGATTCTATTTACTTCCCTCAATTAGAAATTGTTGGTGATATTGCAAACGCTCTTTGGCAAATAACAGAAAAAATAACCCCAAACCCAAAATGGAATTTTGATTATTTCTTTAGAATGAAAAAATTTCTACAGGAACATATTCAAAAGGCAGCACAAGATGATCGTTTTCCTATTTTACCACAACACCTTGTTTCAGAAGTACGAAAGGTCATGCCAAGAGATGGTATTGTTTCTCTTGATAATGGTATTTATAAACTTTGGTTCGCTCGAAATTATCCAGCCTATGAGCCAAATACACTTCTTCTTGATAATGCTCTCGCCACTATGGGGGCCGGACTTCCCTCTGCTATCGCAACAAAACTCGTCTTTCCGAAAAGAAAAGTACTGGTTGTCTGTGGTGATGGTGGATTTATGATGAATTCTCAAGAACTCGAAACCGCCGTTCGTCTAAAATTAGATCTCGTGATAATGGTTCTTAACGATAATGCGTATGGAATGATTAAGTGGAAACAGAAAGGAATGACTTTTGATAAATTTGGACTCGATTTCGGAAATCCAGATTTTGTAAAATATGCAGAAAGTTATGGTGCAACAGGACATAGAGTTCTCAAAACAGACGATTTAAAAAAGACACTTAAAGACGCTTTTTCTTCTGGAGGCGTTCATCTTATAGAAATTCCTATTGATTACTCTCTTAATCATCAATATCTCAACAAAGACCTTAAACTCAAAACCTGCATTCTTTAATTTTCGTTCTATGAAAAATTATAAAATTTATAACGGCAAACAATTTATCACAACTAAAAAGAAACTCTTGGTAACCAATCCTTATTCGGGAGAAGTTTTTGCTGAAACTTATTTTGCAGGAGAAGAAGAACTTAATACCGCTATAAAATTAGCACAGAGTATCCAAGCTGAATTACAGAATTTTCCTTCCTATGCGCGATTCGAAGCACTGCGATTTATTGCCGATGAACTTACACGAAGACGCGACGAATTAGCTGAAATTTTGGCTCTAGAAGCAGGAAAACCAATCCTCTATGCCCGAGGAGAAATTGAGCGATCTGCTCAAACATTCCTCGTCGCCGCAGAAGAATCCAAACGAATTCCAAGTGAATTTATGTCTCTTGATTGGACGCCTTCTGGAGTAGGAAAAGAAGGTATTGTGAAACATTTTCCAATAGGACTGGTCGCTGGAATTGCTCCTTTTAATTTCCCTCTCAATCTTGCCGCTCATAAAATTGCTCCTGCTATTGCCACAGGATGTCCTATCATTTTGAAACCGGCTTCAGCAACTCCTCTTTCAACACTTGAACTTGCAAAAATCATTGATCAAACCAACCTCCCAAAGGGAAGTGTTGCTATTTTGCCAATGAATCGAGAAGTGGGAAATCAACTTGTCACCGACGAACGATTTAAACTTCTTTCTTTTACAGGGTCTCCCGTGGTTGGATGGAAAATGAAGGAACAAGCTGGAAAGAAAAAGGTCGTTTTGGAACTTGGTGGAAATGCTGGTGTGATTATTAGTCAATCAGCCGATTTAAAAAAAGCGATTCCTAAATGTTTAGTAGGAGCTTTTGCGTTCTCTGGACAAGTCTGTATTCATGCACAACGCATTTACGTTCACGAAGATTTATTTGATACGTTTGTTAAAAAATTTATCGAAGAAACAAAGCAGTTGAAATTTGGTGATCCGCTTGATAATAAAACGCAAATTTCTTCTATGATTGATGAAAAAAATGCACAACGCATAGAGTCATGGGTAAAGGAAGCAGTGGGGGAAAATGCAAAAATTCTTCATGGAGGAAAACGAGACGGAACTTATTATGAACCCACTATTCTCACCAATACCAATCTCAATATGAAAGTCTGTGCGCTAGAAGCTTTTGGTCCAATTGTGGTAATTGAAAAATTCAAAACGATTCAAAATGCTATCGGAGAAATTAATAATTCTGCGTTTGGTCTGCAAGCAGGCGTATTCACAAACTCTCAAAAAGAAATCCACACGGCATTTCAGAAACTTGAAGTCGGCGGAGTAATTATCAATGATATTCCAACATTTCGAGTAGATCACATGCCATATGGAGGAGTAAAAGACTCTGGTCTAGGAAGGGAAGGCGTCAAATATGCAATGATGGATATGACCGAACCGCGTATTTTAGTTCTCGATCATAATTAATTTTGAATCGTTTCAAATTTGCCCCGTTCCTCAATCTATGCAAAAATCCGCCGGCATGAAGAAATTGATATTGGGATTGGCATTACTGGTTGGTATGTGGGGAGGAACTTCCTTCGCGCAACAAATTCAAACAATGGATTTTTTTTACGGTGCAGAATGCCCTCATTGTCATGATGAAATGAAGTGGTTTCCCGAGCTGGAAAAAATGTATCCTGATCTCCAGATCAATAAGTATGAAGTCTGGCATGATGCAGAAAACAAACTCATTTTTGATATCAAAATGAAAGAGTTGGGACAGAGAGCTGGCGGAGTCCCGACTAATATTATTGGAAAAGATTTGATTGTAGGATTTAATCCTGATGCCATTTTGGCAGCTTTACAAAAAAATTATGGACCACCCTCTGTGAAAGGAAAAAATATTCCCAAAGGAGAAAATGTTGATTGGAAAAAATATCTGGAATACTCATGGCCGGCGATGAGTATCATGCTCGGACTCTTGGACGGATTCAATCCGTGCGCCATGTGGACGCTCTTAATATTGATTGGATTTTTACTCACAATGGAGAGCAAAAAGAAACGCTGGATGGTAGGAGGTATCTTCGTACTGAGTTCTGCAATTATTTATTTCACTGCATTGCTGGCATACCTTCTTGGCTTTGCAGAAATTTCTGCATGGGTGACAGGACCGATCATGGATTGGATATTTAGGATCGTTGGAGCATTGGCTGTGGGAACAGGAGCGTTGGCACTCAAGAACGCATTCAAAAAAGGAATCGATTGCGAGATGCGAGACATGGCGAGCAAAAAACGATTCCGAGATCGACTCTCTCATATTTTAGAACAAAAGAATCTTCCCCTTGTTTTAGCTGGAGTAGTCGGACTCGCCTTCTCTGTAAATGCGATTGAACTCCTTTGCAGCTTCGCTATTCCGACAGCTTTCACGGCAACATTGGTATCTATGGATATGGGACTCGGCAAACAACTGATGGCGATTTCACTCTATGATCTCGCCTATATCTTGGACGACATTGTTGTTTTGGTGATTGCCCTTTGGACAATGAGCTTGAAGATTCTCTCTCCAAAGCTCGTACAGGTTTCTCACTTCATAGGTGGAATACTCCTTCTCATTTTGGGAGGCTTCTTGATCTACGATCCGAGTATATTGGCCAGCTTTATCGGCTAATCGAGAACCTGCACTTTCTCAATCTTTTCCTCGGCAATCACCTTGAACGCTTCAAGTTCTTTTTTCGGAAAACCCGTAAACTGTTTATATCCCTTGTCGAGAACTTTTTGAGGACGAAAATTCTGTATTGAATACATCTTCGCCCCTCGACAAAAGTGAGCAATCTTCTTCATTTCTTCCTCATCATGAAATCCCTTGATTACCGTCGTACGAAATTCGTAGTCAATCTCCGAAGCTTTAATGAGCTCTCGAGAATGTTTGATAGCTGCGTAATTATTCTTCACCCCTGTAAGCTCGTCATACTTCTCCTTAGACGCTTTGACGTCCATAGCGATATAGTCGACCAGTTTCTCGGACAAGAGCTTCTCAACCACCACAGGATTCGTCCCATTGGTGTCTAACTTTACGAGAAATCCCTTCTCCTTAATCTTTCGAATAAAATCGATCAGATCTGGATGCATGGTCGGTTCTCCTCCAGAAACAACCACTCCGTCTAGTTTTCCTTTCCTCTTGTCGAGAAAATTAAAAATCTTTTCCACGGGAATCATGTCATTCATGCGTTCTTTGATTTTTTCAGGCAAAACGAATTCTGCATTATGACAATAACCACACCGAAAATTACATCCGGCCGTGAAGATGATGCAGGCTACTTTGCCTGGGTAATCGAGAAGTGTGAGTGTGTGGATTCCTCCAATAAGCATGTTGTTTTGTATTATTTCCTTTTCCTATTCTGTCATCCTCTCTTTTCCCTCTCATTCCCGTTTTTCCCTTATTCCCGCAAAGGCGGGAACCCAGTCCTCTTTTGTCATCCCGACCGAAGCGGAGGGATCCCTTTCTTTTAAAGTGTCTTCAAATAATCTTCTAACTCATACACCTCGGAACCTCTAAAGATTTCTTTTTCATCTTCAAAGATAATAATCGTGGGCGCATTCGCTACGTTGTATTCCGCAATCTTGTCGTGAAAATCTGGCAGTGTCTCATCAAGAATCACTCCATCAAACGAAACATTGTCCGCCACGAACTCTTTGAATTCAGGACATTTCGGACATCTGGTTGTAGTGAAAAGAAGGTAGTTCATACTAATTTTTTGCACAAAACTCTGAATTCGCTGTCGCCTTCTCACTAAAGTGCTGACGAGAATAGTGCTCTGACTTCTTTCCAATATTGAAGTGAGAAGTTGGTCGGTGATACCCCATCACTCGTGTCCAGACCTCGCATCGTGTGCGTTTGTCTTTAAGATCTTCCGTAGCCGTTGCCGCTGCTGTTGCTGTCATTTTGGTAAATGAAATAAAAAATAAGAAATGGGGTCTAACACTTTTCTGTGGGACAGGTTTTACAAGGTTTCTTTTCTGCTATAACCGTTTTTTGTCGACGAGAATCATGTTTATCTCGCAAGGCATCATCTTGGCCTCCTTCGGTGTATCCGATTTCATTGTCACACTTTGGACAAAAGTCATGTTCTCCTGTGAGATATCCATGTTTCGGACAAATCGAGAAGGTTGGTGTTATCGTGATGTACGGCAGTCGAAATTGTGTCAGTGCTTTTTTGACTAAATTCTTACACGCATCAGGACTTGAGATTCGTTCTCCCATATAGAGATGAAGAACGGTTCCTCCTGTATATTTTGTTTGGAGTCTGTCTTGAAGTTCAAGCGCTTCAAATGCATCTGCCGTTTTCTCAACGGGAAGTTGAGAAGAGTTTGAATAGTACGGTGCTTCTGGCAATCCCGCTTGGATAATTCCTTTGAATCGTTTTTGATCTTCTTTCGCAAATCGGTATGTCGTTCCTTCCGCCGGAGTCGCCTCAAGGTTGTAGAGGTTTCCTGTTTCGTTCTGGAATTCCCCCAATTTATTTCGCATATAAATCAAAACTTCTTCGGCAAAATCTTGCCCCCACTCATCGGCAATTGAATGCTTGTCGTCGGTGAAATTCCGAATCGCTTCATTCAATCCATTGATTCCAATAGTTGAGAAGTGGTTGTTCAAAGTTCCCAAGTAACGTTTCGTGTAGGGGAAAAGTCCTCGATCAATCCATGTTTGAACTTCTTTTCGCTTGAGTTCGAGTGAGATTTTCGCAAGCTCCATCAAGTGTCCTACTCGTGCCAAGAAAGCGTCTTTGTCTCCTTTGTGTTGGAATCCGATTCGCGGAGTACTGACCGTCACCACTCCGATTGATCCTGTCATTTCCGCTGATCCGAAGAGCCCTCCTCCTCGTTTGAGAAGTTCGTCCAAATCGAGCTGCAGTCGGCAACACATTGATCGCACGTGCCCAGGATCGAGATCTGAATTAATAAAATTTTGGAAGTACGGCATTCCGTATTTCGCTGTCATTTCAAACAGTGGTTCTGTGTTTGGACTGTCCCAGTCGAAATCTTTTGTGATGTTGTAGGTCGGGATTGGGAACGTGAATACTCGTCCTTTGGAATCTCCTGCCGTCATCACTTCGATGTAGGCTTTGTTGATGATGTCCATTTCCCCCTGGAGCTCTCCGAACGTGTAGTCGAAGTATTTTCCTCCAAGCTTGAGTCGTTTTGATTGCAAGTCTTCAGGACACACCCAGTCGAGTGTGATATTGGTGAACGGTGTTTGTGTTCCCCATCGTGAGGGCACATTTAAGTTGAAAACAAACGACTGCATGTTTTGCAAAACGTAATCGTATGTCTTCTCGGCAATGTACTCTTCCTTCTTTTTTTCTGTTGGGAAAATCATCTTGTAGTCCTTCACTTCTTTTTCCATTTTGAGTTCGTATTTCTTCACGAATGGTGCCATGTACGTATCGAAACTGGAGAAAGCTTGCGCCCCTGCCCATTCGTTTTGCAATGTTCCCAAGAAATTCACCATTTGACTCACGGCTGTCGAAAGATGCTTTGGAGGATTGGATTCAGTTTTGTCTGGCACTCCGTTCAGTCCTTCTTCAAGCAACACTCGCAAACTCCATCCGGCACAGTATCCACTAAACATGTCGAGATCATGAATATGCATATCTCCATTTCGGTGGGCATCTCCCACGGCTTGTGGGTAAATGTGAGACAGCCAGTAGTTGGCCGTCACCTTTCCTGAAGTGTTAAGGATCATTCCTCCCAAAGAATATCCTTGGTTAGAATTCGCGTTCACTCGCCAGTCGAGTTTGTTCAAATATTCTTTAATCGTGTTTTCAACCGACACGACCACCTGTTTATCTCCTCGTGATTGAGCTCGTTTTGCTCGGTAAAGAATGTAGGACTTTGCGGTAACCGCGTGTCCCCCTTCAATCAAAACTTTTTCCACGGTATCTTGAATTTCTTCAACCGTTGGAATTTTATCTTTAAACAATGTATCCAAAAGCTTAATCACATCTTGTGCAATTTTATGAGCCAGTACTTCATCGTTTCCCCCAATTTCTTTGGCCGCTGCGAATATCGCTTTCCCAATCTTTTCTGGTTTGAAATCTACAATCTCACCCGTACGCTTTTGAACCTTAAAAATCATCGTTTTGTAAAAGTTTAAAAAAAATAAGAATTAAAAATACCGATTCCACCCCGCTCTTTTTCTTCATATTGCTCAGTAATTCGATAACCAAGCCTTTTGTCTAAAACCACAATATATTGTGGGTGGATGGGTACCCTACGCCCCACATATAGTGAAGTCAATTAAAATGATGAAAAAGAAGTTGTGGGGTTTTGGGAAAGATTTTCTTGTAATAATTTATGAAGGAATGCAACGATGTTGCAGTTTCTTTTTTGTCTTAGAACACACCTCTCTCTCTACTTTGTCATCCCGGAATCCCGAAGGGATGTCCGGGATCTAGCTGTGAAAAATTAACCCATGACAAACTCACTCTCATGCAAGTTCTTTGCTTACAAGATCCTCGCCTTCGCGAGGATAAATTCCACCAACGAATCACTTCGTTCTTCGGGTGTCATTTACTTAACCGTCACGCTTTTTGCTAAATTCCGTGGCATATCTGGATCCAATCCTCGAAGAATTGCGAGGTGGTACGCAAGAATTTGTACCGGAATAATTGATGCAATTGCTTGGGCTCCGTTGCAGTCTGGAACTTTTAACCATTGGTCGAAGACATCTTTTCGTTCGGATGAAACACCAATAATCATGGCCCCTCGAGCTTTTAATTCGGTCGCATTTGATATTGTCTCTTGATCATCTCCGAGAACAAGACAGGGTGTCCCTTCCTCGATAAGAGCAATCGGTCCATGTTTGAGCTCACCCGCCGCAAACCCTTGCGCGTGAATATAAGAAACTTCCTGAATCTTAATCGCCGCTTCAAGTGCCATCGGGAACAACGCCCCTCGTCCGATGATGAAGAGGTTGTCTTTTTTGACGATCGATTCAGCCACCTTTCGGATTCGTTCCTCGTATCGAGGATTGAGCATATCGTTAATACTCGCCGCCGTTGAGCGGAGTATATTTCGTCCCATGTTTATGGAATCAATGTCCGCGTGCGCGAGCAAAAAGAGCAGTGCCATCTGTGCTGTTGCGGCTTTTGTCGAAGCCACGGCTTTTTCTGGTCCGGCATTAATCGGCAAGTGCACATCTGCCATTCGCGCAATCGACGAACTTTCAACATTGGTAAGGGCGAGAATTTTCGCACCTTGCTTTTGTCCTCGTTCGAGAATTTCGAGCACGTCCGCCGTCTCTCCAGATTGAGAAACCGCAATTATCGCTGTGTTCTTTTTTACAAATCGTTCAAAGCTCGGCATCTCGGATGCCGGTACCACGTTGATTTTTCGTCCACGAATTTCTGCAAAGAAATACTCGGCTGCCATCGCCGCTTTGTGCGCGGTTCCGCACGCCACGAAGTAGGCCCCGTTGGCTTCTTGAAGCAGTTTTGCCGCTTCCAACAACTTCCCATCTTCGTGATTAATGGCCCTGGTGATCGTTTCTTTTTGTTCAAAAATCTCCTTAATCATAAAGTACGGCCAGTCTCCTTTTTCCGCTTCTTCCACTTTCCACGACACTTCAATGTTTCGTTTTTCGATTGGGTCTCCTGTTTGGAGATTGGAAAATTCGGCATTCCCAGCTTGAATATAAACCATCTCATCGTCATCGAGATAATTCACAACATTTGTTTTTTCCAAGAACGCAGGAATGTCCGAAGCAATAAATGTCTCGTGTTCCCCTCGTCCGATAATCAGTGGTGATCCTCGACGCGCTGCAAAGATTCCTTCCACGCCTTCCACCATCACAAGAATCCCAAATCGTCCTTCGATACTCGAACACGTGCATCGAATAGCTCCTTCAATGTTCTCTTTTGTAACCGCTCCCGCGGCTGTAATTTTCATATCAATCATAGCGGCAATCACTTCTGTGTCTGTTTCTGAGACGAAGTTCCATTCCATTTTCTTCTTCCAGTCTGCATAATTTTCAAAGATTCCATTGTGTACCAAGGTCACTTTTCCCACTTGGTGCGGGTGTGCATTTTCTTTTGTTACGCCTCCGTGCGTTGCCCATCGAGAATGTCCCATGGCTTCGAGTCCATCTGGGAAATCTTGAGAAACATTGGAAATTTTCCCGACTTCTTTGTCTACAGAAATTCCATCCGGTGTCCGAACCGCTACTCCCCACGAATCATATCCTCGGTACTCCAGTTTCTTGAGTCCCTTAAGGACGAAAGACCCGGCGCTTTTTGATTCTCCGGAAACGGCAAAAATGCCACACATCGGGGGCGATTATTAACAAAATAAAAATAATTCGCAATAAAAAGGTATCTCAAAATTGCCATCCTCTGGGGGTTTGGGGACGAGAAGTGTTTGAGCGCCAACGGGACTCGGTAATAATGTGCTATGCCAATAAAAGCGAGTTTTCTTGTCCCTAAAAGTTTTTGGTTCTTTTTGATTACAAAAAGAACAGTTCTATTGATATCCATCATCGATAAAAGAAGGGATTCCTCCGTTTCAGTCGGAATGACAAGGGAGTGTATTTCTAGACTCGTTTATTTAATTTGACAGGGAATCGTTTTTTATTACACTCGCTCCGCTTTATACCTGACTAACAAGGAATAATATGTTGATGATTCGATTCGTTCGTGTGGGACGCAAAAACCAAGCGTACTTCCACCTCGTTGTAGCTGAAAAAGCTCGTGCCGTTCAAAAGAAAATTATTGAAAAACTTGGACACCTCTCTCCTCATGTAAACAAGGGAGAAGGAGAATTCACATTTGATGCTGATCGTATCAAATACTATATCGGAAACGGAGCGCAAATGTCTCAGACAGCTGCTCGAATTTTGACAAAGAATGGTTTCAAAGAAGCGGGCGCATTTGTTGTTGCTCGACCAACAAAACCAAAGAAAACACCAGCTCCTACTGAAGCGCCAGCGGCAACAGAAGCACCTGTCGAAGAAGTAGTAGAAACTCCAGCTGAAGAAGCAACTGAAGCACCTGCCGAAGAGGTGAAGGAAGAAGTTGTAGCTGAAGAAGTAAAAGAAGAAAAAAAGGAGGAAGCTCCCGCTGAGGAAGAGAAAAAAGAAGAGGAAGTAAAAGAAGAAACACCTACTGAAGAAACGAAAGAGGAAGAAAAGACTGAGTAATCAGCGTTATTTCGTAACTTTTTATCCATGTCTAGCGACCCAAGCACACTCGATTTTGTTCGATACGTTCTCGAACAAGTTTGCCAACACAAAGATGATATCGTTGCTGAGCAAACAGAAGATTCTATCGGAACATTGATTTCGGTTTCTGTAAACGAAGAAGATATGGGAAAACTTATCGGAAAAGGAGGGAAGACAATCTCCGCTCTCCGACTTCTTGTTCGAGCTATGGGTGCTCGAGCTGACGCTAAAATCAACTTGAAAGTTTTGGAACCTGTGGCAGAATAATCGCATGGGAGATGATTATGTCGTACCTCCGGTTCACTACGAAGGGGCTTTACAAGCTGTAAACCCAGTCGCTATTCCTGCTGCCACAAGCATTCCTGCCCCTTATCCAGTGGAGGCGGTTGATCTTGGTTTGCACTCAACTGATTTTGGTGGTGCGCTCATAACCATGAATAACTTCTCCGTTCTCGAGCTCATTCAGATGTTTATTGTGTATGCCTTTATTATTGCGGGAGCGCTCTCTGCAATCTTTATTTTTGTAGGAGGTGTGTCCTTTATCTTGTCAGGAGGAAACGATGAGAAGATTAAGAGTGCGGTAAATACTATCCGATATTCAATCGTAGGATTGATCGTCACGGTGCTGAGTTTCACCTTCATCATGATCGTGGGACGAATCTTCGGACTCAACCTTCTCGACTACATTTCATACGACCAAATCAAATGTTCTATTAATCGGTTGGTAGAATTTGGGGAAGATCCGACAAACAATTCTTGTAACCGGGTAAACATTGCTCCACAAAGTTTTCGTCGATAAACCATGATCTATTCTTTTTTCGAGGAACTACGCAGAGAAGGGCGGGATTTTTTGTCTGCACTGTTTCCTGAGAAATGTGTCGCCTGTCGCAAAGAAGGTTCGTATCTGTGTAAACGACACGACAACCTTCCTCCAGCCCCTAAGAACGAAGCGCACTTCTCATCTCTTGATCATGTTCAGGCAACGACGGCGTATTATGATTTAGTGGCAAAGAAGATGGTGGAGTTTCTGAAGTTTCGCGGATTTCAGCCAATTGGTGCTTTTATGGCAAAACGAATTGTAGACAATACTCCGCATGCTTTTTGGCATAATGCAGTCCTGGTTCCAATTCCACTTCATTGGACACGGAAGTTCTGGAGAGGCTTTAATCAAGCGGACATTCTCACTATTGAACTACAAAAACTCGTCCCTGAACTGACGATTAATCGTGATCTCTCTCGAGTAAAACGAACCCGTCAGCAAGCAAAACTATCAAAAAATGCGCGATCAAAAAACATGCAGAATGTGTTTTTTTGGAAGAGCGAGGGAAAAGTTCCTTCCCGAGTAATTCTCGTTGATGACGTTGTAGCGAGTGGATCAACGTTAGATTCTGCTGGGAAGATATTGAAAAAAGCAGGCGTCAAAACCGTCGATGCGGTTGTGTTTGCACGAGGGGGAAAGGAAAAAAATTGATAATTATTCGTTGTTCGTTGATAATCAAATTCATATGAAACTAGAATTTTTTGGTGCGGCGCGAAATGTAACGGGATCGAAACATTTATTACACGTCAACGGAAAGAAAATACTGCTGGACTGTGGACTTTTTCAGGGTCGTCGTCGAGACGCGATTGAAGCAAATCTTCATTTCCCTTTTGATCCGGCAGAACTGGACTGTGTGGTGCTTTCTCATGCACACATTGATCACTCCGGGGCATTGCCGGTACTTGTAAAGAAGGGATTCACGGGAAAAATTTACTGCACAAGGGGAACAAAGGATTTGTGCGAAATTATGCTCCGCGACTCGGCATATATCCAAGAGAAAGATGCCGATTGGTTGAAGAAAAAACTCAAAAATCCAGACGCACAACCGCTCTACACGATTCAGGATGCAGAAAAAACACTCACCCTCTTTCACCCGATT
>CAZVBV010000007.1:11616-21415 GCA_964625805.1 uncultured Candidatus Peribacteria bacterium | reverse complement strand
GAGATAACGCAATCAAAAATTTTCAACATTCCCAACGAAGTAGTATTTACCATTGAAACATCTGAAGGAAGTGTAACGGCAGGATCGGAGGATCCGATTCGCGTACTCGTTGTGGCTGAGACCGGAGAGGGTGAACAAATTGAACGAAACATGGTTGTGAATGTTTTAGGAGAACCAGAAGGAATGGGACAATTCCTCAGTACTATTAATATGGAAGATGGATTGGGTGAGTTTAAGTTTTTTGCGGGAACAAAAGCAGGAGAAGTGAATCTTTCTTTTTCAAGTCCGGGATTTGAAACAAGTGAAGAAGTTTTCATTGTAGATCCTGATGAGGCTGCAAAAATACTAACTTCGATTGATGCAGAAACAATGGATGTGGATGATCCAAATGCAGAAATAAATCTTGATATCAGCGTTGTCGATAGATTTGGAAATATTGATACAACGTTTCGGGAGAAAGCATACCTCCTTCCTAATGAACCAGATCTTCTTCTCTCGACAGACAGAGAAGTGTTGATCGAGATGGGGGTTATCGATACATCTGGAGGTATTCAACGTGTTATAGAGGATGATGCAGCTGCATCAAGAGCTGCCGGAACCTCTCCGGACACGAGTCTCCTCCAAACAGAAAATGGATGGTCTATTCCAATAAAAAAAGGACAAGCGACAGTAGAAATGACACCAGGATCAGGAAGTACGGGAAAAGTGCTCATGAGTATTGAGTCACAGGACTTAGTGCCAGACACGGTTGAGTTTGTAGTTACGGACTACTTAACGGCCGATGAAATTGAGGACTTAACACCGAAGTCTCGCTTCACACTTCTTTTGGGATTTGATGGAGGGGATATGTTGGCAGGGAAGGCAATTGGAAATAGGTTCCTTTTCTCTGGAAAATCACAAGCAGTAGGAACATTGATTGCGCCGCCAAATCCAAAGAAAAAATTGGGACACATTTCTCCAACGGGAGCTATATCGTTGCCATTAAAATCAGAAGTGCGTACAGATGATTACTTTACTGTAGAAATAAAAGACAGTGCTCGATCGATTGCACAACTTCATGTTCGATTTGAAGATGAGCCAGAATTCTTTGTGAAACGAGAAAAAGGAACGGCTCCGGGAATGTACTTCCTTCCAGAGGAAGAGCGCATAGAATCTCTTAAAAGAAAGGGGAATACGATTTTCTTTGATCAAGAGCCTGTATTTACAATGACATTACAAGGCGGGATTGAAGTCGTTCAGGGAGGATTCGAATTCGTTGCTCAAGAAGGATCTTTTCTTGAATGGAATGTCCAACAAGGAGATCAACAAATAGGAAGACTCGTGGTTGTTCCTCCAATTGAAACTATTATTCCTTTTGAATGGGAAGACCAGATTCAGAAGGATGCAGAGGGAATATTTGTTCATCAAGAAGTGTCGGATATTCACTTGCAAGAAGCCTTTACGGGAAAGACAACAAACGATGAACGGGGACTGGCTTTTGTTAATTCCAATGAAAAAGAATCCGCATCCAAAAAACTAGGAGCTCCCTACCTGTCAGCAGAAAATGTACAGGACGATGAAGAGATTATATGGACAAACTCTTGGAAACCGGCCTCTCGATTTGCAGCTGGAAATATTGTAGGAGAGTCGGTGCAATGGAACTCAAGTGATGCATTTGTGTTGCTCGGAGATCCAACGACAAGTCTCTCCTCCGAAAATGATCGTTCTGAACTTGGCATTACTTCAGATGTTGGGAAACCGATTTGGAAAAGTCCACTCGGAACGATTGAACAGATTATTGTGGCGGATCTCAATGCGGATGATGTTCCAGATATTCTTAACCGGGTAGGGAAGAGACTTTTTGCGCTCTATCAAGAAAATAGTGAGATCGATAATTTCCGAGACACGGGACCGATTCTCCGTTTTGAAGATGGCGTACAAAAGGTATTTGTAGTTGATAACGATCATGACAATTTTTCCGATATTATCCAACTAAATGACAAAGGCGTGCTTATATTGCATAAAAATACGAATGGAACTTTTGCGCGAGCAGACGTAACAATTCATGAGTTTGATGGTGTTATTAATGAAATATTTGAAGGGAATATTAATGATGATGACTATAAAAATGATCTTATTTTCTCTGATACAGAAAAGACACTCTGGTTTGCCCCAGGAACACAAGATGTCGGAGTGTATGGTCCTGCAGAAGCCATTGAAAGTTTTGCTCCATCACTTGAGGAGGTTGAAGAAATATACATTGCCGCAAATGAACAAGATTGGAATCGTCGGAAATATATAGAAACAGATACATTTCCAAACCTTGAGAAAGTATTTATCTCATATAAAGGCATAAAAGACGATATAACGGATCAAACACCAGAAGCTGCTATTCGTATTGAAGGAAGCGATGACATGCTTCCTAAAAATGCTTTTGAGAGAAATCTCGGAGAAGGAGGGATGCATTTTAATTTTGGAGGCGTTCCTGTATCAGAGGATACACTCAACGGAATGACATCGGCATCAGAGGGAACAATGGACGAGCAATTAGCAGCAATAGCAGAACAAGTTCTTGGAGACTCAGGGGGAGCGTTCAAAAAAACATTTTTAGAAATACCATTCCAAATGAAAGTGGATGGAAAATGGACGCTTGAACCAGCTGAAAATCCCCAATTGCAATTGGGAGATATTGTTCATGCTGGGTTTTCGTTTACGCCTCATGCAAAACTTGAATCCTTTGAATTTCTCATTCCAAAAATAGGGGGAATGACTTTCGAAAAAGATTCTTTCTCTTGTACAGACTGCGGTGAAGAAGTTCAATATCGAGAAGATATTCCAGATGACATAGAGTTGTGGGGATATTGGACCCAAACACTTCCTTCAGGAGAGGAAATCGAACTCACATGGGATCTAACAGTAGAAGATGTGGGACCACTTGAGTTTCAAGTTCTTGATTTTAAGAGCAACGACACCATTGATGATATTTTGATTGGATGGGAAGAAGATGGAGAGAAAAAAATAATTAAGTACACGTCACATCCTCAAAATAATGACAACACAGCTTTTAAGCATTCAAAAACGATCATGGATGTAACAATGCCGTCGCAACAACCGACGCCTACGAATGAAACACTAGCGAATAAATATAAAGGAGATAATGATAATAACGGAAGACCAGATACGCATGATACATTTGGGGAGACAGCGTTAAAGGCTTTCATACTGTCATTGGAATGTGGTGGAGGGTGTGGATTACCACTTCCGTCACTTATCATTCCTCCATTTGCACCAGGAAGCCAATCACTTTATGTGGCTCCTTTTTCGATACCACTTCCACCATTTCCAACACCTACTCCATTATTATCAATAATCCCAACACCTCCGTATGTTCTTCCGTGGACTCCTTACGGAGGGGTCGGATCGGTATTTCGGCTCTACCTCATGCCAACAACAACAGCAAAAATTGCTCTTGGGTTCTGTGGAGGTCCATACGCATTTGGGATGACGACTCAATTCCCAATTGGAAACTGTGTAGTGATTATCCCTCCTCTCTTAGAATTATTGGGATTATGTAGTTCTGACGGGAGTGAAGCCGGAGAAGCAGATGATTCAGTTCGTGATATCGTTAAGGATTATAACCCTGCGGCTTTTAAACCAAAATTTGACTTCCCCTCAAACATTGCAATTCATCCAACAGAGATCATCAGTGACTGGCTCGATCGACAAAAAGATGAATGGAATAACATTAAACTTCCAACGCCAAAACTCTGGACTCCAAAATTGCCAAAAACATGGAAAAGTCTTATTAAAGAAAAGGTTGAAACAGAAGACCCCTTGTTCGCGGAGAATACAAAGGTGCTCGGTCGAAAACTATGGAAAAAGCTCGATGAGAAATCGTGGATTACGATCAAACCAGAACTCCATACCTTTCCGTATCCCGTCTTTCCAAAGGCAGATGAAAATGGTGACAACCCAGAACTTGTGAAGTATCACACCCAATGGCAAGCATGGAAAGATGCTCCCAAAAAATATGCAAAAAACAAAGAAATAATACAGAGGATTTATGATGAATCTTGTATAGGACTTGATAAAGAAGAGAGAAAAGAGCAATGCGGAACACTTTTAGAAAACATAGCGTCTATCGAGGGACTTATTAGCTCTGTAGAGCAAAATGAACAAGCAATTGCGAAAAACTGGGAAGCAATTAAGTCTTATAAAGAAGTACCAAAGGTTCTCAAAGAACTTTTTGATGTGAATGGAACTATTACAAAACTCGGAGAGCAATTTAAAAAATATGGTGATGAAATTGAAACGTATGTAAGCGAATGGCTTGATGCGAATAAAAAAGCGATTGCCAAATGGAAAGAATTTATAAAAGCCCTCAAGGAATTCTGGGAATCTTTTGATGATATTTTTGGAGCGTTTGGGGGCTTCACGCTTAATTGTCCAACCTGCTCAGTCGAACGCGGATCAAGTACCACGTTTTTGATTAATCTCTTATTGGGAGCACTTAAAATACCAGTGATCCCAGCGCCTCGGATACCAGATATACTCCTCGATTTCTCGCGGATTGATTTCACAGTTGAATTGCCCGTTCCGGAAATAGAACTTCAGCCAGTTGAAATGGCATATCCGAATTTACCATCGCCTCCCGATATTAATATCCCAACAATTGCATGGCAAGTTATTGATATTCCGGCATTACCAGTGATACCAGTTTTGCCAAAGATGCCAGATATTAGTATTAATATTCCAATTCCAGAATTACCACTTCCCGTACTTCCCGTACTTCTTGATCCACCAGGAGTGCCAAACATATTTATACCGCTTCAACCGATTGTGGATATATTACAGAAATTGTTAGATCTATTTTGTTTGATCGTACAGGCATATATTCCGGTCCCGGAATGGTATTTGGCAGGACATGTTCAACAACTTACGAATCGAGCACTCCTTTTTGGTATCGACTTTACACTCCCTTCCTTTTCTCTGAATCTCCCACAACTCCCAGAAATTGAAGATATTGAAATTACACTCGAAGCACATCTTTCATTACCAACAGTGGTGTTCGAAGTTATTAATGAGTCCGTAAAAATCGCTGCAGAACTTGATCAGTGTATTATTAATTCATTGAGTGACGTACTCAAAGGGTCTCTAGAAGTAGAACCTTGTAAAGCAGGTGGGGGAGAAGGAACAGCTTTTGTACCAAAAACACTCGCAGGGAATGAATTGAGATACAATATTGTTGCCAATGTAGAACAGAGTTACTTTGAAAAAAATCATACACCGCAACCGACATTTGCAGAAGGATTTAAAAAAGCACTCGCCTCATCTACGCAGATGCTAAAAACAGCATTTACTCCACCAAAGACAAATGTCTTCTCAACAATAGCCTCAAAGGGAATGAATAGTTGGTTGACCTCTGTGGTTGATGTCGGTTCTATTCCAACGGAACTTCCAGCAGATTTTGATGTTGCCGCATTTCAGGAGGATCAAAATAATGATTTTCAGAGACCTCCAATGGTTTACTACTTTGATCCTGTTACTGAAACAGCAGAAAGTATTACCGATTTCCCAGGAGATCAAATAACAGCCCACACCTTTGCTGACATGGGAAATGATTACAATGATGAAATTCTATATGCAATTGGTGATGAGCTCTACTTGAAGTATCGAGTGGTACCAACGGTTGACGCTGATGATCTTGAGAAAAAATACGAACAGAAGCATGGAGGGGATTACGAAGATCGATTTGGAAAACTTACTCGGTGGAATTTCGAAATGTTTCGAGAGAAATTTGCACCAGCGAAAGAAGTTGTTGATGCGATAGAAACAACAGGAACCACGTTTGAATTTAAACAAATATTTAATGGAACGTCTTACTTTGAATGGGTGGTCAGTGATCGTCCAGATTTTGTATTTGAAATGGCAGAAGATCCATCTGATAGAATCTCAAAACAATGGGAACGAAATGCCTTTCTCGTCCGTCCAAAACCAAGCCAATACGAGATTCGACCGATGTCGAGTAAAATTGAAGATATAAAAGGAGCCCCAATTTTGTATGCTTCTCCTTCTGAAAAAATACAACGATTTAAACAAAAAGATTGTGATGATAGTAGTATTGAGAAACCATTTTTCGCAACAGAATCCCTTTTGGTTGGGATTGGTAACTATTCTCGATTTGAAATTCGAGTGCCACCGCTCCCTGGAATGCCCGAGCAAATCGAAGAAAAGGTGCTTCGAAAAGGGGAGGAAACCATTGTTGAATATGGAGCCGTGTGTCTGACACGAGGAGATGTGGACAGAGTGGCTATGACAGAAATTCAACGAGTGAACCCGCGAGAGAATACATATCTTCCATCTGGTTCACGAATAGAGCTTGGAAATAATGATCGAATCAAATTGAAATATTTTGATGGAACAAAGATAACGGTGCATGAAAACGAGAAATACACACTGCGTATTTTTGAAACAGAAGATGAACTGATCCGTGCATTTGAGCTTTTGAAAAAAAAGAATCAATACGGGGCCTTCCAAGGGTTTACAAAGGAAGGTGAGAGCTTCTTCTTTACGAAATATCTCCATGATCCACAAGGGGCATCTGATATCACGCCTCCAGATATTTTTGTTACGGGAGGGACAACGGTGCGAGGGAAAGTATTTACCCCTGTGAGCATAGACGCCTCTCGAACACGAGATACTGATAGTGAGATTACAAGTGTATGGTGGGATCTTTATCCAGCCTTTGATACGGATAAAGATGGGGATGCGACAAATGATAAAGATTTTCCAACCAATGAGTCGGTGACTCCTCGTGAGGTACTCAAGGTGTCTTTGCCTCCGTATGAATCAGAAGGAACATCTTCTGTTATTTTGCATGTGGAAGATGAAGAGGGGAATCATGCTCAAGAAACAATCACGATTACCATCACTTCATCCAAACCACAAATAAAAGAAGCGACTATGCGAGGGGGAAGTATTTCAGGAAGTGTTCGTGATAGTGTAGAAGGGATTCCTATTTTTATCGAACGAAATCGAAGTGGAGAATGGGAACCAATTCGAACAGAATCGATTTCTACTGATAGAGGCGGGGATTTTGCTATGACGAGTATGGGAACATCCGGCGGTATTGAAATACAAGACTTTTCACAGAAAGAAGCCTTTGAAATTTTGGAAAACGGACGTCCAATTCTTATCAATGATATGTTTGACATTGTGGTAAAAGGAGCAACACAAACCCGTCCGACAAGTATTATTCTTCGCGATGAACAGGAGACTACGATAACTTCTATTGCCTTTGAAATTCCAGGAAAAGAGAACGTCGTGCTTGAGGAAGACACTCTTACATTCTCAGCGGAATCTTCAGTTCATGTTCTCGATAGAAATATGAAAGATACTATTATTTTTGAAGAAACACGAGAGGGGAATGTTCTCATTTCTTCCAACGCATCTCCATTAGCATTGATTGATAAGAGAGGGGATTTCTATGGTTCTCTTGATCTTCAATTGAAGCGAGCAAAGAATGAAAACGATCCGGTTGTATTTGAAATCCTTGGTCTCAAAGACGCTGTTGTGGGTGAGTTTGTAATTCTTCTCGGAGAGGATGCAAACATGCACGTAACGCGACAATAAAAAGAGTATGAGACGGTTGACTTTATTCAGTAATCCACGAAAATCTCCTCGAAAAAAATGAAAATTAGAAAAGCAATTCTTCCCGTAGCTGGACTCGGTGTCCGCTTTCTCCCAGCGACGAAAGCACAGCCGAAGGAGATGTTGCCTATTTTTGATACTCCATCGATTCAGTTCATCGTAGAAGAAGCCGTGAAGGCAGGGATCGAAGAATTCATTGTTGTGATTGGAGGGAGTAAGCATTCAATCGAAGATCATTTTGCACCGAATAAAGAACTCGAACTTATTCTTGCGCAACGCGGAAAAATTGCCGAACTGGAAACCGTTCGTAATATTTCTAAACTCGCACATTTCTCTTACGTTCGACAAGAAGAGCCGTTAGGAGATGGACATGCTATTTTGTGTGCAGACGATTTTATTGATAAAGGAGAAAGTGTCGTCGTCCTCTTTGGAGATGATATCGTCGATAACGAGGGAGGGAAGAATGCGGTTCAGCAGATTCTTGAAGTGTATGGGGAAACGAAAGATCCGGTTGTCCTTCTTGAAAAGATCGATAAATCACAATCCGGTAAATATGGAATTGTTGAACTGGATAATGATAAAAAGATTACGAATTTAGTTGAAAAACCAAATCCAGAAGAGGCGCTATCGGATCTCGGAGTTGTTGGGAAGTTTATCCTTACTCCACCACTTCTCAAAACGCTCAGAACGACGATGCCAGACGCGGGAGGGGAGATGCGGTTATCTAATGCCATTCGGGATTATATCGTCCAAGGAGGGGACGTGAGAGGGCAAATACTAGAGGGAAAGCGATTTGATACCGGAGATAAGATTGGGTTTCTCAAAGCTACTATGCATTATGCGCTTAAGAAGGAGAACGGATTGGTGAAGAAGGCCTTGAAAGAGTTCTTGGAGTCAGAGTGATTTTAAGATTATAAAGATTTCATAAAACATCGTCATTGCCTGGGAATATTTAGAAGTGCAATATTTCCTTGTCATCCCGACCAACGTGGAGGGATCCCTTTCGCCTGTACGATTCGAAGGGATTTCTCCGCTTCGGTCAAAATGACAAACTCGAGAGCGACCTGTTCGGATCCTCGCCAAGCGAGGATGACGGGGGATTGTTATAGATAGTATAAGTCTATCACTTGATTTTCGGCGTTATTTGTGGTATAATTAGGAGATGGATCAAGAATTACACATCTCCGAACTTCTGAAACAAGCGACTGAACTCAAAACAAGTGGAAACAGTGCGAAAGCTATTAGCGTGCTTCATAGTGTGTTAATTGACGATCATAATTGCGTGCAAGCGTATGAAGAATTGGGAGATAATTATATTTCGCTCAGACAATTAGACAAAGCAGAGAAAGCACTCGACCAAGCTATTAAGATTGATCCAAAAGCTTCTAATGCTCGATACTTGAGAGGATTCTTGTACTCATTACAAGAGAAGTGGAATCGATCTGTTGAAGAACTCGAACAAGCGAATGATATTGCCCCTAATCATCCAGAGATTCTCAGATGTCTTGGTTGGTCTCTTTATAATGAAAATAGGGGACAGAAGGGGCTAGCGATTCTTGAACGATCAGAATCACTCCGACCTTCAGATCCGAATATCCTTTGTGATTTAGGCATTTGTTATATGAACAATAAAGATTTTACACAAGCACGAGAATCATTTCAAAAAGTTATTGATATGAATCCACACTCAAATCAAGCACGAGAATGTTTGAATTTTTTGAATATGTTGGAAGAAAAACAAATTTTGGCTTAAAGAAAAGGGAGTAGAAATCGCTTATACAAGCCATCGGGTATTTTTTTTCTTGCAAGGTCAAAAGTGAATCAGTAGCATTCGGGCACTTAATAAAAAAACATGGCTCAAATGGTTACCGATTCCGATTTTCAAGCAGAAGTTCTCGACAGCAAAGATGTTGTCCTCGTAGATTTCTTCGCTGAATGGTGTGGTCCATGCCAAGCACTTATGCCAATTCTTGAGGAATTGTCAGGAGAAATGCCGTCCGGTTCTAAAGTAGTAAAAGTTGATGTTGATCAAGCACCAGAATCTTCAGCGAAGTACGGTGTGATGTCTATCCCAACATTGAAAGTATTCAAGGAGGGGAAAGTGGTTGAAGAAACAAGTGGACTTCAAAGCAAAGAAGCCCTTCTCGCAATGGTGCAGAAGCACCTGTAA
>CAZVBV010000007.1:0-11516 GCA_964625805.1 uncultured Candidatus Peribacteria bacterium | reverse complement strand
AAGTGGACTTCAAAGCAAAGAAGCCCTTCTCGCAATGGTGCAGAAGCACCTGTAAAGAGATTGAAACTCCTCTTTTCCCTCCTTGCAGGGGGGACTGTGGGGGGTTGTTTAAAAAAAGAGGGAGTTGTTTATACCCCCTCTAACTCCCCCTGCGAGGGGGAGAATTATTTCCCCCTACTGTTTCTTCTTCCGTCGCACTCCAAACATCAACCAGAAAGGGATTCCTACAAGCAGCATCGCGAGTCCGTCAATCATATTTTCTTCTCTTTGACGAATATATCGTGCGCTTTCACTCGCTGTTTTTTCTACAACACATTTGTCGTATTCTTCTCCTTCAAGTTTTACAGGACCATCCTCTCGATTCATTGGTTTTGCTTGGTGATCGTATTGACACTGTTCAGTAGCGGAGAAGTAGGGAGGGGTATCAAACCCAAAGACGTATACTTTTAAAGCGGAGTTGAGAACAAAGATGGCTCCAATAGCGGTGAGAGCAATACCAATAATCATACCACCAACATTAACGAAATCACGAAGCCGAAATTTTGTATCTACCATTTTATAAATTATAAAAATAAAGAGAAGAAAGAGGAGTCCAAGAAGAATTATAGAATAAGGGGAAAAGTAGAAACCATCGCCATACATTCGGCCTTCAACCATTAGACTTCAGGATTAATTTTGATTCCAGCTCCCATTGTAGAATTAATGGTTACATTCTTCAAATAATCTTTTTTTAGTCCTGCAGGTTTGACATCTTTTATCGCTTTGATAACCGTTATGAGGTTCTCTTCAAGCTTCTTTTCTCCAAAGCTAAGCTTCCCAAAGAGTGAATGAACGATTGCGTTTTTGTCGTTTCTGAATTCGATTCGTCCCGCTGAGAGTTCTTTTACAACTTTCTCAACATCGTTTGTTACCGTTCCTGCTTTTGGATTTGGCATAAGTCCTCGGGGACCAAGTATACGAGCGATTTTCGCAAGAGACTTCATGAGCTCAGGTGTTGCAACCGCAACATCGAAATCAGTCCATCCTTTTGAAACTTTCTCAATAAGATCTTCAGCTCCTGCTTCAGTAGCTCCAGCTGCCTTTGCCTCTTTAATCTTGTCATCTTCACAGAACACCGCTACACGAACCTTTTTCCCTGTTCCGTGAGGAAGAGAGACAGTTGAACGAACTTGTTGATCTGCGTGTTTTGGGTCGATTCCCAAAGAAAAATGCACTTCTGCTGTAGGATCAAACTTTACAGTTGAAAGAGAGACCATAAGCTTAAGGGCTTCCGGTAATGAATACTGTTTTTCGCGATCGATTTTATCGTACGCGTTACGGATACTTTTTGACTTGCTCATTTTTAAGGGGTTAGTGGTAGAAAGTCGCCAGAATGAAAAACTGGCTCCCACAATAAGGTGGCTTTTTAAATCTCGGGATCAAGTCCCATTCGTTTCGCTGTTCCAGCGATAATCTTTACAGCTGCGTCCATGTCGTTTGCATTCAAATCTTTCATCTTAATGGTTGCAACGTTTTCAAGTTGTTTTCGGCTAATCGTTCCAATTTTCTCTGTATTTGGTTTTCCGGAACCTTTTGCAATACCAAGTTCTTTCTTAATCAATACTGAAGCGGGTGGAGTTTTGTATTCAAGTTCGAAGCTTTTGTCTTCAAACACGTAACAAATCACAGGAATTGTGAGTTGTTCTGCTTTTTGGTCTGCTGTTTTGTCATTAAATTCAGAACAAAACGCTTGAATATTAATTCCGTGTTGTCCAAGCACTGGTCCCACTGGAGGTGCTGGAGTAGCTGATCCTGCTTTCAATTGGATTTTAAATTTTGATACGTATGGTTTTTTTGGAGGCATTTTTAAAGGTGAATTAAATTCGGGGCTAGATTTTCTTTATAACTTGATTGAAGTCAAGCTCAACTGGAGTTTCTCGATCGAAGATCGTAACCATAACAGTTACTTTCCCTTTTGCTTTGTTTACTTCAGAGACCAAACCTTCGTAATTTGAGAACGGTCCTTCTTTAATAGTGACCAAATCTCCAACGTTCATCTTAATTTCAGTTGTTGGTTCGGAAGCCCCCATTCGTCGTTTGATAACACCGAACTCTTCAGGAAGCACCGGTACTGGAATATTTCCAGAGCCTACAAATCCAGTTACATTTGGTGTATTTCGAACCATAAACCATGACGCGTCGGTCACGATCATGTCCACAAGAACGTATCCTGGGAAAAGATTCTTTTCTACGACTTCTTGTTTTCCAGATTTCATGACAACCACTTTTTCCTTTGGTACCACAATTTCAAATACATATTCTTGCATTCCCATAGATTCAGTTCGTTGTTCGAGCGCCTTCTTCACAGCATCTTCATATCCAGAATATGTGTGAATTACATACCAGTTGCGACCGAGTGAAGGATCTTGTTTGGTCATACTTAGAAATTGAGAAGAAGAAGAATACCCTCATTAAAAAGGTAATCTACGACACCGAGAAATATTCCTACCAAAAGCATGATAGCGATCACGGTAATCATTGAATGAACTGCTTGTTGCTTGGTTGGCCAAGTAACGTTGTTAAGTTCAGCGATTTTGTTTGTAAAAAAGTTTTTCATGACACAAAAACTACTGGCGGAATTGTGGTCAATTTTTTCCTTTTGTCAAACGATTTTTGCTTGTCTTGAGGGGGCTTTTTAACTCTTTGACTCTTTGACTCGTCTTTTGTACGATGGAGCATGAAAAGAAACAGAAACACAAACATGAAAAAAATCGCGCTAGTCCTTATTCTATCACTCTTCGTTCTCACTGGATGTGAAGAAAAAGAACCACCAATTCCCACGATTTCTGGAAACTTAAAAGTATGGGTTTCTGAGAATGGTGATTTTTGGGAAGCATTGGGACGAGAATTTGCCTCAGTATTCGGATCTTCTAGTTTAAAGGTTACCGTTGTACAATTCGAAAACGAGAAAGAGCTGCAAAGCACACTTCTTAATAATTTAGCAGAAGCAAAGGGTCCCGATATTATTTTCACAAATACGGACTGGATTGCTCATAATAATGGGAAATTAATTCCACTTCAGAATGATGAATCACTGACACCTGAGAAATTTCAACAGTTTTTTGTTCCATCGAGCGTAGAGACACTTATAAAAGAGCAGGACATTTGGGGTGTTCCCATAGCAGTCGATACATTGGCAGTTATTTACAACGCCGGACATTTTGCAGAGGTGTTTGATGAAGGAACAGAACTTGGCGAAACATGGGAAGAGTTTCGTGATCAAGTAGAGGCTTTAAATATAAGAAATAAATCATTTCAACGGTTCGCACGGGCTGGTGTTGCAATGGGAAGAGGGGATAACATTATTCGAGGAACAGAGACTTGCCTCAATCTTTTTGTACAACTTGTAGGAGAACTCTTTTCTCCCGATGGAACAGAAGCGATATTTGCAGAAAACAAAGGGGTTACTGCCACAGGCGAGAGAGTTGATTTCGCTTTGCAGTCATTGAAGTTCTTCCTCGGATTCGCAAAAGAAAGTGTCTCCTATCATTCATGGAACGAGCTTTTAGCAGACTCGGAATCAAAAGATAAAGACTTTGAAGCATTCGTAAAAGGGGACGTATCGATGGTCTTTGCAACCGCTCGGGATTTAAAATATATCGAATCACTTTTTGAAAAAATGAGTGACACAATCCCGCAGAACAACCTACAAGTAGGATTCTTACCACAGTTTGAAGCCATTAAAGATGGCGTTTCTCGTGAAGTTATGGCATCCGTCAGTGGACTTGCTGTTGTGGCTTCAAGCAGAAATCCACATCTCTCATGGCAGTTCTTGAAATTTGCACTCCAAACAGAAAATTTACATGGATTTTTTACGTCGACCGGTGTTCCGTCAGCTCATCAGCAATTGTTGGTACAAGAAGAGTCAGGAGCGAATACAGACATTTTTGTTCGGCAGGCGAAAGTAGCAAAGGCCCATCTTTTCCCATTACCAAGAACGGAAGTGCTTGAAGCTTTTCATACGCTTATTGGTCGTATTCATGATAACAAAGCGACTCCCGGCGAAGGACTTCTTCAGACCGATGAGGCCCTTACCAATAAAATACAACGAAACCAAACACTCCTTCAAACTCTCTCACAATGAATATTGATTTTGGAATCCAGCATCATCGACTTGCACAAATTGGTTTGTGGTCTGAGCGTATCGGACTCATTCTTTTTCTCCTGACATTTTGGATTCCATTGGGATTCGTCTTGGGAGGGGATCCCTACTTTTTGGGAATGTTCCAACCAGCACTTGAAGTAGTCTTTCCAATATCAGGGATTGGAATTTTCCTCGTATTCTTTGGACAATATATTGCGAAAAAAGAGCGGGTGCTATCTCCCCGAACAATTCTGTATATCCTCGGATTCTTGGGATACGGAGCGCTCTCATCGGTTTTTTCTTTCCAGCCGGAGACCTCCATGCTCTTCCTGATTCTCTGGACGACAGGGTTCTTGGCGATGGGAACAGGACAGACGTTTTTTATTGAAGGGAAATGGAAACGATGGATATTTTTTGCGAGTGTTTTGATTGGATTCTTGGCATCACTTCTGTTGCCTCGACTTGATGTTTCTCAAACACTGCTCGCAATGGCAAGTATATGGGGAATCGTATTCGCCCTCAAAGAACAATCATTCTTTGGACGAACATTGGTACTCCTTTTTTACAGTTGGATTATTTTCGCAAGCGGACACTTAGCACTGACAATTTTCGCGATTCTGCTTATCTTCGGAGCAAAGCTCTGGCTCCAAGCCGTCAGCAAAGGAAAACAACGGCGAGACATTCTCATTACATTGGCCTTTTTATTCGGACTCTTTGTATGGGGACTCTTCACACAGCATTTCACGTTATCGATATCTAATCTATGGCTTCCGTCATTTCTTACGGAATTTAAACAAATAATCTTCGGAGTAGGAGAAGGGCAATTCCTCCTCGCCTCACAACACTTCGCAAACATGGTTCTCATTCCAGAAGCGTTGCACATCACGCCGAGTGGACTGTTACTGACGCTTTTTGAGAAAGGAATCATTGGGCTCGCACTTCTTGTCGGATTGGTTTTCTTGCCATTCCTGCTTTCGGAAAAAAAGATGCTTCTTCCTTCGGTTCTCACGATTGTATTTTTATTGCTTTTACCTGATCTCGCATCCACCGAACAAGGGATTTTGTTTCTCTTCCCATTCCTCTTCGCAGAGAAAACAAATGGGAGAATCTTTAATTTTGCTGAAACAAAGTGACCCCAGAGGGGGCATCCCGAGCGTAGTCGAGGGATCCCTTTTTCAATCAAAAACCCCCTTGTCATCCCGACCGTAGCGGAGGGATCCCTTAGTCTAGAAGTTCTTCGGTTAAATCCTTCCAAACAGGATTCATATCCCGAATAAGAAATTCTTTCTTTTTTCTCGTCCATCGTTTTATTTGTTTCTCTCGATCTATTGCCCCACTCACATCTTCTCCCCATTCGTAATACACCAACTTTTTACAGTTATATTTTTTAGAGAAGCCCGCTATTTCTCCTGATTTGTGTTCCATTACTCGACGAATAATATTATTCGTCACACCAACATATAATGTTCCACTGTTACTTGCCATTATGTAAACGTAATACTGTCGCTGGAGCATTGGAAGGGATTCCTCCGCGTTGGTCGGAATGACAAAAGAGTGTATTTTTTATAGAAAAACACAAGTCCAAGGATTTATATTTTTTTAATATCTCACTCAAACAAATTCAAACATCCACGCAATATTTCTTGAACAGGCAGTGGCGTTTTTCCGGGTACCTGTGCTTCGTCGATATAGAGAAGAGTATGTTTGTCGCACTCTAACTCATACGAGTGCTCTGAAGGGAAGAGAGTGACTTCAGTGAGCTTTACGTTTCCTCTCTCAGTGGCAATATAAATACCAGGAAACAAATCAAAGGCGAGGAATTTTTGGTATATCGTTTGAGCCGTTTCTTTGTCTGGAAAAATCTCTCCATCGGATTTTTCAAACTTCGTACAAAACGTCGCTTCGTCATTGTTTTGAGGAGTAGGCGTTGGCGCTGCTTCTAAAAAATCAGGAAAGAGTTCTGCCGTAAATTCTGCAAAGGCTTGAAAGACTGCAGATGTAGACTTGCCTTCAATGGGATATTCCTCTTGCAAGAGAATGTCTCCCGCATCCAGTGCCTTCACCATTTGTTGAAAGGTGATTCCCGATACTTCATCATTGTTCAAAATCGCAGACTGCACAGGGGATGCGCCTCTGTATTTTGGAAGAAGAGAGAAGTGTACATTTACAAATTTCCCCGATTCCAACATTTCTCCTGGAAAGATCATTCCAAAAGCAATCACGATTCCGAGATCAAAATTATATTTCTTTGTCACGTTTACCAAATCATCTTTACTTCCGATTTCTTCTATGGGCAGATTAAGTTCTTCTGCTGAAATTTTTACTGGGCAAGGAGTAAGTATTTGTTTGCGTCCGACCTTGCGATCAGGGAACACACACACAGCCATTATTTCAACATTCTCTTGTTTCTCTAAGGTTTCAAGAGAGGGGATGGCGATGTCAGGTGTTCCGAAGAAGAGAATTTTTTTCATTTGTGATACTATTTAGCTCGATGAAAATCGTACCTGAAATCTTCGAAAAAATCGAATCCGCCCATTCACAAGTGGTGGTCGTTACGAAGTATTTTGACGCACTTCAAACGAAGGAAGTACTTCCTCAATTAAAGAAGCAACTTTCCTTTCTTGCGCTCGGAGAAAATCGAATTGGAGATATTGGAGCGAAAAACATTCCTAAAAAATATGTACATTTCATTGGGAATATTCAATCAAGAAATGTTGCGAGCATTGTGAAACACTGCTCAGTCGTACATTCTTTATGTAACGAGAAACACGCTAAAAAAATAAACAAGATCGGAAAAATGGATGTCTTTGTCCAAGTAAATATTTCTCGAGAATTGCAGAAATCAGGAATCTTACCTGAGGATTTACCCGCTTTTTTGGAGATACTCAAAGCGTTTAAAAAGATTACGGTTTTGGGAATTTCTGCCATGGGCGCGGGAGGGTTTTCAATCGAATCAAAACGAGCAGAATTTATCGGACTCAAACGACTCCGTGATAAACATATCCCTGAGGGAAAGATATCAGCGGGAACATCGAGGGACTTTGAAATCGCATTAGAGGAAGGAATTGATATTGTGCGCGTAGGGCAGGCGATTTTTGATTTGTAAAAAATATAGTTTCGTGAATAATGCGAACGATGAATCCACGGAAAAAGAAACCCACGTTTCGATCCATTGCGATTTACACGCATAACAAACCTTCGAAGGAGAAGGAAGAAATTGAATTCCTGAAAAAGCTCATCGCTTTTTTTGAGAAACGGGGCATTAAAAAGATATCAGGAGACGTCCGAACGGTTTCCATGCTCAAGAACAAAATCACACTTATCGATGACGATGAGCGATTTGATATGAAGATTGGGATTGGAGGCGATGGAACACTTTTGAAAATGATGAGAACTTTGCAAAAGAAAGATAAAGAAGGACTCATTCTTGGAATTAACTTTGGAACGCTTGGATTCTTATCCGAGCTCAGTCCTAACAATGCACTTGATGCAATGGAACAAATCTTAGCAGGGGAGTTTCATATTGATACACGAATGTTGGTGAAGGCATTTGTATGGAGAAAGAATGAACACGGAGTAAAAGAAAAAGTATACCGAGCGTATGCCCTCAATGACATTGTCTTTGGACACGGGGGATTAGCACGACTGACGAACTATCATGTGAAAGTAAATCGTCGCGTACTCTCAACGTACCGATCAGACGGACTTATTTTTGCGACACCTACTGGATCCACAGCCTATTCACTGTCTGTTGGAGGACCGATTATCTCACCAGAGATTCATTCTATTCTCGTAACACCTGTGGCACCGCACACACTTTCTCATCGACCAATTATTCTTCCCGCAAAGAAGGTGATTAATTTAACGTTTGAGGGGCGATTTGACGCGATTTCTATGACAATTGATGGACAGATTCACTTCACGCTCAAACCGACCGATGAGGTATCTATTCAGGCTGCGACACGACGAGCACAATTTATCCGACTCAAAGAATCACATTATTTCAAGACACTGCGGAATAAAATGAGTTGGGGGGAACGACGGTAGATATTGACTTTTTCAAATAAAGAGTGTAAACAAGAACTTAGAAAACAGTTCTTTGAAACAATACAATTAAATTTTATACAAACTTAAACTTTTTATTATGACACAAATTATTGATTTTTTAGCGAGCCAAACAATTATAATTTGGCTCTTGGGTTTTGTAATATTATTTATAATAATAGCAGTATTAAACCCAGAAAGTTTCAGATTCTATGGAAAAAGATTTTTTTATACAGATGAGGCGGTGAATCCGCCCTGTAAAAAGAGATACTTTAAAACATCAAATGCACAAAGATTTAAATGGTTGCACTATCTTTTGATAGGAGCTTTTATTTTCTGGATTATTTTGGGATTTGTACATGGAATGAATCACCAATGGGCAGTCTTTTTTGACTTCTTTTGGCCTGTTTTCTTAATTGTCGTTGTAGTTTGCTCTCTTATTGCTGTTGTCTTTTACAGGCACAGATTCGAATGGGGTAGTGAACCTATGACTTCTTAACATTTCAAGGGTTTCATCTCAACACAGATGAGACCCTTTTTTTTTATGCAATTATCCTTATGGGAGGATTGTTTTTTGAATCTATTTGTGGTATAATAAAGAGATGGGTGAGAAACTTGTATACGAAGAGGTTGTTATCACAGACAAAAACAGAAGTCGTATTGTGGTAACTTTTGCAAATGGACGAATAGAAAAAAGGGCATTTATGAGTAGCAAACAAGAAAAATTAATAGAAGCATTAGAAGAAGGGGAGAAGGTAATAGCCGTTTTAAACGAAATGGCTCATGATGAGGTTCCGGGTGTGGGGATAAAAGAACATTTAAATGCAATTCTTGTACCAGGAGATTCGAATTATCAAGAAGCGTCTTTGAAAGTTGAACACAACGAAGCGCGGCATGGTGTTGACATCTTCAACGAAACAAGCTAATAAGTCTTTTGTATTTCTCCTATTCATCGAATACGAGAAATCATTGATGGTTTTGATCTTTTACAGATTCGGAAATTTAATTTGGTATTTCGAACAGCCCGTGAACTTTGTGGGTTGGGGAAATATCAAATTAACTCATTAAACATAAACCAAAAACTAAAGCGATGAAACACAATGCAGAATTTGAATTCTATGGAAACTCTAACAATACAGGCCTTCTTGCTAAGGAAACTTTTAAAAGGTTGGAATTTGCAAAAAACAACAATACTGCTGAAGAATTCTTTACCAAACTATTTGAAATATTAAATGAACCAAAACTAAAAAAATAATTATGGCAGAACACAGAATTTTAACCGTAGAGGATGAGACAGCCTTTCAAGAAGAAATCGAAGAGAGTAAAAAATCTCCGAATCTTGATATCATAAGTCTAAAGAATAGCGAAACAACTATTAAAACAGCTATCGTTGCAGGATCGAAAGTAATTTTTCACCATCCTGAGACAGACACTCTAACGAATGAGAGTGGCATAATGATATGAGCAAAAAAGATTACAAACCCATCAAAAAAGCCTCACAAGTGTGAGGCTTTTTAACTATCTAATTGCAGATCCTGAAACAAGTTACTACGTGATCTTCGATATCAGGATGACAACGATGGATTACCCGAGCAATCCTGTCGCTGTAAATACGGATGCGAAGATTAATGAAACAACTGTCATCAACTTAATCAAAATGTTGATAGATGGTCCTGATGTATCCTTGAATGGATCACCAACAGTGTCGCCGATAACCGCCGCTTTGTGAGCGTCAGATCCCTTTCCTCCAAGCGCTCCAGCTTCGATGTATTTCTTAGCATTGTCCCAAGCCCCTCCTGAGTTTGCCATAGAGATAGCCATCATTACTCCTGTAACCAATGCTCCAGCCAAAAGTCCTCCCAATGCTACACTTCCCAAAACGAGTCCAACAGCTATTGGAACGATAACAGCCATAAGCCCCGGAACGATCATTTCTCGAATCGCAGCTTTTGTTGAGATATCAATACATTTTGTTGAGTCACCTTGTGCTGTTCCCTCCATAAGTCCTTTGATTTCTTTGAACTGTCTTCGTACTTCTTCAATCATGTCGAAAGCCGCCCGTCCCACAGCTGACATAGTCATGGCTGAGAAAATGAATGGAAGCATTCCTCCGATGAACATACCGATGATTACTCGTGGGTCCATAATATTAATACTTGTAATCCCTGCTGCTACTGAGTATGCAGAGAAGAGAGCCAACGCTGTAAGCGCCGCTGATCCAATTGCGAATCCTTTTCCAATAGCCGCTGTTGTATTTCCGGCACTATCAAGCGCATCTGTTCTTGCTCGTACATTTGCACCCATTCCTGCCATTTCTGCGATTCCTCCTGCGTTATCCGCAACGGGTCCGTAGGCATCAAGTGCCAATGAAATTCCCAAAGTTGAAAGCATTCCCACCGCAGAAATTGCGATTCCATAGAGTCCTGCAAAGTGATATGCCGTGTAGATAGCCACACAGATCAAAAGAACAGGAGCCGTCACTGATCGGTAACCGAGAGCCAGTCCTGCGATAATTGTTGTAGCCCCTCCCGTTTTTGAAGCGTCTGCAACATCTCGAACTGGTTTGTAGTGATCTGAAGTGTAGTACTCCGTTACAAGTCCAATCATGATTCCAACAACCAATCCCGAAAGCATAGCAATGAAAACGTTCAATGCTTCTGCTCCAAGGAAGTACTGAGTCAAGTAGTACCCAGCCACTACAACGATGAGTGAAGCAGCCCAGAGACCGTTTTTCAATGCGTTGTGAATGTGTCCGTTCTTTCCAACTCGTACCAAGAAGCTTCCTACAATAGAAGCTAAAATTCCTACGGCAGACAATGCGATAGGGAAGTAGATTCCGTTCATTCCAAATGTTCCAACTCCCAAAATAAGTGCCGCAATAATAGAACCAACGTATGATTCAAAAAGATCAGCTCCCATTCCCGCTACATCTCCAACGTTGTCTCCAACATTATCAGCGATAGTCGCCGGATTTCGTGGATCGTCTTCTGGAATACCAGCTTCAACTTTTCCAACAAGGTCCGCTCCCACATCGGCAGCTTTCGTATAAATACCTCCTCCTACTCGAGCGAAAAGCGCGATAGAAGAAGCTCCAAGTCCGAATCCTGTAATTACGTTGAGCGCTACCGCTTGATCAAGTCCCATGACTTCGAAGAATACGTAGAGCAAAACAGTAAGTCCCAAAAGTCCGAGACCAACAACAGAAAGTCCCATCACCGCTCCTGAACGGAAGGCGACAGTCAAAGCGCTTCCAAGGTCCTTTGTCGCCGCTTGCGCTGTTCGCACGTTTGCAGCAGTGGCAATCTTCATTCCGAAGAAACCAGCCAAGACACTTGAGATTGCTCCGTAG
>CAZVBV010000006.1:22026-23172 GCA_964625805.1 uncultured Candidatus Peribacteria bacterium | reverse complement strand
ATTTGATATGAACCCATTCAAAGGAAACGATATCGATAATAGGATCAGTGGCAGTGATGATTAAATCATCAGTTGCACTTCCCCCAGTTCCATAAGCAGTTGCCGTTACATTGTACGTTCCAGAACTTGAGTAACAGTAGGCACTTTGGAAAGAACTACTGTAAAAAACAGTAGATTGACCATCGCCATAGTTAACAAGAATACTGTCTACGTCTCCAGTTGTCAGACCTGTAAAGGTTGGACAAAATAGAGTCGTGCCAGATGCAGTATCGACCAAAAGTTCAATAACCGGAGGATCAAAAGTTGGATCTGTTGCCGAAACTGACAACGTATCCGAACTATTTCCACCAGGACCAAAGGCCGTAGCTTTCACTACATATGTGCCTATGTTGGGATAACAATGCGTAATAGAATTTGAGCTCATGACAGCGGACTGTCCATCACCAAATTCTATCGTAACACTGGTATATTCCCCTTGAACAGAAACATCGAAATCTGCACAAAACGTAATTTCTCCCGATGGCGCATCCGTCGATAATGTTATTATCGGAGGATCGATAACGGGATTTGTTGCCGAAACTGACAACGTATCTACGTCACCTCCACCAGGACCATGAGCGATTGCTGAAACTAAATACGTACCTGCTGTTGGATAACAGTGCTGAGCACTATTTGTTCCAATGAGTACAGTACTTTGTCCATCACCAAAATGAATCAACACGCTGTCGACGGTACCAACTGTTTCTACCGTAAAGGTAGGACAGAAAGGAATTTCGCCTTGAGCAGTATCAACAAGAAGGGTGATTTCCGGAGGATCAATAATGGGATCATTAGCAGTGACGAATAAATCGTCAGAGCCAGTTCCACCAGGACCTTCGGCTGTTGCAATCACATGATAAACACCGGCTGTTGCATAACAATGTTCAACAATTAAATTTCCAGTAAGAACAGAAGTCTGTCCGTCCCCGAAATCTATAAAAACACTGTCATATGTTCCCGCTACGTCCACCGTAAAGGTAGGACAGAAAGGAATCGTTCCAGCAGGCGTATCCACGGTTAAGTCAACTACCGGAGGATCAACAACAGGTTCAGTTGCCGTAACCGACAAAGAATCAGAAGCTGTTCCACCAGGACCGTATGCCGTCG
>CAZVBV010000006.1:18602-21926 GCA_964625805.1 uncultured Candidatus Peribacteria bacterium | reverse complement strand
TTGTGGCTACCATAAAGGTAGTACAAAACGGTACTTCACCAGTCATAGGACTGGCCGTAAGTGTGATGGTTGGAGGATCAGCAGGACTCGTTGCCGTAACCGACAAAGAATCAGAAGCTGTTCCACCAGGACCGTATGCCGTCGCAGTGACTTGATACGTTCCTGCTACGGAGTAGCAATGCTCGATAGATCCAGTAATAATACCGGATTGTCCATCACCGAAATCAATCAACACACTATCAGCATCCGTTGTGGCTACCATAAAGGTAGTACAAAACGGTACTTCACCAGTCATAGGACTGGCTGTAAGTGTGATGGTTGGAGGATCATCCTGAATCGTAAATGTTGGAATAAGCAAGTCTTCACTTATTCCTTGATTGGTTACGACTGTGAAAACTAAATCGTTATAAATTCCACTTGAAAGTGGGTCCAGAACGATTGTGCGTTCTCCCGCATCCACGTATGTCGTGGAAGTAGAATAAGTCGTACTCGGAGAAACCGAGAAATCACCACCGACATTCGTAAAGAACGTAATGGTGGCTACATCATCATTTACTACAGTTGAAACCCAATTCATATTTGGATTTTCGGCAGTAGCCACAATTGTGACTGTTGCAGAGGCAGAACCACTCACATTGAAAGCAGTTGCTGTTACGATGTATGTATCAGCAACATTGTAACAATGAGAAATGGAACCTTCGGTGAGAGAAGTAGACTCCCCATCACCAAAATCAATAGTAACACTGTCCGCATCAGTAGTCGCCACCATAAAGGTAGGACATAATGGGACATTTCCTGTTAGAGGATTAGCGGTTAACGTAATTGTTGGTAAAGCAACCACAGGATCTGTGGCCGTTACCGTAACATTTGCGGAAGCCTCTCCTCCAGAACCGTACGCCGTCGCAGTGACTTGATACGTTCCTGTTACAGGATAACAATGTTCGATATTTCCATCATCAAAGAGAACAGTAAACTGTCCATCTCCAAAGACAATTCTCACACTATCGGCATCTGTTGTGGCCACTGTAAAAGTGGAGCAGAACGGAATTTCGCCAGTCATAGGACTAGCGGATAATGTAATAGTTGGTGGATCTATCTCCATAACGATGAAGGTTGGAATTTGCCAATCTTCGTAGGCCCCTCCTGGACCATTTACTCTTAGAGTAAGAGTCGAGTATGTTCCCGGAGACAAAACTCCGGTCACAACACTGTTGTCACCAATGAAAGTAGTATCGGTACCGTAAACGGTTCCGACAAAATCAAAGATCGCAGCATCGCCAGAGACGGTGCTACTGTACGTTACATGGAGCCGATTTTCGGCGTCCAAGTAGTTGTTTGCGTTCGAGATCCATTGACCTTGAACGTTGGTAAAGCTGGCACTTATAAGCACGAGCATCACCAGTGTAATTAACTTTTTCATAGTTTTATCTTTTTTTTTGTTTATTTAATTAAAAAATATTTCAACGTAATTAATAAAGCGAACAAGAACTGAAATTATTCAGTACTCAGTCGCTCTATCAATTTGTTGATAAAGATAAACTATGAATTTAAAGCGTATTTATCCGACTGTGTCAAAGAGCTGTCTTTCGGGGTCTCGAACGACACTTGGGAAGTCCAAGCACCAAAAGAACGTTCTAATTGTAAAGAAAATAGCAAAATTGTCAAGGGGTAATATTGCCAGATTCCTAGAATGGTATAAAAAAACTTGACAAAAATTTTAATTCTACTAAAAACTAATTGAAATTGCTGACCCCGCATTTCCCATGAATAAACTTTTATCAATCGTTACCGGTCTTTGTTTTGTGGCACTATCATTTGTATTTTACACATTGGCAGTGGCACCTCAAATTACACAAGTAACAGCCGTATCAGATCCGGCTACAACGATTTATCCTACGTATACGTTCCACAGTGATCAGGCAGGAACGATTACCTATGGAGGAATGTGCGGAGAGGGGCTCGAAACAGTTGGAATAGCGGGGATGAATACAGTAACCTTTGGACCTCTTACCGATGGCGTAACGTACTCAAATTGTACGATTCGAATGGTAAATACAGGAATAGAAGGAAGTAATATTTTGCATGTAAATGTTTTTACAGTAGATGTTCCAACACCTCCTGATTACCCAGTGATTGCAGAGGTAACACCGATTCCAAATCCTTCAACCACTTTGACACCAAGTTATACATTTAACAGTAATCAAGAAGGGACAATTACCTATGCTGGAGGGTGTGGAGATGGAGATATTGCAAATGCTGCAGTGGGAGACAACACGGTAACGTATTCGCTTACAAACGGACAAACGTATGCAAACTGTACAGTACGAGTAGTCAATGCAAATAACGAAGGGAGTAATGTTCTCTCACTCGGAACGTTTGTTATAAACACAGGAGAAAATCCTCCAGTGATTGAAGAGGTAACACCAATTCCAGATCCATCAACAACAACAACACCAAGCTATGTGTTTAGTTCTACACAGTTGGGAACAATTGTTTACGGAGGATCATGTGGAGAGGGGGGTGTTCTTGGAGCAACCGTAGGAAATAATACGGTCACATATTCACTTACCGATGGACAAAATTATTCAGACTGTACCATCCAAGTCGTAAACGCAAGCAACGAGGGAAGTAATATTCTTTCATTGGGAACCTTTACAGTAAATGTAGGAGATACACCTCCGGTGATTACGGAAGTAACACCAATTCCAGATCCATCAACGACGATTACACCAAGTTATACATTTAACAGTACGCAAGCAGGAACGATTACGTATGGTGGAATATGTGGAGACGGAACACCTGCGGATGCAGTTGTGGGAGATAATACCGTAACGTATGCCCTTGCAAACGGACAAACATACAGCAACTGTACAATTCGAGTTGTAAATGCAAACAACGAGGGAAGTAATATCCTTGCTCTTGGAACATTTACCGTGAACACAGGATCAACAGCACCAGTAATTACGGAAGTAACACCAATTCCAGATCCATCAACGACGATTACACCAAGTTATACATTTAACAGTACGCAAGCAGGAACGATTACGTATGGTGGAATATGTGGAGACGGAACACCTGCGGATGCAGTTGTGGGAGATAATACCGTAACGTATGCCCTTGCAAACGGACAAACATACAGCAACTGTACAATTCGAGTTGTAAATGCAAACAACGAGGGAAGTAATATCCTTGCTCTTGGAACATTTACCGTGAACACAGGATCAACAGCACCAGTAATTACGGAAGTAACACCAATTCCAGATCCATCAACAACAACAACACCAAGTTATACATTCCATAGTACGCAGGCAGGAACGATTACGT
>CAZVBV010000006.1:15052-18502 GCA_964625805.1 uncultured Candidatus Peribacteria bacterium | reverse complement strand
ATTCCCTTACCGACGGACAAAATTATACAAACTGTACAATCCGACTCGTAAATGCAAACAACGAAGGAAGTAATATTCTTTCACTGGGAACATTCACGATTAACACAGGAGCAAACCCTCCTGTTATTACAGAAGTGACTCCGATACCAAATCCATCGACAACAACAACACCAAGTTATACATTCCATAGTACGCAGGCAGGAACGATTACGTATGGTGGAACGTGTGGAGAGGGAACACCAACAGAAGGAATAGCAGGAAATAATACGGTAACGTATTCCCTTACCGACGGACAAAATTATACAAACTGTACAATCCGACTCGTAAATGCGAACAATGAGGGAAGTAACATTCTTTCGCTTGGGACATTTCTTATCAATACAGGAGCGAATCCTCCTGTGATTGCAGAAGTAACACCAATCTCAACACCATCTACGACAACAACACCAAGTTACACATTCAGCTCAACACAAGCGGGAATGATTACCTACGAGGGATCATGTGGAAACGGAGACGTGGCGAATGCCATCGTTGGTAACAACACTGTTATCTACTCTCTCGTAAATGGACAATCATATAGCGACTGTACGGTTCGAGTAGTAAATGCAAACAACGAAGGAAGTAACATTCTTTCATTGGGATCATTTATTGTCGATGAAGATCCAAACCCACCAACCCCACCAGTGGTGTACAGCATGAGCTCAGGAGGTGGTTCTGGAAAAGCAGGGAATCGATTCTCTGGACAACGACGAGACGACTACGCTCGTTCTGGAAAGTTCTGGGACATGAGTAGAAGTATCGCCGACATTGAACGAATAAACCAAGGATACCTTGGACGAGTAACGACCTACATCAATCGGAATGGTTTTCGAGTGTTTGCGGGATATCTACCAGGAAAACTTTCTCTTGATTACCTCAACTCTCGAATTCAACGAACACACAAGTTTGTGTACAGAGGGGAACGAAGTCAAAGATCAGGAAATATTCGACGAGAAGTGGAAAAACCAATAGAAACACATCCACAAACGTACTTCAGAAACCGATGGGCGCATAATGCGATTATGGGTATCGAAAAAGCCATTGCCTTTGATCCAAAAGAAGAAGCAATGAAAATCCCTGGCGGACAAGATTGGATTCGCCCACAATGGAGAAAAGGAGGTGTATGGGCTCGAGATCACGTAAGCGTGAATCGAAATTACGGTCTCAATTCCCAACCATTGCCAATTCAATTGCCACGACTGTCTATTCGAAAAGCTTCACAACCACGACCAACAAGTCTAGGAGTTCGAAGAGTCGCACTGCAATACACCGTTGCAAAAGGGGTCTCACGAATCAGGCCCGTTCGAGTTGAGAGTGCATCAAGTCCAGCGTACGAGATGTACGTAACGGATGATAAAACTCCATGGGCAAACGATCGATTCTTCAACAGAGGGGAAACACTTGAGATTAATAATGGAGACGGAACAGGAGGACGAACAATCCGAATTGAAATGTCACTCAACCCTCCATACGAAGCATTCGTTCAATCTTCTCAAGAAGCATGGGAACAAAGCTTCCAAAACAGAGCAGCCCAACTTCGAAATGCAATTCAATCAAGGAATACATTCGTTATGCCAGATAGCTCTGTGAACAGGGTTCCGGTATTAAATAGCCCTGTAAGTGTTCCGCGATACAAGAGCGATCTTGAACGATGGAGAGCCTACAAGATACAAAAAGCGAACCGGGTAAATAAATGGGAAACGCGACCGTTTCGAACATTGCAAGGAGAAGCAAACTATCGGATTAAAATCTAGAAGAGTTTAGAGTTTACAGTAGGAGCCCTGCAATGCAGGGCTTTTTTTGTCACCCTGGGCTTGTTCCGGGGTCAGATGAAGAAGTTATTTCCTATAGGAAAGCGCTAGCGGGGCATTGATATTATTCAACAGTTTTCCCAGTTATAATTCCTATTAAGAACCTTTTGTTTTGATCCTGAAATGAATTACTTCGTGATCTTGCGATATCAGGATGACAAGACGGAAACAGCTCTTGATTTTCTTCTCTAGATATGGTAAGATATCCTGAAATTTTCATTAAAAAACATGAAAAATCTAAATATGTTCGGTTCCGGCGATTCATGGGGGAAATTCCTTTATCAAGAAAAAAAAGATTACAATCCTGGTGAGATTGAACACACAGTCAATGGAAAAAAGGAAGTACGAAAAAGTGACAAAGTAACGATTGAAGACGGAACGGGAACTATTCGTGATAGCAAATGTAAGAAAGAAGTGAACACTCCATGGGACACAGTGAGTCAAAACAAACTCTTGAATACCTTGGCAGAAGAGATTAAAAAAGGAGGAGATTTTGACATGGTTATTGCGCAAGCAGGAAACACACTCGGACAAATTGCCTTTGGAATGGAAAAAGCAGGAAAAGCAGAAGATATCGGATGGGGAACAAAGGTTCAGTATTTCAATGACAAAATGGAAAAACAAGGAGATAAGATGTTCTTGGTAGAAGCAAACGCGCTTAAACCAGGATGGAAAGTTCGTCTTGGAAAAGATGAGAAAGGAAAAAGCATTATCGAAGTGATTATGGATACAAAAACAACAAAGGATCAACTTGATGCTTTGAGAGAAAAGATAACAAATAATATTAAATGTGATAAGGACAAACCTGAGGATAAGCCAGAAGACAAACCAGAAGACAAACCAGAGGATAAACCTGAGGATAAACCAGAAGACAAACCAGAGGATAAACCTGAAGAAACACCAGAAGGTATGGATCAAAAAGAAAGAAAGAGACAAGAACGACAACTAGTCGAAGAAGTTGTGAATTCTATACTTGACGCAAGGGAAAATGGAGTACCAGGCGCAGGATCAATAAAAGATATTCATTGGAAACTCTTAGAACAACGACCAAGTGAGTACGAAAATAGAGAAGATAATCCTTTATTTGTGAAAGTTGAAGAAGGTATTAATGCTATCGTAACTAATAACACGTTAGGAGGATCAAAACTCCTTTTTAGAAAAATAAATGGACTTGATCGTCGAAATATTCCTGTTCTTACCGAAGAAAAACTCAAAGAATTTGGAATTTCTCAAGAATTGGCATATGACATCATGAATAACGATGTAACTGAATCAGAATATCGACAGATTTTTAGACAAATACAAGCAAAGAGGAAGCTTGAGGAGCTAGAAGCAGAAGGAAATACAAAGGCCGCTGATAAATTTAGAGAAAACAATAAAGATTTATTGGAAGTGACACCAACACAAGAAATGGAAAGAGAAGAAGTAAGGAAGGAAGAAATTAAGAAAGAAGGTCTTGTTGGGCCAGAAATAACAGGGAATGATATAACATCAGAAGTACCAGTAGAAGAAGTTCCAGTAGAAGAGGTGCCAGTAAAAGAGGTGCCAGTAGAAGAAGTTCCAGTAGAAGAGGTGCCAGTAGAAGAAGTACCAGTAGAAG
>CAZVBV010000006.1:0-14952 GCA_964625805.1 uncultured Candidatus Peribacteria bacterium | reverse complement strand
TAGAAGAGGTGCCAGTAGAAGAAGTACCAGTAGAAGAAGTTCCAGTAGAAGAGGTACCAGTAGAAGAAGTTCCAGTAGAAGAAGTGCCAGTAGAAGAAGTTCTAGTAGAAGAGGTACCAGTAGAAGAAGTTCCAGTAACAGAAACACCAGTGGTAGTAGAAGAAACACAAATAGAAGGTATGCGTGAAACAAGGGTAAGAATAGATTATGCAACTGAACTTTTTGAAAAAATACAGGAAACATCAGATCTTTCTGAAGAGGACCAGGGTGTTATTATGCGAGAAGCGATGCGTGCTATTGCATGGGGATATACGGAACCTTTCAACACGGAGATTCCTTATGCGACACTCTATAATAAGAAGGTCCATGGTTCTCAAAGCGAAACTGATCCATCAAAAATAACAGTTACATGTGACGGAAAAGAATATCTCTTTTCTCAAGAAGAACTCTCTGGGGAATGGAAAAAGGAATACGATCTTAACTAAGAACCCTTTCTTTACAAAAATATAAGAGCCCTCGTGAGAACGAGGGTTGTTTTGTATATTATTTTCTTTTAAAAAGACTTGACAATATTTTATAAATAGTTTATAAGAGGCATGAAAAATCTTAATTTTCAAAAAAATGGTACTCGATATCGATCAAAGTCAGCATTTAGACGTGAGTGTTCCTCGCGATCTAACAGAAATAACTCACCTCAAAAGAGAGGATGATAATGTAATTCAAAAGACATCTACTAATGTAGAAAACACTATTGGATTTGATCAGGCACTTGCTGAGACTGTTTATGGAGCCGATGCTTTTGCTCCAGGAATGGAACCAGATCCGGATCCTGATTCAGTAGACGTGAGCCAACAATTAAGAGGTATGTATACAAAAGCAGCTAAATTGAAAATGGAAATAGGACAGGAGTATAAAAAAGAAAATGTAACTAGAGCTCATCTTTATGAATTGCTTGCAGAAGAAGGACGTTACTTTACAGGCATTGAATGGTTCCTAGAAACTTCTTTGGAGGGACTCGATGAAGAGAGTGGTCTCTTTGAATATTGTACATTGCATCTTTCAACTATGAAGGCAGCAATACAAAAAAGTGAAGGACAACAAAGATGGGCGAGAATGCAAATTGCAGAAAGTGTTAATGGTTCTATTGAAACTAAGAATGGAGAAATAGATCAACGAGAAATTGATGGAAATGATGCACAAAATGCAATGGAGATTGCCACAGAAGAAGCGAGAAAAACCCTTTCTAGTAATCCAGGAAAATTAGAAAAAGAACTAGAAAATATTCAGAAAAAATACGGACCAATCGTGGAAGACTTCCAAGAGGAAACAAAAATCTTGAGAAACGTTGTGACGGCAATGGAAATGATTAATGATCCAGTTCTCGTGAATGCAGATCGAGGATCACTCACGGTTGAAGATCTTGAAGGAGTTTTTGGTGATAAATATCGAGAAGCACTTGAATATGTAAATAATGTGCGAATGATGGATCGAGAAGGTGATATCGAAAATATTTCTCTGTTCCTTGATATCGAGAAATCAGTAACAGTCCTTCACGCTCTTGAAGAATATAAGACAGTACTAACAGGCCTTATTGATACCGATGAATCTGAAGAATTAGAAAGTGTACGAAGTGCGAGAAATGCCGCATTTAATGCGGGTGCTACAAAAAAACAAGTACAAAAAGTAGAACAAAATCTTGGAAAAGATTTCGGAGATTTAGACGAAACAATTGGAGCGAGGGAAGTTTTGGAAGAAACAACAAAAGAACTTCTGGCTACACTTCCGGCAGCTGATAGTCTCACAGACTTGGACTACCGAGGTTTCGTTGCCGATATCAATACGGTTTACAACAACGTTGTAAACTACGAAGATTTGGTAAAAGAGTTCCTCACACAAGAAGAAATAGACAAAGCAAATGATCTTCACCTCAAAGTGGAGAAATTAGAAGATTTCCAACGAATCTTCATGGCCTTTCAAATAATTGATCCAAATCTTAAACGAGACTGGTCAAAACGAAAGACACGAAAAGCACTTCAATCGATTTCAAGAGAGGACTTTACAGAGATGTTTGCGGATTACGAAACATTTGTGAATAAACTCTCAATTATCAGTCAGAAATACTACGGAGAGGGCGCACTTGAATCGCTCATACAAACACTCGACATTCTTGATGAATTTCAAGAAGAACTTGAAGCAGCACATCCTCAATATGCAGATATGATTGAGATTGCAGAGAAAGTACTCGAAAAACGAACAACGCTCTTGCCACAAGTAGTGGCTACTGAAAAAGCAGACGCGCTTAAATAATCTTCACCTAATACAAATCAAAAAAGAGTGCTCCAGAGATGGGGGCACTCTTTTTAAGAAAAATATCATTTCTTCAGTCTACTTTTTTGAAATTGCTTCCAAAATACGAATAACAGTTTCAATATTAACCAATAGATGGGAGAATCTCTCTTCAGAATCTGTAGAGAGATTCGAATCATTCACCCTTCCTATTTCAATCGTCCTCGCATTCGATAATAGTGTTGCAATTCGTTTTTCTGCCTCGGCTATATTTTCTGCATCTTTCTGTTCGTGCTGCATACTATTTATTTTTTTCATCACTTCTTGAAAGGACTGTGCCATAGCAAACGTTTTTGGCGTCCGATCTTCAAAAAAGAGACCGTTCGATAAATCACCACTACCATTAGAAAGAGATACATAGCCCCTTTTCTTTTCTATCCCCCCCTCTCCTTCTTTGACAATGCGGTCAGTATTTTTATTTATCTCGTCTATTATATAGACTTTATTCATCTTTGTCAATACACATTACCCCCTTCTATCAGATTCTTCCGCGTCCCAAAACGAGCTTCAGAATATGCTTCAAATCCTCCTTCAAATCGGCAGGAAGTTCCTGTGTTTTTTCTTTGCTAAAAAGAATTTTGTACACGTGTTTATGAACAGCAAGTCGATTGGCTGGCATACCCCGTCCGTACTCAATATTTTTCTTCGCAAAGGCGAGAACATCTTCGAAATAAGCGAACAAGATTTCGTATTTCTTTGAAATAGAAAGGTGCGGTTCGTAAATTTCCAATGGCATACCGCCGATACCATTGAGTTCGATTATTTTTACTTTTCCTTGGAGAAGATCCTCCACGCTATTTGCACGGAGATCAAATCTCCCCACAAAGACCCCGTCTTTTTCGGCGATCATTTTATCAATGAGATCAGAGAGTTTTTTCCGACTCGCCTTTGGAATGCTTATTTTCTTAAACTTTGTTCCGTAACTGATACTCGCGGTTCGCACAATTGTGATTTCCTCTCTTTTATAGGGGATAGATTTTTGTTCCTGAGGAGAAAACCCAGAGAGTATTTTTTCCATTTTTTCTGGAGCAACGCCCAGAGATGCACATTTGTTCTCGACAAGAGATAAGAGTGTCCGTTTTTCATCACCAACAACAAAAGGAATTTGCTTCTCCACAAGCGAAACAATGGTGTATTCCGATGACTCTGGATCTTGAATCCACGATAATCCAAACTCGCGTTTCGTATCGCAAAAAGCTTCCAAAATAAAATTTGGTTGGGCATTTTTTAAATATGTTTGGAGTTGCTCATCGCAGTAAATAAAAGTCACCCCAGTCGCGCGTTCTCCAATATCGGGTTTGCAAATGATGGGACAGGAGAGGGTTCTTTTGTATTTTTCTTCGAAGGCGTTGAGAACCTGCGTGGTGGTTGGCACTTTTTTAAAAAACAAATTATCAGGACGAAACGCTTCACTCAGTCGATCATTAATACTTTTCTTTGAAATACCAGTGAGCCCGGAAAAACCATCCAGTCCAGGATTTACAGCATTGAGAAGATGGAGGTGCCAGAAATGTTTTACGATGAGCGGTAAAAACTGAACAACCCAGGGAGCACTTTCCCAACAATCTCCATATTTTTCATGAATTATGTTTTTTACGGCAATGATGTATCGCTTTACTCGGCGTTCACGCCAAGATTTATTTGCGTCTTTAATATTTCGAAATTCTTCTTTAAGTGTATCCATATTTTCAAAAACATTTTCCAAGGAAATTGTAAAAAATCAAGAAAACGAGTTTTTGTAAAAGATAATAATTTGAAAAAAATAAAGGAGAACAGTACTATGAGAAAAACAGTACTATGAAAAATGCATTAAAACTGGCTGCGGTTCTCGTCCTCTTTGTAGGAGTGACGTATGTTGTTCCATTTGATCAGGCGGAGGATTATCTCACAGCGAACTTCTTTAGTACCGAAGCCGAACTACCAAGATCCATTTCGGTTCGAAGCGTCCAGAAGGTAGTGGTTCCAAAAAAAGATATGTTTGCAAATGGGATGAACGAATTTACTTTAAAAACAAACCAAAAGGGAACAGAAGATTATACTATTCCACAAAATACGTGCCGAAACGGAGTACGTGTCATCATTCGTTCGGTATTAGAAGTAGGAAATATGTCAGCAGATATTCATGTGTTTGGATATGCTCCAAAGCAAAGTCGAGAAACATATAACAAAATGATTACGCTAACAAAAGAGGAGAATCCAGTGAGGATTTTGCATCTCCCAAGTGAGCTACTGCATAACAATGATACGCTCTTTCCAGAGTATCAACTTACTCGGAGTCGTAACTCGAACTATCTTCGATATGACGTGATGTGTTATTAAAAGACGACTCGTCTTGTCATTCCGACTGAAACGGAGGAATCCCTTCTTTTATCAAACATGGATATCGGTAGGACTGTTCTTTAAAGCAGGTTCAGGGCTGTGTCCTGAACCTCATGTTTAAAATCAAATCCTGTTTATACTGAAAATGAAACACAAGGAGCAAGACATAGCCTTGCTCCTGCAAATGTAAATAAGTATTTTCAAGGTTTTAGTATAGTTTGTTTTTTATGGTTAGATCCCGGATATCCCTCTGGGATTCCGGGATGACAACAGAGAGAGGGGAACTTCCTCTTGCAAAAAGGTGAATTTTTAGCACACTGAAGCACGTGAAACGAATACTTACCTCGGGCGGAGCATTGCTTATGGGATCGGCGTTAGCGTCGAAGTTTCTTGGGTTTTTGCGTGATCGATTTCTGGTCGATTTCTTTGGAGGTAGTGAAAAAATAGATTTCGTATTTGCGGCGTTCCGCATCCCAGATTTCTTTTTCTTTTTGCTTGTCGGGGGAACGGTTGCGACATTGTTTCTCCCGCGTGCAGCAGGCTTGAAAGGCAAAGAACGTATGCAGTTTTTCTCCAGTTTTCTCTGGGGAGTCATTCTGCTCTTTGGGCTTCTCTGTGGACTGGGAGCAATATTCCCAGAATTCTTTGTAAGCATCTTCGTCTCAGGATTTGATATTGTGGCACGATCAGAAATTGCAGAGCTTGCACAGCTCCTTTTCGGATCAGTGTTCTTACTCGCGGTCTCTGCTGTGTTTTCCGCATCGATGCAACTGAAGGAACGATTCTTATCGGTTGCTATGGCACCGATTCTCTATACAGGAGCGATTGCGGTAGGGATTTATTTCTTTGCGGAAACCTACGGACTCGTGTCCGTTGGATTTGCCGCTATCGTGGGGGCATTGCTTCATCTACTTACGAACGCTATCGCCTTCTTTTTCATTGGAAACAGAATTGGATTCTACTGGAAAAAACCAGTTAAAAGTTGGGAGCGATTCAGTGGGGATTTTTCCGCTCGTCTCGCAACAAGTGCCGCCTTCCAAATCAGCCAATCGGCCGATGTATGGATTGCGAGTTTCTTGATGATGGGAACGGTAGGAGCCTTCTCGATCGGTGCCAACTGGGGACACGTGTTATTGTCTATTGTTGGACTACCACTGGCAAATGCCGCCTTTCCAAAATTTTCAAAACAAAAAAACAACTTTCCCGCGCAGAGGAAAATCCTTACCGATACACTGAAGTGGATATTTATCGCGACAATTCCAACAGCATTGATTGGAGTGTTTTTTGCTTCTGATATTTTACGCATCCTCTTTAATCTTTCGGGAGAGATGCTTCACAATACAGCCTTGGTATTCGCGTGGATTATCGCGTCCTTGCCGTTGGCCTGTACGATTCCGGTATTGGCACGTGTATTTTTTGCGAACGATGATGTGCGAACACCGATGAAAATTTGGGTTGTCTCGCTTTCCATAGGAACCGCAACGGCTGCCATCTTGGCGTTACAAGTTTTCCCACCAGAAAAAGCGATCTTAGGGCTTGCGCTCGGAACGTTTGTCACCAATACTCTGTCGGCAGGACTCTTCGCCATCGCGACGTGGAAGAAGTATTTCCAAACCTCATGACACAATCTACATTTACCGTTACTCAAAAAGAATCAGGAACACGAATAGACGTGCTCTGTGCGCAGAAATTTCCCGATATTTCTCGGACGAGATGGCAGAAACAGGGAATGTTTTTTTGTGACGGGCAGAAGAAAAAAAACAATGCAAAAGCGCAGATCGATCAGCAATGGAGCGTGGAATGTGAAGAAGAAACACTCATCTCTACAACAGATATCGAACCATGGGATTTTCCATTGAAAGTTCTTGCGGAATCAAAAAGTTGGATGGTGATTGAGAAGCCAGAAGGAATTTCCATTCACCCATCGCCAAGTGACCGATCAGGACACACAATCGTAAATGCATTGGTGCACCAATTTGGAAAAAAACTCTCGTCCATGGACGAAGAAGTTCCCCGACCTGGAATCGTCCATCGGTTGGACAAGGTGACCTCAGGAGCGCTTCTTGTTGCCAAAACGAACGCTACCCACAAATACCTTCAAGAGCATTGGACAGAGGTGATAAAGACCTATTTCGCGGTTGTTACGGGGACGCCTCCACAAAAAGGAAAAATAGAAGGAGGGATTTTGCGCGATACAAGAGATCGAAAGAAAATGGCAGTTTCCTCATCGGAGAAATCAAAATCAGCGACTACTTTCTTTGAAGTCATTGAAAAGAGAGGAGACACATCGCTCCTCAAAGTAAACATTCCCACAGGACGAACCCATCAGATTCGAGTTCACTTATCCGCCATTGGATTCTCAATCGTAGGCGACACGAAGTATAAGGGAAAACCGTCAGAGAGAGTTTTACTCCATGCCGGAAAGCTCGAATTTCCAGATCCAGACAAAAAAGGAGAAATGACAGTGGTGGAATCAACAATGCCAAGGGATTTCTAGCTCAGGTGCTTGACTTTTCTATGAATACGTTATATAAGTAAAGGGTTCTCTCTTGCCATATGAGCAACGGAGACAAGATCTTTGAAATTTCGGAGAATGACAGTGGTGAGATGCCTTTGGGCATCTCTTGTTTGAGGTACTTAGGGGGATCTCACTACTGAAAAATATTATAAAAAAGTAATCGAAAATAAATTAAATGTAAAGAATATGAAACGAAAAATGAGAGTACTAAAAGCCACCATTGTTTTGATTTTAACATTGGTGATGTTGTCTCCTTTGCGTTCACAGAACACATTGGGACAAAATGAGAATAACATGTTGCGCTTCGGCGTTCCATTTCTTCTTATTGCGCCTGATGCGCGAGGAAGTGCTATGGGCGATGCGGGAGTTTCCTCGGAACCGGATGTTTATAGTATGTACTATAATCCGGCAAAATATGCTTTTGCCCCCGGAGAAACAGGAATTGGAATTTCTTATACACCATGGTTGAAAAATACTGCGACAGACATTTATTTTGCATCTGCCCATTATTTTCGCCACTTCGGCAATGGTCAAACATTTGCCACATCATTGAGATATCTTAAAATTGGGAATGTTCCTTTTACTGATGACAATGGAGCATCTTTGGGAACATATAATCCCAATGAGTTTGCCATTGATGTTGCATACGCACGAAAATTATCAGACAATTTGTCGATGGCGATTGCTTGGCGATATATTCGTTCTGATCTTTCTCAAGGACAATTCTTGGGAGGGGTTCAATCGAAAGCCGGTAATTCTATTGCAGCAGATATTGCTCTTTATTGGAAAAAGAAAATTTATTTTTCTAAACTCGATGGCACGTTTGCCCTTGGTGTTAATGTTTCCAACATTGGAGCGAAGATTTCTTATGGCGATAATAATGATGAATTTTTGCCAACGAATCTGCGGTTCGGTCCATCACTTACATTAGAGTTGGATCATTACAACAGAATTTCTTTTCTGATTGATGTGAACAAATTACTCATTCCAACCCCACCAGAATATGACCAGGAAGGTAATATTATTCGTGGAAAAAATCCCAATGTTTCAGTAGTACCAGGGATTTTCCAATCTTTTTGGGACGCGCCAGGAGGGTTCGGAGAGGAGTTATCAGAGTTCACTCTCGGATTTGGTACGGAGTATTGGTACCATGATCAGTTTACGATTCGTGTCGGGTACTTTCACGAAAGTGCTCGAAAAGGGAATCGTAAATTTTTTACGACAGGAGTCGGAGTTCGATTCAATGATTTTGGAATGGACCTTTCATATCTTTTACCGTTTGAAAAAGATCATCCTTTGGCCAACACCTTAAGATTTTCCCTGTTATGGAACATGGGAACTTGGAGTAACTAAAAATCATTCTCAGAAATTTTGTTGATTTAGAAGCCCTTCTGTATTGAAGGGCTTTTAACTTTGTTCGATAAATCAAATTTGTTTTTTTATCTTCTCGTATTAAAATTGTGACGATATTCTTTTATTTTTTACCCCTCAAAAAAGATGACACTTCAAGAAATCGCTCAAAAAATGGTTCAAACAGGAAAAGGAATCCTTGCTGCAGATGAAAGCACTGGAACCTGTGATAAACGATTTGATTCTGTTGGAATTGAAAAGACAGAAGAAAACAGACGGTTATATAGAGGAATGCTTTTTTCAGCGGAAGGAATTGAAAATTATATTGGAGGCGTAATTCTTTTTGAGGAAACATTGGGTCAAAAAACAGAGGATGGAAAAACATTTCCAGAACTTCTTTTGAGTCGAGGTATTCTTCCTGGAATCAAAGTCGACAAAGGACTCACGAGCTTCGAAGGATCTGAAGAAGAGAAGCACACAAATGGTCTTGATGGACTCGCAGATCGATTAAAAGGATATGCAGCACAAGGAGCAAAGTTTGCGAAATGGAGAGCGGTTATCGCCACAAAGGGGACGGATTTGCCAACTGAAAATTGTATTCGAACAAATGCGAAAGAATTGGCGCAATATGCGTTGGTGTGTCAGCAAGAAGGACTGGTTCCGATTGTAGAACCAGAGGTTCTCCTTAACGGAGATCATACTATTGAACGATGCCAAGAAGTAACAGAACAAGCACTGACAATCGTTTTTGAAGAACTCAAGAATCATGGAGTTGCTTTGGATGGAATTGTTTTGAAACCTTCAATGGTTATTGCTGGGCAAGATTGTCCGACGCAAGCGGGAACATCAGAAATTGCAAAGATGACAGCGGAAACATTGAAAAAATGTGTTCCTGCCGATGTGCCAGGAATTGCATTTCTTTCTGGTGGACAAACAGAAAAACAATCAACAGAAAACTTGAATGCGATCAATAAGGCATGCACAGATGCGCCTTGGAAACTTACGTTTTCATACGGACGAGCATTGCAGGCATCTGCACTCAAGATGTTTGGAGAAGGGGATACGGCCAAAGCCCAAAACACATTGAGTCATCGTGCGCAGATGAATAGCAAAGCCTCCATGGGGCAATACGATTCACAGAACGACTAATATCTCTCTTCAAGAGCGGAGAATTGACAGGTCTATGAAAGTGGATATAGTAGCCATAATGCAATTATCAAAAGAAACACGAACAGAGGTGGTGAATGAATCGACAGAATTAATGAGAAAGTACTTCACTGAACTGAGAGATGGAACAGGGTTAGCTGAAATTCTTTTGAAGGATGAAACAGATGAAGAGCGGATGAAAATCTTAGAGAGTGAATTAGAAAATGCAGGTGCTTTTGTCGAAGACCAGGTGAGAACCGTTTTGAAAAAATACCCAGAGATGAAAGGGGTTCAATGGTACTGGAAAGATCATAAAGGAGGTGATGTCCCTCATGAAATTGGAAAGGAAATTGCGAAAGAAGTCTTTGCTTCAATGCAAGAGGACTTCAAAGTGAATGCCTTGGTAGAGTAAGAGGAAGACTTGTTGACAAAAAAGCTATTCAGGTATAAAGATGGCTTAACTTTTATATTTATAAATCTTACGCAGGAGCAAGGCTGTGTCTTGCTCCTCATGTTTATATTTTACTTCAAATAATATGTGTTTTTAAACGAGAGGTTCAGGACAAAGCCCTGAACCTGCAAAGAGTCTTTGCTTCAATGCAAGAGGACTTCAAAGTGAATGCCTTGGCAGAGTAAGAGGAAGACTTGTTGACAAAAAAGCTATTCAGGGATAAGAATGATTTAACTTTTATATTTATAAATTCACAACGTGAAGGTTCGTGAGTTTTTCTATAAAAGCCCACGAGCCCGATCGTTCTTTAAAAATCAATACAATGAGAGGAATAGTAATTTTTAGTATTTTGCTTCTGATTGGAGCACTTTACTCGGGATTAGTTTACTTTGGAGTTGTTCCTGCAGGAATAGGAACAGTTGCCAATAGTGGAACGATGGCATTCTGTCTTGGAATTAGTGGACTTGCACTTTTGGCGGTTCCACTAACATCTTTGATAGGTTCTCACTCATCCAAGAAAACATCCTAAGAACTGAAAGGTTAGTGAAAACAAAAGGCTCAGATCTCTGAGCCTTTTTTTCTTGGTGAAAATTTTTTGAAAATCTGCATTTGTGGTACCATATGGAATGAAAAAATGCATCTCAAAACAAAAATCTTCGGCGTTCTTTCGGCATTACTTCTCTTAGGAGGGGTTACTTTTGCAGCGACTCCACAGGTGACGGTACCCAATAGCATTGCAGGAGAGGATATTGATGTGCGTATTTCAGGGCTTTTCTCAAATGAACAAGTCGACCTGCAGGTCGTTCGTCCACAGCAAAATTCTGTCATAATGACAGCGCAAGCCGATGAGTTTGGAATCCTACGATCAACACTCCACAACTTGCATTTTCACACAGCGGGTGATTATTCACTCAATGTATTTCGTGACATCGATACGGTGTCGCAAGACTTCCATGTGTTTGCAGGACCCGTGTCCGCGTATCGATCAGAAATTGCATTTCGTGATAAATCAATCGAAGCCGATGGAGAAGTAGAGGCTCGATTTTCAGTTACCTTGAGAGATGCCTTTGGAAATCCAGTGGTCGGAGAAAACGTGAAAGTGTTCTCAACACGGAACGAAGATGCAGTTATCGCAGGAGGAACATCCGATGAATATGGATATGTGAACGGAAAGATTTCTTCCCGCACTCCAGGGGTTTCAACCATCTCAGTGTTGGTGGGGGAGATGCTTTTATTTGAAAAACCAGAGGTTGTATTCTTTCTCTCAGATTCGCCACTCAAGGGAGTAGGGGCGTCGGACGAAAGTTTTGGAGAATATCTCAAAGCAACACTCTTCGATGACGAAGGAGGGGCGGACGTAGCGTATTTCTCTTTTGAAAACATAAAAACAGATGTTGTTATTGGACAGAATATTACGGCAAAAGTTATTGCCAGAGATGCAGAAGGACAGGTTGTTCCAACCTATAGAGGAACAGTGCGTTTTTCATCGAGCGATGACCGAGCGGATTTGCCAGCGGATTACCGATTTACAGCAGAAGATCAAGGATCACATACCTTCTTTCTTGCCTTTACATTTCAGACACCGGGAAATCAAACATTGGCCGTCCATGCGCTCGAAGAATTTAGAAGAGCTGGGGAAATAGAACTCAAGGTAACACTCGGGGGCGACATTATTACGATTCCACCAGGAGAAGAAGCAATTTCATTAATTACGCCACGACCAGGAACGTATCGTTCAGCACGAGTGACGATTACAGGAGAAGCTCAGAAGTGTGACGCCATTACAATCACGGATGGACCAACACTGCTTGTAGAAGGATTAGATGTTGATGTGCGAGGAAATTTCCTCTACCAGACGCCACGATTGGGAGATGGAATGCATATATTCAAAGCAGTCTGTACGGCAAATGACAGCCTTGTCTCAAATGAAATTACGATTCGTATAGATCAGTCTCCACCACAAAATATTTCGGTTTTGGTTGCACCAGAGGGGCATTTGGAAAAAGGACAACCATTTACGGTAACGATTACAGCAGATGAACCACTGTCGGGAGCAAATTCTATTTTTCAAGGAATTTTAACAGCACACGAAATGCAAGGAGAGGCATTTGTGGCAACACTCAATGCTCCACAAGAAAGCGGAGAATTTCCGCTTGATGCGAATGCGGCAGATATTCTTGGGAATCAAACAGACTTTCCCAATGCCGCTATTATTATTGTTTCAGGAGACGAACAAATCCCAGGAGGGGATGGGAATGGGAACGGAGGACCAGACACAGTTGCTCCAATTACAGCTGATAATCTTTCTGCAGAAGGAGGGGATGGGAAAGTGACACTTTTCTGGTCACCAGCGAAAGATAATGTTGGTGTGAAGAATTATCGAGTTGACTTTAGTGATACTGATACATGGACGGAAGGACCACATGAAGATTCCAATCTCACTCCAGACAACAGAACCCAATGGTATATTGATGGACTTTCTGATGATCATGAATACGCCTTTCAAGTTATTGCGATTGATGCAGCGGGAAATGAAAGTGAACCGAGTGTCGTTGTCTTTGCGATGACAGCAGGGTCAATGCATACAGCAGCGCCCGCACCAGATGAACTTGAAAAATCAGGAGGAACCGCTCCTTTTTGGCCCATCATTATTGCGGTACTCGCGGGGGGAGGAATCTTGCTTCTCTCGAGAAGGAGAGCAGCGTAAATAGGGATTCTATCAATTTTGTCATCTCGACCGCAGCGGAGAGATCCCTTTTTGTTTGATATGAGGAAGGGATTCCTCGGCGGAGCCTGTCCTCAAGAAATTGGGGGCTCAGAATGACAAGGAATGGGTAAATACCTTTCCCAGATATTCCTCTGGAATTCTGGGATGACGAAGAAGGAGAGAGTTTGAAGGTTCCCGAATAAATCGGGGAATTATAATTTTTCTAAGGAGAGTTCTTCGGATTAACCGGTGCTTCTTGTTCTTCGGGTTTTTCTGTACGAGCCAGGAGTTCGTTGTATTTCCCGGCAGCGAGATTGGTAACAGCCGTTGCGGCTTCTCCTTCTAAATCTTTCCCGAGATCGTAACTCTTTTTGTAGAGCTCTTTTGCTTTTGCAAATTCAGCTTGTTCCTCGTTCAGAAGTCCAAGATTCAGAAACGTTCGAGGATTCTCTGGGTCGATCAGTTCAGCCTTTGTGAGCACCTTCTCGGCTTGAACAAATTTCTTGTTCACGACCAGTGCCCAGCCATACATATTCAGTGCAAAAGAACTCTCAGGATCATCCTGGATGAGTCGCTCTGCAAACTCCAAAGCCAACTCAGGCTTCTGCAGTATATCAACGGCTGTGTGGATAGCCGAAACAAATTTCTGTGGTTCGGAATCTGTATCAAGGAGGTCTGTGTACAATTCAATCACACGGTCATAGTTCTTTTGTGCGGTGAAGAGTTCCACTAACTTCCAACGAACTTCATCACTAAACTCAAAGTCGTGCTCGAGTGATTTCTCAAAGAAAAGAATTGCTTCGTCGTCTTCTCCAACCTTGTGTAATGCGAGCGCGAGGAAGTAATGCGTTTGTGGACGAATTGGGTCGAGCTCATACGCGTGTCGCAAGTCTTGCAACGCCACCTCGTTCTCCCCGAGTTGTAAATTGGCAAACCCACGCACAATCCACGCATCGACGTAATCGATATCTTCTTTGATTGCGATCTCAGCAAACTTGTGTGCCAAAATATTTTCATTGTATTCCGCCAATACCTTTCCTAAAAGTCCAAAAAGATGAGGATTCTTTCCTTCATTTAATCTTTTGAATTCACCATACGCTTGATGTACGGCTTGGGCCTTTTCAGATGGATTCGGCAAGCTCGCGAGAAGTGCTATGGCTCCATTGTGATCATTCTGCAAGGAAAGGAGAATCGCGTGATAAAACTTCAGCTCTGGACTCAGTGCCGCCCCTTCTTGTTCAAAGAATGCCAAGGCTTCAGAGAACGCTTCTTCTGCTATAAGTTTGCGTCCTTCCAGTACGGGAACATCTGGACTGTCTGGGAAATACTTTTTCAACTGGGCGATAAGATTTCCAAGTTTATTCGTGTCTCGTGTTCGGATGTAAATTTCTCCTAATAATAAATAGGGGTCAATAACGTCCGGTTGTTCTTGAATCGCTGTTGAGAGTTCGATAGTCGCCAATGAGAAATACTCATGATCAATGAGCTTCTGAGCTTCCCTCAATCGTCCTTGATAAGAAGTTCGTCGTTTTACGCCTTCGAGCTTTTTTGTTCCTACAGAAGAAACCTGATGCGTAAAGAATTGTTGAATTGGTTCTGCAAAAACCCAAAGCACAGAAGCAACGATTAACACTGCAAGTCCTGCCGAAAGCCACCAAAAAGTTCGTTTTTTCATTTCGAGAAGGATTGTAGAGAAAGTGAAGATAATTTCAATTCCACATCTTCCCGTCATCCCAGAATTCCAAAGGAATATGTGGGATCCATTATCTTGTTTGATATCGGCAGGACCGTTCTTTTTGTAACCAAAAAGAACCAAAAAGTTTTGGGGACAAAAAAACTCGCTGACATTAACATCTCATAATATTGCCGAGTCCCGATGACGCTCAGACAGGTTTCGTCCCCAAACCCCCACTCGATAGCACTTTTAGATTTTAGATTTATATAAGAAATGTAATAATATTGAAGCTCGTTGTTTTGACACACAAAAAAGGAAGGAGGAAAGGCGAGAAAAAAACATGTTTTTTCAGTTGACAATATCCGAAACTTTGTGAAACTACGCGCGATAAATTTTTACACATATATATGAGCGACGATTTCCTAGCCCGCATTCAAAAG
>CAZVBV010000005.1:3456-23320 GCA_964625805.1 uncultured Candidatus Peribacteria bacterium | reverse complement strand
TTATTTTCCAAATATCGACGATAACTAAAGTGAAACGCTTTGGTGTTATTCACAAAGAATAAAAACTTTGGTGGGCTTATATCAACCTGCGAGAGGTATTTAATGGTACCCTTTTTATTTCCGGCCATCGGTTGAACGTGCCCGAAGAATACCTCTGGAACAAAAGCATTGAGCTCTGAGGTTCCAATTCGTTTTTGTCGTTCCGCTTTAATCGCCACGGCAGATTTCAATACTTCTTCAATCCCTTTCCCTGTTTTTGCAGAGAAAAAGAGAACCGGTGCCCATGGCAAAAATGGAATTTCTTTCGACAAATAATGCCAGTAATTTTTTCGCACCTCGTCGAGTTCTTCTCCCCACATTCGCACTTCATCATGTTCTCGGTCGTCCGATTCCTCTTCTTGTCGTGCCTTTTCTCGTACCAAATCGAATTTATTCACACACACGATGAGTCCTTTTCCAGACTCCACAATCTTTCCTGCAATCGCAAGATCTTGATGCGTCACTCCTTCCAAGGCATCGATTAACAATGCACAGACGTCAGATCGTTCGATAGCATCCGCAGAGCGAACACTGCCCCAGAATTCTAATGATTTTTGCTCATCTTTCTGGCCTCTTTTTGAGTGTGTCTTTCCAGGACGACGAAGTCCTGCGGTATCCAGAAACACAAACGGGTGTGTTTCATCTCCTTGTTTCCAATCAAATTGTGTATCGATTGTATCGCGCGTGGTACCGGGAATAGCAGAAACAACGGATCGTTGTTTTCCGAGAAATCCGTTCATCAATGAACTTTTCCCTACATTTGGACGTCCAACGAACGCCAATTTAATATCATCGGTTTCTTCCACGATTTCTGTGTCAGCGAAACCCGCCTTTTTTAATTTTTCCTCAATACCATCTTCCAACTCAAAAACCCCAGTGAAGTTTTTTGCAGAAATCGGAATCGGAACATCGAAACCAAACTTGGTGAGTTCGAGTATTCGAGCGGTGTTTCCGTCATCAATTTTGTTGGCCACAAAAAGAATTGGCACTTTTGTCTTTCGTAATTTTTTCACAATCTCCTCATCGTCGAATGTCATTTCAGCCTTTCCGTCGACCATAAACAAAATGAGATCTGCATTTTCGATCGCACTTTCTACTTGTAATTGGATTTGTGTTTCGAGGTCATCACCCTTCTCGTTCGTCAATCCAGCCGTATCAACAAGCCAAAAAGAGAACGCTCGTGGATTTCCATCGTCATCAAATTCACTCGAAAGGGTCACTTTATCCATCAACTGATCCCGCGTTGTTCCTGGGATATCAGAGATGATTGCTTTTTTTGATTTTACAAAGCAATTGAAGAGGGTCGATTTTCCGACGTTCGGGCGACCGATAATAGCGACTATGGGGAGGTCCATTCGCGGCGAGTGTACTTACGAATTGGTAATTGGCAACAGAGAAAAGTAGAGATACGTATCCCTGAATTTTGGATACGTATCTGGGTGCTGGGGTTGGAAAAGAAAACGGTTTTCGGTACACTTTACACACATGCTTTCTTTGCTTCGAAAATTAATTCCAGAACGCTCGCCATTGCGTCTTTTCTATCACAAAATGATGGCCGTTTCAGCCGCGTATTGGTATCGATTTCCAGGGCAACAATTAAAAATCGTGGCTATCACCGGAACAAGTGGGAAGTCGACGACTTCAGAACTGGCATGGTACGGACTTCAAAAATCAGGAAAAAAATGCGGAATGTTGTCGGGGATTCAATTCCACTTCGGAGAAGAGACCGTTCCCAATCACTCACTTCGGACGACATTGCCGCCGTGGAAAATCCAAAAATATCTGCGTCGCATGGTGAAAGAAGGATGCGAAATCGTAGTGGTGGAAGTCTCTTCGCACGCGATTGATCAAAATAGACTCTGGGGGGTGCCGGTTGATATTGCCGTTCTGACGAACGTTGCGAACAACGAACACCTCGATTATCACAAGACATACGCCGAATACGTGCAGGCAAAAACAAAACTTTTTGAATCGGCAAAAATTGGAATCCTCAATGCGGACGATGAACAAAAAGAAGTATTCGAAAATGCAGCCGGTGGAGAAAAACAAACCTTCGGACTCAGGAACGAAGCGGATCTTCGGGGAACAAAAGAGAAGTTTTCTTCTCACAACGTCTCGTTTGATCTGCATGTGAAATCAGAAACGATAAGTATTACAGCGCCGTTGGTGGGGCGTCATAATTTAGAAAATCTTCTTGCTGCCATTGCGGTTCTCCATACACAAAACGTTCCCCTGAGCACCATTCAAAAAACATTTGAGAACTTTGCGGGGATTCCAGGGCGACTGGAGATTATCGACGAAGGACAAAAGCCCAGCGTCATCGTCGATCACACGTATAAACCACCAGCCCTGCGAGCGGTGTTGCAGACACTAAAAAAAATAATCGACGGACGACTTATTGTTGTCTGGGGAGGAACAGGAAATAGATTGCCAGAATTTTGGTCAGAAGCCGGACAAATTCTTGATGAGTTTGCTGATGAAATTATTCTCACGACCGATGATCCCTATAAAGATGACCCGAAGAAAATTGCACGGATTGTGCGAGAACAAATTCAGAGAGAGGAAGGAAAGCGTTTCTTTGAAATAGAAGACCGATACGAAGCGATCCGGTACGCGCTTCTCACCGCCAAAGACAAAGACACCGTTCTTATCGCCGGACGTGGACATGAAACAACGCAAACCATTGGAAAAAAAGTAATTCCGTTTGATGATAGAGCTGTGGCGCGGGAGGTTCTTCAGAACCTCTAATTCGGCTCCGGAGCCTAAGGCTCCAATTTCTGCAACCGATGGCTTTAGCCGTCGGATTCATATGCCCACAGCTGAAGCGGTGGGTTGCAGGGGAGGTTTTGTCATCTTGTAATATCTTCTAATTCTCGCTACACTCACGACGATTTCTCACCCCTCTTACTTATGATTGATTCCCTCAGCCAGAACCTCCAGCAAGCCATTGAACATCTTCGCCAAGAGTTTGGTGGTCTTCATACCGGTCGAGCAAATGTTGGTATGGTAGATGACGTACAAGTGGAAGTGTACGGATCACACATGCCACTCAAGGGAACCGCGAATATTTCTTGTCCAGATGCACAAACAATTCGTGTTGAGCCATGGGATAAGACAATTATAGGAGCGATTGAAAAAGCGATTCGAGATGCAGACCTTGGGATCAATCCACAGAATATGGGAGAACATCTCCTTATTCCCGTTCCCCCAATGACAGAGGAACGACGAGGACAAATGGTGAAAAAAGTGCACCAATCAGCGGAACAAACAAAGATTGCGATTCGAAACATCAGACAAGATGTGATCAAAAAAGCAAAACATCAGAAGGATGAAAAAGAAATTTCAGAAGATGAGCACGCACGACTCGAAAAACAAATCCAAGAAAAAGTAGATGAAGCGAACAAAACAATTGAGGAAGTAACCAAGAACAAGGAAACAGAGATCTCAACTATTTAATTTCCTATGTTCAGGCGTACAAAATCACGGCAACATCGTCGAGAGTTTCTCCTCGATTCTCCTACCCAAAAATCTCGTCGTACCAAAAAAGTACGGAACAGATTCCTGAACGTACTTTCTCGTTTACTTTTGGTGCAAAAAATTTCAAAACTCTTCCGCACGTCGGTGCTCTTTAGTGTGCTGTTCTCACTCATGGCATTGTTCATTATTTTTGCCTTAGCGACGCCGTATTTTCATCTCAAAAAAATATCAGTCGTGCGCGATAATCCGAATCTTGACGTTGTGCAAATTGAAAAAAGTTTGGAAGAATTTTACGGAGAAAATATTCTCTTCCTTCCGCATAAAAATATCCGTGAAAAATTATCGACAGACTTTCCAGAGTTTCGAGATGTTTCCATTCATGAGAATTGGCCATCAGAAATCGAGCTGAGAGTAGAAATTTCTCCTCCACGATTCAACCTTCTGAACACAGAAAGTGCGAACTTTTCTGTTATTTCTGAAGACGGAGTAATCCTGCAGGAAGAGCCAGACGAAAACCTTCCCGTGCTCAAAATATTTCAATACGAAAAACCAATTCAGATCAGACAGCAGTTTTTGGCAAAAGAAGATTTAGACAAAATTGAACAGGCGGAAAATATTCTCGAAGAAGAAATAAAACTTCCACTGCACGCCTCGCATGTGTATTGGACGGCGAAAGAACTCCATCTTATTTCGCAATCGGATATGGAAATATGGATAGATCTCTCCCAAGATATCAAACCACAGATGCGAAAACTCGAACTCTCCGCGAACGAGATCGGACTGTACACAAGTCGATTTGAACACATTGATCTGCGAATACCGAAACAAATTTTTTGGAAGAAGAAATTCTAGTGGGATACGTATCCTTAGGATACGTATCCAGTTTAATGAGGGTTGAGATTTTTTTGAAGTAACGTACAATTCCTCCACTTCCTTACCGTTTCTTTTTTATGAAAATTACTGTTACTCCGAAAGCAACCAAAGCAGACGCTTTATTCGTATTTATCCCAAAGAAAGAATGGGATAAGAAATTGTTTGGGAAATTACTTCCCCAAGCGTTAGAAAAACAAATTGCAGAACGTTTGAAAGAAAAAGACTTCGAAGGGAAATGTGGAGAAATTATTCAACTTTTTCCATCGAGTAAAGATATGAAGAAGACCTTTCTCGTTGGAACAGGAGAAGGAAAAGAAAAAAACGAACTTCGAAAAGCAGCCGGATCGGCAATTCGAAAAGCAAAAAAAGCAAAGGCCGGAAAGGTGTCTTTCCTCCTTTCAAACAAAGACGACTTATTGCGAACAATTTCGGGAGCTATTTTGGGAGATTACGAATTTAAAATCGGAGATACAAAAGAACAGTTTTCTCCAAAGACACTTTCGATTCTCACAGCACAAAAATATGTGAAAGCAGATGTGCAATCAGAGATCATTCTTTCTGAAGCAACAAACTTCACACGAGAATTGATCAATCTTCCGGCGAACATGATGACGCCCGCTATGTTGGCGCAAAATGCGAAGAGCATTGGAAAGGGAACAAAGGTATCCGTGAAAATCATGGGAGAGAAAGCGATTGCGAAACTCGGCATGGGAGTTTTCTATGGTGTCGGACAGGGATCAAAAGAAGAATCACAACTCATCGTCCTTGAATACATGGGCGGAAAGAAATCAGAGAAGCCACTGGCACTCGTGGGAAAAGGAGTGTGCTTCGATTCAGGAGGATACAACATCAAACCAACGGGACATATTGAAGAAATGAAATCTGATATGGGAGGAGCGGCAACGGTGCTGGGAATCTTTCAATGGATTGCACAAACGAAACCAAAGAAAAATATTATTGGTATTGTTGGGGCGGTTGAAAATCTTGTCTCCAGTAATGCCTACAAACCGGGGGATTACATCACGGCGATGAACGGAAAAACAATTGAAATCACAAACACAGATGCGGAAGGACGACTTGTCCTTGCTGACTGTCTCTACTATGCGGCAACGAAATATAAACCAATGTTTATGATCGACATTGCGACACTCACCGGAGCGGCAATAGCGGCGCTAGGATACGATGTCACGCCGATCATGGGGAATCATAGTGCGAAGACACAACAAGTAAAAAATGCAGCCGACAAGGCTGATGAGGGTGTTTGGGAATTACCGATTACTGAGGACTTTAGAAAGAAAGTAAAAGGGATAAATACAGACCTTCTCAACTGGACAGCAAATGTTTCAGCAGGAAGTCCAATGGCCGCAGCGTTCCTCGAACAATTCGTCGAGAAGACACCATGGGTGCATATCGATACAGCGGGAACGGCGTTTCACGCAAAGTCCGAAGATTCAATTACTCCAAAAGGAGCAACAGGAGTGATGCTTCGAACATTGAAGAACTTGATTCAAGCGTAGATAAATTTAGGTCCGGACCCTTTTAAAGGAGATACGTATCCTCGGGGATACGTATCTTAAAGATGCTACCTTACAATATCACCAGCGGATTCAAATCCTGGAGGTGGTGAAGCCGATGCTTTTCGATCTATTCGAATCACGAATGCATTTTCGTTTGTATCACATTTAACACCAAAGTCATCGGTGGAGAAGATTGGTAATAAATCCGCATCGCCATTTTTTGGGGCACAGCTTGTACGATTATCCTCGGGATCTTCATCGTTTGCGTTGAGGTCAGGTTGGTATCGACGTACATAGTGAAGATCATACTGACGAGCAAGATTTTTTAGCCCAGTTGTTCCCCAAGGAACAAAATATCCACCATCATCAGGAACGATCATGGATCCCCCAAGTGTGTTCTGAGAAAAGAGTGTTCCCGTAAGAAGGAGCTGATCGGTATTTTCCGTTGCAGAATTTAAAGAATTTTCAACGGTTGGATCGTCCTCGTCTGCCTTGTCATTTGTCATAAGCCCTCCGTCGGCATAGTACGACCCTACCATTGTTCGTACAGTAGGATAAACGAAGATATTTCCATGCGCTCTGTCATTTTGTTCTGTGTTTACAAGAATAACACCGAAAGAATCATTGGCATTTTGATAGGTCATATGATTACTCACAATGAAGTTTCCATTTTTTATGATAAGCGTGTTATTCCCTTCTGGGATGACACTCGTGAAATCAAAAGTAACATCGTTCTCCTCTACTTCAACAATGACAACGTCAGCACCATCGAACCAGCTCTCTTGGAATACTCCTCCACTTATCACATGACTCGAGCCACGAGAAAGACGGAACACATTTTCGGTAATTTGATCTCGAAGTTTTTCTGTTGATTGAGAAATATTAAAGGTCTTGATACCAGTCTTTGGTTGTGCTCGCATCTCTGAAAGAGTTCCGATAACACCCCCTTCTATATCAGCACCAACAATTTTAACGGCCACTGTTCCGACATATCCAATGACATCATCAATAGGCACCGTAAGAGTGGTATCCAAACCAGTTCCTCCCGCTGGGTATTGTATTACAGAACCATTAACGTCATAGGTAATCTCGGTAACGAGTGATATTATTTCATCAGCATGATAGACCCCATCGGCAGGATATGGAGAGATATGAGTATCTAAGGTGCTAGGAGCATAATCCGCAGATTGGATAATATAAGGATTGTTCTCATCAAATGCTACACCCGTATAGGTTAGGTATGGATTCTTTTCCAAAAGCCCTCCTGTTCTTGTTGCTGGACCAGCACCAGAGGTATCTATCAAAGTGAGCTCAATCTCTCCTGGAGTTTCAATTTCTCCTTCCCAGACAAAGTTCCCCGGAGCTGGTTCAATTTCAAAAAGATGTCCAAATTCAACACCAGCTACACTGATAGGATCAACCGATATAGGCACTCTCACACTCCCTAGGTCCCCATTGTCCTCGATATTGAAAGTCATGATATCGAAATCCAATGTGCGTTCCACAAGTGTTGCAAAGAATGTACCTACCTTTTGAATACTTGGCGCGAGAGCCTTTAATAAAAAGGGGAATTCTCCAAGATTACGAGAAAGACTGATTTCGATTGTTGGATCTCCATCGTTGAGACTCAATCCGCTTATGAATTTTACAACCGCGGTATTTGCATCATCTGTAAAATCCCCATTAGTAAATTTCGCAGGATCGGTGTTGTCGAGTGTAATACCTGCGTTTGTAATTTGTGTTACTGGATTGCTAAATCTATCTCGCAATTCGAAAGAAAGCTTACATTCGTCGCTTCCATTCGCATATTTCCCAGAACAAGAAGGATCGAGTGTAATTAAAGTTTCATCAGAAGGGGTCGTCGCTTTTACCTCAAATACATAAGGTTCGTAAGTGCTCTCATTCCCCGCACCGTCGATGAGATAAATAGTAACCGTGTAAGTTCCAGCCTGTTGGAAGCAGGTATTCGCTGGGAGGTCTATAAAACCAGTTCCAGAACTATTGAGACTAATCCCAAGGTCGGTAAAACTTACCGTAACAGCTTTCTGTTCTACAGGCGGATTCCCAACAGTGGCAGTCGTAATAGTTTGGCCAAGACAATAAAACCTATCATTATTTCCAGTATTTAGTTCCTCAACAAATACGATTTTCATCGTAGAGGTAGCCATGTTTATTCCAGAGGCAGGGACATTAATAGCTGACGCTTGATTGATTGTCAGTATTCCAAAAGCTCCAACGAGTGCTAGAAAGAGACCACAAACGGATATTTTTTTGAGATTCATTTTTGTTTTTTTATTCTAAGGTGAAGTGTAAAACTTTTCAGAGAAAATCCAAAATTTTATCGTATGGATGCGTATCCTTAGGATACGTATCCCAAGGAAAAACGTTTGCCTTTTTAAAGCAAAAAAAATACATTCCTCCTGTGAAAAAATTTGAAATCATTCCTTTTCCACTTTTCTCTGATGATAGAGGAGAAACAGTACCCTTCGAACTCGGAGAGCATTTTCCATTTCTCGTGAAACGAACCTACGTAGTGACAGGGAAAGAAAATCAGGTTCGTGGAGGACATGCGCACAAACAAGAAGAAGAACTCTTCGTAGCTATTTCCGGAACGGTAACGGCGCTGGTGAACGACGGAACAGGGGATGAGGAAATTATATTAGACGCAAAAAACAAGGGCCTTCTGGTTCGAGCCAATTGCTGGCATGAATTTACAAATTTTTCAAAAGACGCCGTCCTATTAGCCTTCTCATCGACACACTACAACGGGAAAGACGAATACCTTGAAGACAAGGAAGAGTTTACGATTACAAGTTAGAAATTACGAATAAAGACCAAAAGGAGAACCTGTCATTCTGAGCGAAGCCGAGGAATCCCTCTTTATTTCGGTTGTTGAAAGGAAGGGATCTCTCCGCTACGGTCGAGATGACAAAAGACTTTTTGCCTTCTTGATTACGCGATACACGATGTACCAAAACGGATCGAGTATTATTTCTTTTCCCGGAAGGTATGTTTTTCGGTATCCCCCGAACTTCCATTTAAATTCAGAGATACCAGCGTACGCATGCTTCTTTGCGCCTTCGGGAGCAATGCCGAGAAAGTCATAGGTTTTGCATTCTTTTTTCTTTGCATATTGCATCATCTCCCATTGGAGGAGATAGGGAGCCATCAGATTCCGCACTTCGGGATCAGAGCTCGACGCGCCGAAATAATAAATGGCTTTGTCCGCACAGAATGTTGAAATAGCCGTGGCAATGCGTTGACCTTCGAATTCGGCAAAGAAGAGAACAGCGTGGTCTCCGAGCTCTTCGAGAAGGTGCCGGTAGTACGATTTCTCATGTCCTGAAAATCGATCACGCGTTGTCGTCTCCCCATTTAGTTTCCAAAAGTCATCGAGATTTTGTGGAGTAAAGGATCCGTTTTCAATGGCAACAATGGTGACTCCTTTTCGTTGAGCAAGATTGATATTGTATCGTCCCTTTCGTTTCATTTCGGACAAAAGAATGTCGTTTGGTTTTGTGAGATCAATTTCCAATGTATCGGTGGGTTGATAATCCTGCGTAGCGGATTGCGTTCGAATCTTTAACGTCTCTTTTTCGAAGTACGGATCAAATCGCCAGAAAATACCGCCAAATTTTTTCAATTCTTTTGCAACGTGTTCCATCAATAAATCTCCTGCTGCTTCATTTTTTTCTTGGTCAAAGACTGGGCCTCGCGCTGAGTACCACCAGAATTTCCCAAATAGAGTCTGCATACGAACACAAAACGTGGTTGCAAGAATCTCTCCATTCTCCTTATCTCGCACACCGAATCCAAGAGTAGGACCGCGTCCAGGAATTTTTTCTTGAAAGTTTTTCCATACTGAAATTTGATGCACAGATCCAGTAGGACTATTGGTCACAAACAGGTCCCACTCAGCCTTGTTGGCATCGGAAAAAGAAAAGAATTCTATGGGTTTCATTCGCTATCAAGATTGATAGGCGCGTAAACAATTCTGATTGTTTTTGTCGCCATTTTTCCATCGGGACCAAAGGCTGTGACTTCATATATGTTTTCTCCTTCGCGCATGTTTCCGTATCGAGCATTTGCAATATATGAGAATTCAGTTTGTCCGGGTTGGAATTTTTTGAGTCGGAATCCGTTAATCTCTACAGCGTTTGTCTTTGGATCAACGAGTCCAGTGATCGTGACAATGTCACTTGAAGTTTGGTACGGCTCGCCTTCGTCTATAATGGTCGGACGCGTGATAACAGGCGTCTTGAACTCATCAATGGTGGAGACGATATCATTCGATTCTGCAGGGAGATCAGCTCCTTCTCCTTCATAAAAAACTTTTACTTCCGCAGGAGGAGACTTCTTTCCATCTCGAGAAATCGCAATGACCGAATATGTGTTTTCCCCAGGAAGGAGTGTTCCAAATTTCGTGGCTCCAAAGTAGGCCCACTTCCGGTCTCCAGGTTGGAATCGTGTCAGTGTGTATCCATTCACGACAATCTGTACGGCTTTGAGCGGTGCGGTTCCTTCGATCTTTACAGAGTCTTGTACGGCAGCGATTCGAGCGCCTTCTTGAGGAGAAAGAATCTTTGGACTTTCAAGTTCGGTTGAAGTTGGAATCGCTTCATTTGATCTATGGCTAGCGGGAGCGGCAACTTCAATGCGTCGACGAATCTGAGTGGCTTCTTGTGGAGCGAATCGTTCGAGATTCTGCAGGTGCCATTCAGAATTGATAAAGTCGGTATCAATAATTTCCAAGACATCCTGTCCTGCAATGAGTTCGTCTCGACTCGCATTTGATGCAACGAGTTTTTGCCCAACTCCAACACTTACATTTGTGAAATTTTCTTTGTCTGGATCATTAAATACATCCACATCGACGCTGCCCTTCACGAGTCGCAAGGTGTCCTGTGGTCCACGTGTCGAAAGGTCAAATATTGTTCCTCGTACATGTACGCGCACACGTTCGGTTTCAACAACAAATTTTGATTTATCACCATCCGAGAAATCATCACCAGAGGCATGTGCCCACATTTCTCCTTGTCTCAGCTCAAGAGAAAGAATCTTTTTCCCAGAAGATTTCTCTTCGAGTTCTGAAATATAAATCTCAGAGTTCTCATTCAGGAAGATCATATTTCCTCCCAAAAACTCAAGGGAGGCACGAGTATTGTTTGATGTACGAATAGAATCGCCCTCCAAAAACTTCTGTTCAGAGTAGGCTGGTGTCCAGGCGTCACTTTCAGAGAACGTAAATTCGGCACGTCCTTTGAGAATTTGTAATTCCATGGACGCAGCTTCCGACCTGACGTCGGAAAAAAGCATTGAGAAAAAACGGACCCCAAGCCACATCACCACGCAAAAAGCGACCAGAAATGTTATAAAAGGTACATAGTTTCGTCGTCGTCTCCGACGGTAAAATACAGACGACCTCCGATGCCTTTGTCTTAGTCTTCCCATGTCGGTAGCTATTGTGCGAAAAAACGGGTGGTTTGGCAACTGTTTTCGAGGAGGGTTCGGGATGCGATAAAATTTTGGATTAAAGCAGGAGCAGGGCTGTGTCCTGCTCCTTGTGTTTAAACGTCTTGGTTCAGGATGCAACCCTGAACCTGCTTGAAGTTGGGAGGGGTTTAAGAAAGGGATCCCTCCACGTTGGTCGGGATGACAAAGGATGAGATCCCTGCATTATTGACAGGATTGCCGCCAAGCGGCAATGACGAGACTTAAGGAGAATTTTAGAATTTGTTAAAATTTTGGATTTTCTTTAAAAAGTTCTACACTCTACCTTAGAATAAAAAAACAAAAATGAATCTCAAAAAAATATCCGTTTGCGGTCTTGTTCTTGCGTTGGCAGGAATATTTTTCGCACTTCCCACACAGGCTCAGGAGAAAGAAATTGTCCGAGTAAAAACAAACATTATTCAACCTGTTTCTGTTGAATTTCTTCCTTCAAGAGATGGGATGGTAAAAGGAATGGTCTCAGGGGCGGTACAAAACTCCAATATCGAAAAGGTAACATTTATAATAAAAAACTATCCTCAATATGACGAGATTTGGAGAGAACATATCCAATGGGATGACACATTCCTACAAGAAGGACGAATTGATATCCCGTTCCAATTTGACGTATCAGAAATCACAATTGCAGAACGCTTTGTTCTTACGACAGAGTTTATAGATGAGAAAGGAAAACTTGTTGCCAGTGGATCAGCAGGAGCGCAGATTCCAAAAGACTTTGCTAAAGTAAGCATGAATCTTATTGAGAATGTAATGCTTGATGTGGGAGCCGATGTAAAAGTTTCTTTTCTTTTCGTGAACGGATCAAAGACACAAATGGTAAAGCCAGAGCTCAGGCTTATCGAGCATTCCGTGGGAGGAGATGAAATATTTGTTCTCGATAATGAAGAAGCGGTAGAAATGGTGCCAAACGAAGAAAAAGAATTCACACTTTCTTTCACAACACCAAAAGACCCTGAAAATTACATCGTTGCAGTACGAGTTATGGACGATAACGAAAGCCCTGTGACAGGATACGTAAGGGATAACTTTTTGGTAGAAGGAGATTTTGCGGAAGTTAGATCCATTCAAATTATTCCAGATCGAGCCGTAAAAGCGGGAGAGACGGTGGAAGTTATTGTCTCTGGAGTGGTTGATAATGAAAAAGGTGAACTCGAAATGAATATGGAAGCATTTCTTGATCCAGGAAACGAAGAAGCAGATTCGATTCAAGAGTCGCGAGTATTTACAGCAGAGGGGGATGAATTCACAGAAACGTTTTCATTCACGGCCCCCGTTCCTACGAAGAAGATGAGTGTGGAAGTAAAGGTTTCACGAAACGGAAATATCATTGAAGAAAAGACGAATAGCTTTGTTGCCAAAAAAGAATCAGCCAGTTTTCTTATCGAGATCCCGAAGCAAGTGGTCGAGAAATATGGAGACGGAGGATTTGAGGTATGGATGATTGTGGTTTTTGCACTCGCAATGATCGTACTATTAATGAGTGTGTTACACCGAAAAAAACGAATGAACATTTGGTTTTTATTGATCGTTCCATTCCTAAGTATGTCGACGGCGGATGCCGCATGGCAAGTGGATTGGTTTAATCCTGATAGTGGAACGATTTACAATACACAAGCAAAAAATACTGAACAAACCCAAGATTTTAACATAATAGTATTCGAAGGGACTGCTTACGACGCTGGAGGGGCAGGATATTTTGCAGGAGGATTAACTGCTGTAGATGTAAAATTTTATCAAGGAGGAACACATATGTTCACAGAATCAGTTTCCACGACACCAACACAAACGAACCCAAATGGAGATGTGACGATTTTATCAGAAACGTACTATACATTTGATTTGAATATATCAGCAATATCTGGTCTTACAGCAGGGGACTGGACTGTTGAAATATTATTTAATAATGATATAGAAACGACATCGAGTACTCAGATCGGAATTGATGTGTTGGCACCGACGATAGGCTTCTCGTATACACCAGATACATTTACAAACGACACAGTCGGAGTCAGTATATCTTGTGCAGACGATAAGGCAGATTGCCTACAGGAACCGACGAGAATCCAATACGCACCCTTTACGCTCAACGTACTCGGGAATTTCTCAGATATTTATAATCCTACTAAAATCCGTGGCTTTGAAGTGTGTGATCAGGTCGCCAATTGTACTTCAGCAGGCATCGAAGAACTGAGTATTGAATTTTATGATCCAGTGGTCCCAACGCTCACAGGAATGAGTCTCCTGAGAAGTGGTGGTTTGTCGGCGCTGACAGGAAATGATGCATGGAGTATGGCTGCTGATGAGCTGATCAAACTTTCCTTATCAGAAGCAATAGATCCAGATACAACAGATGTTCTTGCTCAAGATACGAATGCGTGTGGGAACGATCTTGATGATGACACATATTTAGCAGCGGATGTAGAAGTGTCGTTTACGGCAACACCAGCACAAAATGCAATGTTTCCAGGAGCATGGATAACGAGACAAAAAAATGGAGGAGGTTGGAACGATTTTTTATTTATCGGAAATGGTTCAGGATCTTTTACGGCAAGAGGAACTATCGTAGAAGAAAGCGAGTATCAATTTCAATTACGAATCAAAACAGGAGATACTACGTTTTCAACCTCCCCGACTATTGCAATGGGAGCTACATGGAGTGGAACACTTGGTTCAGGAACTGAATACGAAACTGCGATTAACAACCTTACAGTAACGATTCAAAATAACACACAACGATGTACTCCGAAATATTTCGTCTGCGCCGTAAATCATCCAACAGGAGGAGGATCGCCGCAAAGAGTGGAAATGACGGAATTTTTGGATAGTGGACAAACCTGTGGCGGACTAAAAGGAGCCAATTGGGAACCATTGCCCATTGATTGTGGATTTACGTTCACCTTCCCGTTTGTTCTCGAAGACTGTACAGAGTGTATTGCTGATTCGTCTTGTGCGACCAATACCTGTACAGGATCAACATGCGAAGACACGTGTGGAAATATTCACGATGGAACCAAAAACTGCGCACTCGATTGTGGATCGGATACAATAGCTAATTGTGACGTGTTCGCTAAATCCAATGGAGGAACAAGTGGAACCTGTGATGCTGCTGCGGGATATACAGGAACGTGTTCGTACACATGTATAAGTGGTTCATGGGATATCCCAAATGGGACAAATAACTGCGCTTTACCAGTGGATTGTACAACTCCTATAACAACAGCGGGTTGTAAATTGAGCTCGACTCTTAACGGAGGCACGAGTGGAACCTGTGATGCTGCTTCAGGATATACAGGAACATGTTCATATACCTGCAACAATGGAACATTTGGAATTCCAAGTACAAATGATTGTGTCACTCCAGACGGTTGTGCTGCAACGACGATTAACGAAGGGACAACTTCCGAGTGTGTCCTCCCATTCGGTAGTAATGGGTTGCAGAACATAGGAACCTGTTCGACTGGATATGGAGAGTGTTACTCCACCTGTACAAACGGAACATGGGGGACTCCAAGCACCAATACATGTAGAGAAGAAAGCGGTTGTTCAGAGCTACAAACAGATAACTGCTATTTTGCAGCAGTTCCAAGTGGATCCGGGGGAGCTGGTGGAACCTGTCCAATTGGATACACAGGATTTTGCCAAGCTATTTGTTCCGATGGAACATGGACAGATATACAGGACAACTGTATAAAGTCTGAAATTACAATCGTTGCCGCAAAGGTGATTTGTGAAAATGAATCAATGCTCCCAGATTGGAATTATAAACCAGCGGGAGCCGCTATTAGTGCAACGACAGCGGCCGACTATGCGAATGCATATTCAGGATGTTCTTTGGCAGAAGGGTGGAGCTTTCAGTGGAGCCCAGCGCCGGATTATATTACGGGAGCTGTCATCGGACCAGGAGATGCAAACATATGGACCACATTTGGTCCGACAAACAGCAACGGTGTTACCTCAACAACAATTGATATTACAGGAATGGCGCAGCTGGGTTTTCGAGAAATATTGCAGACAGGATATATTCCGTTTTCCGATGCAAATACGCCATATCTGGAATCTTCGGTATCAGCAGAGCTCTACTGTATGGGAGATGGGAAAGCCGTATATGGCAATCTTGAGTACGTCGGTGATGGGCTTGTACCTGTGGCAGGAACAACCTACTACTGTGTAGCATTCAATGTTCCGATTGCGTCGAGCGATTGTGCAGCGGACACAATTAATGATTGTATTTTGAGTGCAACTACTCATGCCGGAACAAGTGGGACGTGTTCATCGGGAGGAGATTGTTCGTATCGTTGTACAAATGGAACATGGCTGGAACTACAGAACACGTGTACAACGTCTTGTACAGCAGTAAATGGAGATTGGAGTGATTATGGATCTTGGACTTGTGATGGATTTATTGGTCCATTAGAGGAGCCATTATACGCTCCAGTAGAAATCCTTCTCGAGAAGAGCCTTCAAGCAAATTTATTTGCAGCGGCATTAGACGTCTCCACTATTTCTCGAAGTCGATCAAGAACTTGTACCAACCCAAGTCTGTCTTGCGGAGGGTTGGACTGTGTTGGATCGGCAATACAAACAGACTACTGTGGAGCGGATGAAATTTGTTCAGCTGGAGCATGTGTTAGTGTTGGATGTACAACGGCTGCCGATTGCCCCACTCCAGATCAACCATATGGAACGATTTGCGAAAGCGTTATTGCAACGTGTACAGGAAATACCTGTGGTATAGGAACGGAGTACTGGGCTGAGGGAACAACTTGTACTCTACTCGACGGATCCGGTGATACAGGAGAATGTGACGGAAGTGGAACATGTAATGTTGACGCAACCAACACCAACACAACCACAAACTAGCGGGAACCAGGATCCGGAGCCAAATTAAAAGGTAGGAAAAAAAGCCGATTCGTGAGAATCGGCTTTTCAAGAATTCGAATTCGTATTTCAAATATTAATAAAGTATAAATTTCACACCTTGCTGAAGGATGTTCTATTTTTAATATTTATACGCCCTTCTTTTGTCATTCCGAGCATCGCCGAGGAATCCCTTAAAAATGAGAACATATTTCGACAAGATACGAATCCTGAGAAATTTTGGATTCGTATCTGAATAGGAAAAAAAACCGGTTCTGCAAGAGAACCGGTTCTTTATAAAAAAGAGTTCTTGCTTTAAAACTAAATAGGCTATTGCTTGATAAGCTTGCCTTTGAAGACGAGCACTCCTTTTGAGTTCAGTATCATGACGAAATACGCACCCTGGATGTAGTTATTCACATTCAGACGCATATCCTCATTACCGTAGGGAGAGACGATTTCCATTTGAATGCGACGACCTTGTAAGTCGTAAATCATCAATTGAGAATCATCTTTTTTTAACTTGATATTGGTAAATGTTCGACAAGGATTGGGATAAATACCCCGATTCTCATCAACAACGATATCATCGATTCCCGTAAAGAAATCTTGATTCACCACTTTTTCTATCACTAGACCACACCCTGTTATTTTAATCAGAGCATCTCTAGCGGAATTGTTGGTGTTCTCATCATGATGGATCGACAATGTCATATCATCGGTTCCAGTCACGGGATCAATCGTTAACCAATTACCACCGTTAGAATAGGAGATTTCTAGAGTCCAATCGCAGTTAGCAATCAGTCCAGTAGTTGTATCTCCTTCATTAGGGGGAACCTCCAGTGTATCGGTGTCATCAAACATCAATACAGGGAAGTCCTGAGTTAAAGAATACGTTGCCGTTAGCGTTGTACCTCTATTGAAGACAATATTTGCTGTCCTATTAGCAGTACCACCAGTATGTTCACCATAGATAATCGTTACCGCGGTGTTTCCATCGCCACTCGTTGGAAAGATTTCATCTATCCATCCAGGAATAGTGCTGGCATCAATATCCCAATTTGAATCACATATCACATCTGTTGTTATTGACCCTGCATTAGGACCAACAGTTTCAGAACTAGGATCTAATGAAAGAACTGGTGTTGCTACATTGATATAATCCACCTTAACCTCGTCATCTGAAAGAGAACCATCAGAAACGGTTAATGAGACAGTGTAACTGCCAGCATTTGTGTAGGTATGAGAAGGATCTTCATCAGTACTTGTATTCCCATCACCGAAATCCCAAGCCCAACTCGTAATAGGATCGGTTCCCTGAGTAGAAGCATCGGTAAACGATACAACCAAAGGAACATCACCATTTACAGGAGAACCAGAGAAATTAGCCGTAGGACCAGTAACAGTCGTGACAGTAATATAATCCGTCTTCGTCTCATCATCACTTCCCGCAGAATTCGTAGCTGTTAAAACAACAGTGTACGTACCAGGGGTTGTGTAATTATGAGTAGGATCTTCATCAGTACTTGTACCACCATCACCAAAGGTCCAGCTCCAACTCGTCGGAGTGTTTGTACTCTCGTCAGTAAAAACAACTGACAGAGGGGCAACACCACTTGTAGTATTCGCAGAAAATTCAGCAACAGGTGTAACAACAGCAGTCGTGACAGTAATATAATCCGTCTTCGTCTCATCATCACTTCCCGCAGAATTCGTAGCTGTTAAAACAACAGTGTACGTACCAGGGGTTGTGTAATTATGAGTAGGATCTTCATCAGTACTTGTACCACCATCACCAAAGGTCCAGCTCCAACTCGTCGGAGTGTTTGTACTCTCGTCAGTAAAAACAACTGACAGAGGGGCAACACCACTTGTAGTATTCGCAGAAAATTCAGCAACAGGAGTAACAACAGCAGTCGTGACAGTAATGTAATCCGTTTTAACCTCGTCATCAGACAGCGTGCCATCAGAAACGGTTAAAGTAACGGTATAAGTACCAGCAGAAGTGTACGTGTACTGAGGATTTGCATCCGTACTTGTACCTGTTCCATCACCGAAATCCCAAGCCCAGCTCGTTATAGGAAGAGAACCTTGTGTAGATTCATCATCGAATTGAACGACTAAAGGAGCATCTCCACTAACAGGAGTACCAGAGAATCCGGCCGTGGGGCCGACAATAACACTTGTGGTAATATAATTCGTCTTCGTCTCAGTGTCCGATAGAGTTCCATCGGAAACTATTAACGTAACGGTATATGTACCAGCAGCAGTATACGTGTGCTGAGGATCTTCATCAGTACTCGTACCACTGTCACCGAAATCCCAAGACCAACTCGTGATCGGATTCGTACCTGCTGTCGACGCATCAGTAAACTGAACATCGAGTGGTATGTATCCATTAACGGGTGTGCCAGAAAAAGCGGCCGTCGGTCCAACATTACTTACGGTAATATAATTCGTCTTAACCTCATCATCAGACAGTGTGCCATCAGAAACGGTTAATGTAACGGTATAAGTACCGTCAGAAGTGTACGTGTGCTGAGGATCTTCATCAGTACTCGTGCCACTGTCACCAAAATCCCAAGACCAACTTGTGATAGGATCAGAACCTTGTGTAGAAGCATCGGTAAACGACACAACCAAAGGAACGTCACCACTTGTTGGTGTCCCGGAGAAAGCAGCTGTTGGTGGTGTTGGAGAACCTCCGCCACCCCATCCATTCGCAGAATGTACCTGATTCACTTTACTCCCTACGCTCGTATAGATTGTAGAGATATTATAGAAGGCAAGCATCAATTGATCGGAACCAGAATATCCCTCAAAATGAGAGACAGATTGGCCACTCCAAGTGGATGGATCATAGAGGTCAATATTTTCAAAGAAAATATCACTCGTAAACAGAGGTCCTAACTGAGCAGACGTTTGGTAATTTGAGTTGCCCCAAACAAGATTTCCACCTGAATCTTCAAGACTCAGATCATAAATATTGGGGCTCCCGCTCCAACCAAAAGTATAAGTTCCTGAGCCAGAATTATACGAAGCAGAACTTAATACGCCCATTCCATGGGAGAATTCGTGCATTATGACATACATTAAATTAGGATTCGATCCTGCAGATCCACCTCCTGTAGAGAGGTCCCAAGTAAGAATTTCATTAAACTGAATTGAGATATCATAGTCATTTCCATTTTGGTTCGTTCCTATAATGTCTTCCAAGAGAAATGATGGGTACCAGACAGTGGTGCTATTTATAGAAGTATTCAGAATCCAATCCGTAGAAGTACTCGCTAGAGTGCTTCCAAGGCTATAATCTGCAGTAACAGAAACTTTTACAGCATTTCCACTATTGGAAATAGACTGATCTTGGACGGCAATCGCCAATCCTTCCTTGATAGCTGTTTTTTTAGATTCAGTGATACCACCTAACCAGTCTATGTTAAAGTAACATCCACCGAGGATTATTACTTCGTTCGTAGATTTCAGTCCGTTTCCGGACTTTAAATTTCCCTGCGAAAGCGGGGAATAGTAGAGACTTGAAATATCAGAGCTAGAAACGAGCGTTTGCCCACTTCCATCAATATTTCGAGTCG
>CAZVBV010000005.1:0-3356 GCA_964625805.1 uncultured Candidatus Peribacteria bacterium | reverse complement strand
GAAATATCAGAGCTAGAAACGAGCGTTTGCCCACTTCCATCAATATTTCGAGTCGTTTTCACGGTTAAGTGTTCGTAGTTTGTTTGGGCATTTACTCCCAAACCACAGAGCAACATCACCATAACGATAATGGTGACGAAGCTCGACAGAATTGTTCTTCGAGTCGTTTTCATATCATTTTTATGTTTAAATTAGATTCTTTTTGTTCGTGTAAATTGTATTTATCGGGAAGTATAAAACCCGAATGAGTAACTAATTTTACTCAAAATATTCATACTTTTTAAATATATAATTATTTAAGCCTATTTGTCTTATAAAAGAACGTGTTCTGCAGTCTGTACGAGACATTCCTCTTTGAAAATAAAGAGATTTTTTATAGTCTGGACACAAGGCTAGACAGAACTGCTATATTATAGAAAAACATAACTTTCTATGTATACAATAAAACAGAGATAAAGTCAAACTTTTCCCTTAGTCTTGGGGTCTAAAGATGAAATGGAATCCGAATCCAAAAGTATAAAATAGACAGGTAATGAAAATATTGTTTTTCGACAAAAGTCCTTGACAGAGTGCAGGGGTCGGGGCTACAATCTCGATCGTATATTTTTTATCTTTTTAATTTTTCTTACTCATGAAAAAATTACTCGTTTTAGCGCTTGGATTTGCCCTTATGGCTTGTACTGCGCCAGTTGATACCGAAGAAGTTCCAGCAGTAGAAACAGAAGTAATGGAAGAAACTGCAGAAGTAACAGAAGAAGCTGTTATGACTGAAGAAGCTACAGAAGAAATGACTGAAGAAGCAGCTACAGAGTAGGAATTTTTACTCAGAACTTGAAAAGACTTGTCTCAAAAGAGGCTTGTCTTTTTAGTATAGGTTGTGTTTTTGGGTTTTTGCAAAAGGGTTGCATTTTTAAAAAGCAAGACAATAGCGGTGTATTCTTAGTTTTCGCAAGAGTGCTGCAACTTCTAATCCTTAAAAAAACATGAATTCACGTGGTCATTCTGGATTGCCCATTTCTTCTTTTTTTGTCATTCCTGACCTGTTCAGGAATCTAAAAAAATGAGGACATATTTCGTGTACATAATGACAAACAAGAAAGAAGGAGTTTTATATATTGGGGTTACAAATAATCTCCCTAGAAGAGTATACGAACATAAAAAAGAAATACTGGGTGGTTTTACAAAGAAATATAACCTTAAAAAGCTCGTCTGGTATGAGGTAACTAATGATATTCACGTTGCGATTGAAACCGAAAAATGCATGAAAAAATGGAAGCGTCAGTACAAAATCAACATTATTGAAGAAATGAATCCTGATTGGAAAGACTTAAGTGAAGACTTCTTAGACCCTAAATTGCTGCAATGAGATTCCGGGACTTCGCCCGGAATGACAAAAGGTGGAATGGCTTTTTTCAAAATTCCGAGATCCCTGAATAAATCAGGGAATTGTGGGTTTACTTCTCAGGTCGCATCAACGGGAAGAGAACGACATCTCGAAGATTCGGTTGTTGAGTAATCAAGGCTACAAATCGATCGATCCCCATGCCGAATCCTGTCATCGGAGGGAACCCATGTTCCATCGCCGTGATGAATTCCTCATTCATATCCATCGCTTCAGGGTCTCCGGCAGCCTTAGCCTTCGCCTGATCTTCCAATAACTTTCTCTGAACCTGTGGATCGATGAGCTCACCGTATGAATTTACAATTTCCCATCCTGCCACGAGCAATTGGTAGCAATCGGCACTGCCGTCGTCTTTTGGACGAGCGAGTGGTTTGAGTTCACTTGGATAATCCATGACAAATGTCGGTTGGATCAAATGCGGTCGCGCTGATTTCTTGTAAATATGATCAAGGAGACTTCCTCGACTCATTGTTTTTGCTTCTTTCTTATCAAGTCCCCACTTCGTTGTGGCAACCTTTTCCGCTTCTTCTTTTGTGATCTTTTCCATGTCGACTTTTGCATATTCCTTCAACAGGTCTGCGAATTTCACTCGTTTCCATTTCTTTCCAAAGTCTACAGGTGTGAGTGTTTCTTCGGCATTGAGAATATCAATCTTTGTTTTCCCCATCACTTTCATCAGTACTTCTCGAATCATTTCTTCGGTCCAGCTCATGTTTTGTGTTAGATCCGCGTAGGCTGCGTACCATTCGAGCATTGTGAATTCCTGCAGGTGAGAAGGATCCATTCCCTCGTTTCGGAAACATTTCCCTATTTCATAGACTCGTTCCAGTCCTCCTGCCAAAAGCATTTTGTGATCCAGTTCCAGTGCAATTCTCAATACAAATGGATGATCAAGTGCATTGTGGTGGGTTTCAAATACTTTCGCCATAGCGCCTCCCGCTTGGGATTGAAGCATTCGTGTTTCAACTTCCATGAAATCTTTTTCTTCCATGAAATTTCGAATTTCTTTCACTACCTGAGACCTGATTCGAAATCGCTGAGCCGTGTCCTTATTGGTCAACATATCGAGATACCGTTGTCGGTAGCATGCTTCTCGGTCTGATAACCCTGCCCATTTCTCAGGGAGCGGACGAAGTGTCTTTGCGAGTGGGGTAACCTCTGCCACCAGAAGTGTCGGTTCACCGTGTTTTGTAATGAAAAATTCACCACTAAATCCTACAAAATCCCCAAGATCGAGGATTTTTTGTAAATCTTTGAATAAATCCCCCAAGACATTTTTTGTTAAACAAATCTGAAAATCACCATCGGCATCAAGAATCCGAAGGAAGGCGAGTTTCCCCATTGCACGAAAATTCATGATTCGTCCGCACATTTTTATATCATTCTTCGGCTTTTCCATAATCTTGTCGGCATCGCGGAGTTTCGCTTTCTCGCAGTGATCTCGTGCTTGCTGACTTGTGTGAGTACGATCGAATTTTTCGGCATAGCCTGCGAATCCGAGCCTTTCCCACTCAGCAATTTTTCCTTTCCGTTCGGTAACGAGTTTATTTTCGTCTTGCATCCGTTTCATTATCGACAAAAACAACGATTTTTCAATTTTTTCGAGTGAGAACTCATCGCGTCTGAACATAAACGGAGGAAGCCCCTTTATAGACTTGTTTTCTGATTCAATCTGTGGTATAATATTTCGATGCGTTACAAAGTTCCTCAGGACGTGCAGAGAGAAGACCAGATTTTGTGGTTTATAACACTACGACAGCTGATCATGCTCTTGGTAGGATTCGGGATCTCATACATGATCTTCAAGAATATGGAGAAAAAGTATGAACTCGATACGATTGCACATATTCTGATTTGGACGCCAGCAGCGATTGCAGCACTCTTCGCATTCCTCAAAATAAAAGGAATTCCGCTTGTGCAGTTTATTTTCTTGCTGATCGAACATTTCTTTTTT
>CAZVBV010000004.1:0-25141 GCA_964625805.1 uncultured Candidatus Peribacteria bacterium | reverse complement strand
AGCACCACAGGAAAAGATTTCCAGAAGATACTCATTGAAGAAGTCTTACCAAAACAACCTCGTGGAATCATCTTTGATTTGAGAAACAATCCTGGAGGATACCTCACTTCTGCTGTGGAAATGGGAGAATTCTTACTCGATAAAGGAGCCTTAGTCTTCTCTGTTGAGTACAAGGGGAACACCGAAAAATACCTATCCTCTCGTCGAGGAGAGTTATATGGCTTTGATAATATCGTACTTCTTCAGAACAAAGGAAGTGCTTCTGCATCAGAGATCTTTAGTGGAATGGTTCGAGACTATGACATTGCAAAAATTGTAGGAACGAAATCTCACGGAAAAGGAACCGTCCAACAGGTTGACCGACAAGCAAATGGGGGAACATTGAAGCTCACCGTTGCAAAATGGCTGACACCGAAAGGAACATGGATTCAAGAAGGAGCTGTTGAAATGCACGGAGTACCTGCTGATATCGAAGTAACCGATCCAACCATGGAGGAGAAAATGCAAAAGGTTGATCGACAGCTCGATACTGCAGTGAATGAAATCTTGAATCGATAGCAATAAATTCTCCCCCTCCAAGGGGGAGTTAGAGGGGGTATGTTTTCAATACCCCACCGCGCCTCTCGCCTGCGGGGGGAGGAATTTTTGTTGATAACTTTTTTATTCATGAACAAAAAATTTGACCAATCTTTTTCGTTCCCATAGAATCTCAGAGAATATCTTTAAATAAAAATAAAATGCTTGTGAGCTTCATTTTAGGAATTGCGAGTTTGCTCAACAGTAGCTCTGGCATGTCCTTTCATGAGGCGGAAATTTTGATTCCTGCAGGAACTTCCCAGCTTACGACAGAAATGGAATTCAATGCGGTGACGCTTTTTTCGAGGAACGGAGAAGCACTTCCTGAATTATCGTTTCAACACGAAGACGGAACATTTCTTCCCTGGGAATTGGCAGACGGAAGCAATGATGTATTGGAAATAATTCATCGAGAAAAAGATCAACCATTCATTATTCGTTCTCCGGAATCCATTCGTGTCGTTGCTCATTTTTATAATACAGAACGCAAAGGAGAAGGTTTATTGGTCGAAGCGGGAACCAGTGATGGAACGTCTGGAAGTGATAAAGTGACGTTTGAGCCCTTTGACGACGATACATTTGATGATCCTGAAACTGGGCTTGCCCCGTACGTAAAACAACCAAAATACATTTCTCGAGCCGAATGGGGAGCCGATGAGAGTCTTCGCGTCTATTCTCCTAAAAGTGGGAAATTCCAAAAATGGTTTAAAACCGAGGAAGATCTTATCCAACCAGCATTCCGACCACAGGTTGTCGAAACAAAGAATGGAAAAGGAGAGTCATATTTCTGGCCATTATCGCAGAATAAAAAGATTAGTAAGTTCGTTATTCACCATACAGGAGAGTATGTGAACCACACACGCGACCCAATGGAGATCATGCGATCCATTTACGCTTTTCACACGGTCACACGTGGATGGGGTGATATTGGATATAATTATGTAATCGACTGGGAAGGAAATATTTACGAAGGACGAGCGGGAGGAGCCGACATTGTTGGGGCTCATACTGCCTATCACAACATTGGAGCCATTGGGATTTCTCTCATGGGGAACTTCGAACACGAAGAGCCGACACCTCGCCAATTGCAGGTCTTGAAACTCTTGCTCGCCGATCATGCGAAGCGGTTTAATATAGAGCTCAATAAAAAGAGTTATCACCTCGGTACGCTTTCATACAACATTTCTGGACACAAAGACGTTGCTCGACGAGGTCATGCAACCGCTTGCCCTGGAAAAAATCTTGTGAAACATTTCTCAGAAATCAGGGAACAATCTGCGTATCTAACAGAAATTCTCTATCGACAAAAGAAAGCTGATTCTCGAATGGCACGCGACTTCCTTGCCCTAAGTAAAGATGCTCCCGATATTCTAAAACAATCTACACGCTTCAAGCGTCCAGAAAAAAAACCACTGATTAAGTTTTCTAATCTTATGAAAAAGAAGGTCATTCAAAGAAATGATCGAAAGACCTTCAATATAGCATTTACCAATGGGACAAAAGACATCTGGATGCCAAAGTCCGAGATTACCGTCTCCAACATTCCAGAGGGCATGGTTGTGACAGATCTTCGACTCATGAAGAAGGTCAAACCCGGTGAAGAAGGATTCTTTCGAGGAAGAATTATTGTCGAAAAAACAGCTAATGGAATCTATGAACTCGACCTAATCCCCGTATTCCTACGAGATAAAATTTTCCACGGAGAAGAACTCCCAACATTTAAAATATTAGTACAAGTTTCTGGGGATAAGAAACAAAGAATTTCTGCAAATAAGGTATACACGAAGCCCGTAAAAGAAACTCCGAATTACCTGAAAAAACTCTCAGCAAGCATGTTTCATGCTTCCGCTCCAAAGGAAGCTGACATCGCTCATGTAAAAGTGAAACTCGCATTCTTTAATGAAAACTATGCCGATATCATAGGAACTTCTTCTGTTGAGATTCGAGAGAAAAATATGATTCTCGGCACAGTGCCATCACAAAAAAAGATAAAAATTATTCCTCAATTTGAAAAAGAGAAAAATCAACGATACCTCGAAGTCCAGAGTGATGGAAAAACATGGAAGGTTTCTGAAGTAAGTTTACAAACGAAAGGGGTCTTGGAAGTGCGAAACTATAATCGAGACCTCAGTAAAAAGAACGCGTACAACACATTCCGAAGGCAGATTAATGGTCATATGGCCGGGACAAAACTTCTCCTTGTGAATGAACTTCCGATTGAAGAATATCTCTGGGGACTGGCTGAAGAACCAACTCAAGAACCTGATGAGAAAAAGCACGCTATTCACGTATTGGCGCGAAGTTATGCCCATGTGTATTCAGGGGTGCGACGGAAGTTCCAAACGAATCTCTATGACCTTGAGGACGATCCCAAAAGCTCACAGTTTTACCTCGGACATGGTTGGGAGAAATATCACATCGAGCAAGTAGAGTTGATTAAACAAACCGAAGGACAAGTGCTCACCTACAACGGACAACCCGTCATCGGTCCGTACTTTACACAAAGCGGAGGACAGAGTTCTGATAAATGGAGTCATGCTTATCCGTGGACCTATTCACGCCCACTTCCTTTTGATGAAGGACTTGAACAACGTGGACATGGTGTTGGATTGTCGGGAAATTCTGCACGAGAGCTCGCGAAAAAAGGACTTGATTACAATGCCATCATTGAATACTTCTTCAAGGATATTAAAATCGAGAAGGTGTATTAAGAAAACAATTGACAACGAGAGTGAAAAAAATACACTCTCGCCTGTATTAGCTTTCAAAAATGACAAATAAAGGTGGCGATTCCAAACAACACGGCGGACATGAAATAAATGAACGTCGACGTAAATCTACGTTGGGGAAACGAGCTAACAAAGCCAAAGCACGGACAACACGTGAGGCGAATCGTGCAAAAGGATTAAACTGTTAATTCTTAACTATTGAACAAGTTTTTTGTTCAGTGTTTTTTGAGTTGCTCTAAGGCTTCTCGCATTTTTGACGTGAGCTTTTTTGGCATTTCATGCTCGACACGAACAATGTGATCACCGACCCTTCCGTTCGATTGAATCCCCTTTCCTTTGATTCGAAGAAGTTGCATATCCTTTGTATTTTCTGAAACTTTCAACTCTACTTTTCCCCAAAAGGTTTCGACTTTAAATTTCCCTCCCAACAGTGCATCAAACACTGAGATCTTGAGTGAAGAATACAAATCAAGCCCATGTCGTTCAAACTTAGAAGAATCGCCAACACGGATATAGACATATAAATCCCCCGCTGGTCCGCCTCGTCTCCCGGATTCCCCTTTTCCCGACATTCGTAATGTCGTTCCACTTTCAGATCCAGAAGGAATAGCCACTTCAATCTTGGTTTTCTTTTCTTTCCGTCCTTCTCCCTGGCAGTGCGAACACGTTTTTTCAAAGCTATGCCCTTCTCCACTACACTGCGAACAGACCCTCTGCTGTGCCACGACCCCAAATGGTGTTTGCATACGCTGCGTCACCTGTCCCGTTCCACCACATTGTTCACATTTTTTCTTCCCTTCTCCTCCTTTCGCAGAGCAATCGGAACACGGTTGGAAGTGAGACGAGTGAAATACTTTTTTCACCCCCTCTACGGATTCATTAAATGAAATGTCCAACTCTACTTCCAAATCTCCTCCTCGCGTACTTTTTTTTGCAGATCGTCCGCCACCATTATTTCCAAAGAAGCTGGAAAAAACATCTTCCACACCTCCAAAATCCGCTGATGAGAATCCACCCCCATTTCCAAATCCAGAGAATCCTCCTCCGCCTCCACCAAATTGTGACCCCGCGGACCCGAATTGATCGTATTGCGAACGCTTGTTGTCATCCGACAACGTTTCATAGGCCTCATTTACCTTCTTAAACTTCGCCTCCTCCCCGCCTTTGTCGGGATGGTGTTCCTGTGCCTTTTTTCGGTATGCTTTCTTTATATCGGCTTTCGTGGCTTTTTTGTCCACACCAAGCGTTTTGTAAAAATCTTCTGCCATCGGACGAATTTTATTTTCATTAGCAGAAAAGTCAATCGACTGCTAATGAGAACTTTTTTATTTAAAAGCTCTGCTAGTTATTTTTTATAAGATTTACTTTTTTTAATCGATTCCATTTTTTTACTTCTATTTCACGTTGCATTGCTTTTCTTTGCGTATCAAACGTTTCGGTGTAGATAATCTTTATTGGTCTCCTTGATCTTGTATATTTCGCACCTTTTCCCGTATTATGTTTGTCTTCCCGCGCTTGAACATCTTTACAATACCCGGCATACAAAGAATCGTCCGAGCAACGAGCAAAGTAAAAATAATAAGACATACTGTTTTATTGTACATCAAATACCCAAAATCCAACCCGGGTTGAGAGAAGAGTTCGAACTCTGGACAGGACCTTGAATTACGAATTTTCAATTGCCAATTTCCAAATTTCGATTTTCAAAAATACTCGGTCATTCCCCTTGCAGGAGCAAGGCTACGTCTTGCTCCTCATGTTTAAATTTCAGTACAAACGGGATGTATTTTCAAACATTAGATTCAGGACAGAGCCCTGAACCTGCCAAGTGGTGGGATTTCCAAAGATAAAAAGCACGAACAATGAAGGATGAAATCCCAATCATTATAGCCCCTCAATTCGCTACGCTTATTCGGGACACTCATTCGACTGTTTTTCTTCATACTAAATAACTCTCCATGACTGTATTAATAGTCGGAGACCATCAGCAACTGAAAGAAGAGTGCAATTAAAATTGATATGAAATTTTCTATCTGATGCCCCTCAATTCACTTCATTCATTTCGGGACACTCACTCGACTATTTTCTCTCACAATTAATAAACTCCCTAGGATAGTTCGAATGGTCGAAGACCGCGAGCGAGCCGAAGGCGAGTCGAGTGGTGGAGGTGGCGAGAATTGAACTCGCGTCCAAAGAGGAAACCTATTTTCGTCTACGAGACGTAGTTTGTTTAGATACGATTCCGCTGAAAAATAAACAAAAAACGGAAAAGAGTGGTCTTAATTGTCCTTTCTCATCAACCAATTGAAAAAGTAAGATTCAAGTTGGAAATAGGATCTAGAATCATCGACTCTATTTCACTCACGAGCGTAAAGCTCAAGTAAGGTTTATATTATTAGGCAATACCTTGGTAAGCCAATTGTCGAGGCATCAAAGATGCTACGAAATTATCAAACCCTTGTTTTGCCTTAGCAACAAAATTGTTTGCATTTAAGGTTGTTTATCGGATGTGCCGGCAGATAAACGTGCCGTGTTCGCAAAAAATACATTTCGAATCTCTCTGTCAAAGCCAAACACCCCCATAGGTGTGGAAGAGAAAAATATAAAAGAACAGGACATCAATTATGGCTGATAGAAGCCATTTTGTCAATGCTCTTGAGCCTCTCTCACAAACTCTGGATGCTCTATGAGAAATCGAGCTCGCATTTCTTGAATCTCAGGATGCTCCTTCCTGAACTGCTCTCGTTCTTCTGGAGTTCGTCGTTGTTTCCTTTCTTCTTCTCCAAAGAACCGCCCCTTTCGACGCATCAATGGACGCACCATTGTGGCTGTAAACGTGTGCTCCCCTGTTTTTTCTCCCATCATTTTCACCTTCTTTCCTTCTTCCAGTGGTCTTCGTTTGGGTACGGCAGTAACGTCAACAACCCATTGCTGATGAGAGAAATCATCGAGGACAATTATATCCTCTCCTTGTACTTCAATAACCGTTCCTGACAATCGTCCTTCCTCTGACTGTGTCCACATTTCCTGCATACGATGTTGCATTCCACGATACATCGGAGCATTTTCCGCAAATACTTTTTCAAATTGTTCTGCTCCTCCCACTCCATACACCAGTCCTCCCAGAAGGAAACTCAATAAAACATTCGCTACAAGAAGTTTAGAAACGGAAAATCGGTATCCTTTCTTGGTCTTTCGAATTCCCCACATAGCAATCCCTACAAAACTAACAAAGAAAACAATCCAAAACACTGGAAGCCAACTAAGCAAGAGTGAAGTCCCCGATCCGGACAACTCTGAGAAGAGATCAAAGTCCGATTCCATGAGTGCAAAAATAAGCACTGAGACGCCCCCTGCGCCGAGCAATACTGAAAGATTGAATATCCCCCAGAAAGTAATGTTTCGGGCTATAAACTGCCATTTTGAGCGTGGCTTGATGTGCCGTGCCTTAATCTTTCTGAGTACCGATTCTGAGAATTTTGAAGGATTCATGATGTAAATTGAATATCTTGTTTTTCTGCCTCATTGCGGAATTTTTTCTTCGCCCTAGAAATGAGCGTCGCTACTGTCCCCATTGGACAACGAAGAATATCCGCAATTTCTTCGTAGCTTTGATCTTCGAGAAACTTAAGCACCAATACTTCTCTATATTTCTCTGGAAGATGTTCCAATGTCTTTTTAATTTTTACCGCAGTCAGTTGTTGATCAAACTCTTTTACGAAATCTGTTTTATCAGGGATGAAAAGGGTTTCATCGAGTTCCACCTGTTGATCGTGTCCACGAGATTTGGCTTTCCTAAAAGCGGAAATAGTCTCGTTATGCGCAATCCGATAAATCCAACTAGAAAACTTCACACTCCCAGAAAACCCATTGAGGTTCTTCCAGATTTTAAGAAAGACGTCTTGAAGAATTTCCTCAACCGTCTCAATTGGGAAACTTGAGATTCGCAAGATGTAACGCTTGAGTCGTGGTTCATATCGTTCCACAAGAAGTCCGAACCAATCAACGTCTTCTAACGCTAATTCGACTAACTTCTCATCGGTCGCTTCACGACTATTTGTCATATGTGTGTTTTATAGCAATTCCCACCCCGTATCAATACCAATATAAAATATTCTCATCTCAAAAGGTAATACGTCTCTGTATTTATTTTCTTTCAAAAAAAAGAGCCTCACAGGGAGACTCTTTTTATATCGTTACAAAAACGTTGCTTTATCGACCCATTCCATTCCGAGAACCTTGTTTGTGTTGTCCTCCTCCCCCTTTGTTCCCATTCATATTACCATGTCGTTTCCCTCGTCCTTGTCCTTGTCCCATACCTTCTCCAGATCCTTTTTTGTCAGCATAATTTTGCATACGTTCTACAATTTCGGAATCATCCGAAGTAGTCGTTACCTTAATACCGTTTGATAAATTTTCGACTGTACGAGTAACATTTTCGTTTCTAGGAGCATTTTCTACCCCTCTTGACTGAATCTGTGCAACAACATCTGTATCATCAGAAGTGATTGTTTTCACAACTCCATTAGCAATGTTTTCTACGGAGTGTGTGATTTTTTCTCGCATACTTTGTCTTTCAGCACGGCGTCCTTCTCGAAGTGTTTTCATAGACTCTTGAAAAGATTCGTAATCACCACTTTGTGAGAGAGTAGATTTAAATTCTGCAAATCTATCTGATGTCATATTTTGACCTCCCCAGAAGGCACTAACCGATGCAACACCCGTTCCAAGAACAAGAAGTGCGAGAGCGAAATTGAAAATTGATTTTTTCATAATATTGTAATAAGTAAGAAATAATAAATAAGAAGCTTCACCTCATTATACGTACGCCGGAATTTTTTCTTTCAATTTTATGAAGCCTGCTCCCCGAACTTACGGTCGGGGTATCAGGCCAGCTCAAGCTTCGCTTGTCCAGAATCTTCTTCTCCTTGTCGTTGAATATATTTCTGCACAATCTTTTCGTTTACTCCAACTGTAGACACAAAACATCCTGCCGACCACACACTTTCCGTTCCCCAATATACCTCCTTTAACACGGGGAATTTTTGCTTTAGATCTTTTGCTGTGTTCGATTTTATCAATCGCACTACTTTTCCAACACTCATTGTTGGAGGTATTGATACCAACATATGAATATGATCTTTATCATGATTCACTTCTTTGAATTCTATTTGTGGATGTTGTTTTTTCACCTCCAACAACCTCTTATCAAAATATGCAAAAACCCCTTCATTGAATATTTTTCGACGATATTTTGTGACAAATATTAGATGATAGTCACAATAATACACATAGTGTGATCCTCTTTAATACTCCATAACACTATCTTACCTAGATTCTGGATTCTCTCCAGCCCTCGCCCTGACGGGCGGGGAATTTCGGCGGAATATTAAAAAAACCCCGCCGAAGCGGGGCTTTCAATTTCTTATTTGAATTACTTCCTCTTAGTTATTCCAATCCATCATTAAGTGATCAACAACATCTTTCTCTCTATCCTGAATCTCCGAAGCAAGGTATCTGTATATTTCATCACAAAACCCAGCATTTTGATTGAGACAAAGTGCAAGTTCTTCGCTTGCTGCTTGGTACATTTGTAAAAGAGATTTTGCTTTATCAAATTTCGACGCCATTGCAATTACCATCTTTTTTTCTTCATCTACTTTCTTTTGCATGTCACTCTTCGCTAAGAGTCCGTTCTTCATAGTCGCCAATCTCTTTTTAAGAGAAAGATCTTGATTTGCAAGCCTCGCTGATGATCGAGGGGAAGATCCTCTGTACGCCACATTGGTTCTTCGAACGATTCGATTTTCCATTTGTGCTGTCCCTGATCGTCCGGCTTGATATCCAAGGAAAACCTTTTCTCCTTCACTATCAACTGCCGTTCGTGCCCCTCCTTTGTTTCCAGAATTAATCATTGCAATTTCATCGAGTGATCGTTGATATGCTGTTTCAAAGTTAGATTTGTTTACACCTCCTTCAACAGCAACTCCTCGAAAGTCTTCGCGAGCCATTCCTCGACGACGAAGTGTTTTTGCTTTCCCGCTGAAACTTTGTGCAATTTCATTCATATATCCAAAGACGCCAAATGTTGCAAACTCTGTTGTTTCGCAAGTCACTGTATTGCTAAGTTCATCAACTCTACATCCACCATTTGCATGACTCCAGAATTCACCATTCCATCGGAAAACAGAAATCGTAGATTCATCAATCATTGATAGCTCTCCATCCGAATAAGAGAATTCTACTTCCAAGTCTTTTTGAAATGTTGGGATATTTGTAGACATATCCTTTACCACTTGCAAATCATACATTCCTGTTCCAACGATATACATGTTGTCATCCGGCAATCCTGTCTCTTGCAACACTGCACCGACTCCAATCCTTTTTAGTTGAAATTGTACAGACTCTTCTTCTGTGATGAAATTTGTCGGGATATTTACAATCACACCGTTGCCGGCTTCGTTCATTAATTGTGCCTTTCCACCTCCTGCTGGAGTAATGGCCGTGTGTGTTTGCGCTGCAACACTTGCTCCTCCTGTACATCCTGCAGTAGTAAGGGTGCTTTTTTCTCCGATCCTTTCTTTTCCAAATCGATCAGAAGATCGGGGACGATAATCATAGGTCACACAATCAAGAAGATCGGGAAGATATGTATCTTGTTCAAGAGCATAGTTTTTTGTGAAAAAAGTTAGTTCGCTCATGTCACCAATCATTCCATAATCAACTCTTGATTTTGCATCTTTATCCGTTGTCCAAGATAATGTTGTGTCTCCGTCTTCATCAATACCCATAACAACTGCTGACATTATTGGTGCCTGAATAGGATTCACGTCCACACTTAAGAATTTATCAAATGTATTTCCTACCGCATCTGTAACATGAACGGCAATATCATAACTCTCTGCCAAAAGCTTCACTCCATCAAGAACAACAACTTGATTTCCATTGGCAAGTTCAAATCGACCAGCTGAATTATCCGTTAGTGTATAAACAAAAGAGTCTCCGTTATCAGGATCCACAACGCTAAGTGTTCCTATTAGAGTTCCTGCTTCTGCTCGTTCGTCAACAGCGACACTGTCAAAAAGAATATCCGTTGGAGCTTCATTTCTGTTTTGAATGAGAATAGTAAAATTCTCATCGTAGGTATTCCAATCTGGATCCCGGACAAGAATTGTAATCTCATGCATTGAATTCGTTTCGTAATCAAGATATTCATTTCCACTTAATACTTGCAACTTATTTCCATCAACGATAGTAAATCGCTCTCCTGCGTCACTCGGAATAAAAAATGTTAATTCTTCAGCCGTATTATCAGGATCAATCGCTGAAATATTCGCAATGAATGTTCCATTGGCAGCATTCTCATTCACCATTATTTCACTCAAGCTAATATCACTTGGTGCAACTTCTGGATCCCCTGTTACTTCGGCAAAAGTATTGGGTGTAAGAATTAGAAAAGAAAACGCGAAACTAAGCGCTAGCGCGACTATGGTTGTTTTTGTTTTTCTCATGGAAATGAGTTAAGAATTGGAGACGATTTAATTGCTTTAAAAAACAACAAACGTCTCATGTAAGGATACTACGCTCTCATGCATGCAAGCAACAGAAGTCGCTTGCGGAGAAATGTTTTTATTTTATGTAGCTATTTCTTCACAATAGCCCCAACAAATGCCTGAAATAGTGGATGTGGTTTAAACGGTCGAGATTTTAGTTCTGGATGAAACTGCGACCCAATCATAAAAGGGTGATCCGCTACTTCAACAATCTCCACTAAATTCTTATCGGGCGATTGCCCTGAAATAATAAATCCTTTTTTCTCAAATCGAGCTCGATATTTATTATTAAATTCAAATCGATGTCTGTGTCGTTCTGAAATTTTTGTTTCTTTATAAATCTTCGCTGCTTTCGTTCCTTTTTTGAGAATCGCAGGATAGGCTCCGAGTCTCATTGTTCCTCCTTTTTTGTGAATCAATCGTTGTTCTGGAATAAAGTGGATAACATGATTTTTTGATTTCTTATCTTCATCAAATTCTTCTGATGTCGCATCTTTAATTTTAAGAACATTTCTCGCAAATTCCATTGCCATGATCTGCGACCCCAAGCACAACCCCAAGTACGGTTTGTCATTTACACGACAGTACTCAGCTACTTTTACTTTCCCTTCAATTCCTCTATTTCCAAATCCCCCCGGAACGATCACTCCGTCCACTGCTTCGAGTTTCTTTAATTCTTCTTTATCTTTTTCTTCAATCTTTTCTGTATCAATCCATTCAATGTTCACCTTATGATCGTGGAAATATCCAGCTGATTTTGATGCTTCAATAACCGATAGATACGCATCATCCAAATCATTGTATTTCCCTGCCAACCCGATGAAGATCTCCCCTTTTACGTTTTTTCGTTTTTCCACTCCCTTTTCCCATGTTTTGAGATTGAATTTCTTTTTCTTGAGATTTAATTTTTCTGACACAATCTCTCCCAATCGAAATTTCTGGAATCGCAACGGTATTTCATAAATAGAACTCACCGTTTCGGCGGGAATGACCGCTTCTTCTTCCACATCACAGAAGTAGGCTATTTTTTTCAAAAGTTTTTTTGGAATTTTTACATCCGCTCTCGCAAAGATGAAATCTGGTTGTACTCCTAATCGACGCAATTCTCGAACTGATAGTTGTGTTGGTTTTGTTTTCAATTCTCCTGATGCTGCCAAGTACGGCAACAATGTCGTGTGCATAGAAAGACAATTCTCTGCATATTTTTTCCGCATCTGACGAAGCACTTCGATGAAGGGCTCTCCTTCGATATCCCCCACCGTTCCTCCAATCTCTACAACGAGTACTTCTACTTTTAGTTTTCTCGCCGCGAGTTCAATTTTCTCAATAAGTTTCCCTGTAATATGTGGAACCACTTGAATCGTTCCTCCGAGATACTTTCCTTCCCGTTCTTCTTCCAAAACCTCTGAGTAAATCTTCCCTGTCGTCACTGAACATTCCTGAACGAGTGATTCATCGATAAACCGCTCATAGTGTCCCAAATCCAAATCTGTTTCTGCTCCATCATCCAACACAAACACTTCTCCGTGTTGAAACGGACTCATTGTTCCCGGATCCACGTTTAAATATGGATCGAGTTTCATGATGGCAACTTTTACCCCAGCGGATTTCAAAATCGCGGCAGTCGAAGACGCTACAATTCCCTTTCCTAAACTAGAACAAACACCACCCGTGACGAAAATGAATTTTGAATTAACCATTACGGGATTTAAGTTTAAGAAGATTTTGGGGAAATGCAAAGAAACTCTTAAAAAAAACGAATGGAAGATTTAAGCCACGTTTGATCGATCTGGAAACAAAGATTTTTGATCATCTTCTAAGAATCCAAGTCCATTATATCTCCCCAAAATCTCAACAACTTTCCCTCGAGTCTTTTCATCTTGCCCTTCTAATTTTTCGTATGACTCTTTCAAGTCTTCTACAAATGGCATCAAGATCTCTTTATTTGGTTCACCTCCTCGTTCTACGTTCTCGACTGCACGGATAAGAACCTTTAAAGATTTTACGATTGTTTCCTGTTCCCCTTCAACTTCCGCTGCTGTTAAGTTTTCCATATTGGGAATATTAAAACTTTAAAAAATAAATACTCAATATCTGTGGTATTTCTTTTTTGCACCCTTGTCAAGGATTCCTATAACATCTGCTATTTCTTGTATTCCTTGTATTCCTTGTATTCCTTGTATTCCTTGTATTCAAGCCCTAAATGCGCGAACGCACTCTCCGTCGCGAGTCGTCCTCGTGGGGTCTTCTGGAGAAAGCCTTCTCGAATGAGAAATGGCTCTATCATGTCCTCAACCGTGTTTTCTTCTTCTCCCATGGCCGAAGCAATAGTAGAGAGTCCCACAGGACCACCTTTAAATTTCTCACAAAGCGCCTGCAAATACATTTGATCTCCATGATCGAGTCCTTTCTTATCAATAGATAAACTTTCTAATCCCTCCCGAACAACTTTCTCGGTCACTTTTCCTTGGTGGAGGATTTCCGCGAAGTCTCGCATCCGTCGTAGTAAACGATTGGCGATTCGAGGTGTTCGTCGTGCACACTTCGCCAGCATGTGCGCGGCATCTTCATCAATATGAATACCAAGAATCCCTGCTGATCGTTCGACTATTTTTTGAATTTCATCAACTTCGTAAAACCGCAATCGTTCCACATGCCCAAATCGATCTCGCAGTGGACCCGCCAGCATGGACGCTTTTGTCGTCGCTCCAACAAGAGTGAATCGGGGAACATTCAGACGCATCGTTCGCGCAGAAGGTCCCTTCCCAACAACAATATCAATCGCGAAGTCTTCCATAGCTGAATACAGAATTTCTTCCACAGGGGCTCGCAATCGGTGAATCTCATCTATAAAGAGAATGTCATTCTCCTGAAGGTTGGTCAGAATCGCTGCCAAGTCCCCTGGTTTCTCCAGCGCTGGTCCAGCAGTCATTCTCAAGTTCGTTCCCATTTCATGAGAGAGAATCATCGACAAAGTTGTCTTCCCCAGCCCCGGAGGACCATAGAACAACGTATGATCTAATGGATCCTTTCTCTTTCGCGCTGCTTGGCAGAAGACTCTCAAGTTTCCTTTTACTTCTGCTTGTCCTACATAGTTTTCAAAATCCTTCGGTCGGAGTGTATTTTCAAAAGCCTCCGAATCCCCATTTGAGTTCGTCGAAATCACTGAATCATCTGTCTTCACCGAAGTAAGTTCTTCTTCTATCATCGGGCTAATTGTCTTCTATTTTGGGGCAATTGGCAATGAAGGTTGTTGTTTTTTCTTACTTTCTGTTCCAGAAATCTTTGGCATTTTCATTTCCGGCATTTTTGGCATCTCGGGTATGTATTTTGATACATATAATTGAACTCTTTTCATTATCCGAAACATTCTTTCATATGCACTTGGATCGCTATCAATAAGAGGGCATTCCCCAGGGATGAAATTCTCTCCGCTTTCATCTTTTACCATGATAAATTTTCCGTCCTTCTCTTCAAATAAAAACGGAAAAGGGTCGGTATCCTCTGAGAAATAAACTCCTGAATTAATTTTATCTGCATATAATTTATCAAATTCGTCTGAGGTAGCATGCACTGCTTGAATCTTTATTCCATTAACCAAATCACTCACACTCGGAGCTCTTTTTTCAACAACACAAGATTCTTCCTGTTGCAGTGGACAGTCTCCACAAGGCTTTTCTTTTCCGAGAAGAGGTTTCTTCTTTGCACCCATTTGAAATAAGTTATTTCACACTCCCTGTTTAGTTTCTTTCTTATTTATTGTCAATAATGAAATATGTCTATTCAATGTTCTATTTATTTGTTCAAGGTGTATTCTTTGACAAAAACGTTATGCATGCGTAGGATGTCCTGATTTCATTGGTTCAGGAACAAAAAACAAACGTTTCCTCGACACTCTCGGAATCACAGGTAAAAAAGTTCTTTCAAAAATTCGGTTGGAGTGGGGAGTGATGAGGAAGTAGGCTTACTGATCAAAAATTATTTATTCTAAATTTTATAAAAATTCATTTTTTATTAAAATTTTCAGACCAAGATTGCTTTCTCTTTTCTCTCCGCTTTGCGATGACGTTCTTTCCGCTTTAGACAACGGATGGAATGCACCACAAAACGCGAGAGGCGATTTTCACTGGACGACTTATCTTCCCTTCGAAGAAGCCGCCCTCTCGAAAACCGTTTTGGGGTTCGAAAAAAAGACGAAAGCATTTATGCATTCATCTTTTCTTCAAAACCAAACAGCCTGTATTTTATATCAATCTGGCCTAACAGTCAAATTCTACAAAGTACGCAAAAGGCCCCGATAGGTAACGCGGGACTCGAATGAGTTAATAAAGTTTACCCGAGCAAGGCAATGAGAGTTTTTGGCCCTTTGTCGGGGCTTTAAAAACCGGCAGGAAGTTCACCTCGATTATGAGTTCTGAGATTTCCTTGTCGGTTTTTTGCTATCCAAAATTTTTTCGAACTGCTTCTACTGCTTGTTTATCATATTCTTCAACCGCTTTCCCTAAAGCTCTTTGAGCAAGTTTCTGAATAATTTTCGTCATCTGATAAATTACTTGCGGAGGATTTCCAGCTACAAGTATCCACTCTGCTCCTGAATTTTTTTCAAAAAAATCCTGACAAACTGCCTGTACATCTTCCCTTACTCCGTACCCATTTCCCTTTTCTTTTTTTGATTTCATATATGCATAAACAAAAGCACCCGCTCTTTTACAAAGAAACGGGTGCCTTGTCAATTATTTCGTTCTAGACTTTCTTCAACTCCATCCGGTGTGAATCCACGTTAATCTTTTCAATCACTCCTTTGAGTATTTCTCCTTCTTTCAACTTCAATTCTGAGTGTGTTTCCACTCCGAAGTCTGCGAGAGTAAAGAGTCCTTGCACTTCTGGTTTCACCTCAATGAAGATTCCTTGTGCATTCCATCGAAGAACTTTTCCTGAAACTTCTTGTCCTTCTTGGAAGTCTTTTACTTTGTCTCTCCATGGATCGTCTGAGAGTCGTTTAATTGAAAGAGAAAGTTTGTCACCATCAATTCCAATAACCATAACCTCAACTTTGTCTGCTTGAGAGTAGTGAGCTGAAGGATCTGAAATATGTCCCCAATCAAGCTCTGAGAGGTGAACCAAACCTTCCACTCCGTCGAATGCAACAAAGATTCCGTATTTAAGAACTCCTGAAACTTCTCCTTTCACAACATCTCCTACGCTCAACGCTTTCAGTGTTGATCGCATTTGTTCTTCGTGGGCCGCTTTTTCTGAAATAATAATTTTTCCTCCTTCTCGATCGACATTAATTACACGAACTGCAAATTCTTTTCCGATGTGTTCTTGCAATTTTTGTAAAATACGAGCGCTGTCCGCTCCGTTTACCCGTGGGTAATTAAGTGGTGTAAGTTGTGACACTGGCAAGAAAGCACGAAGCCCTTTGTAGTTTGCCATAAGTCCTCCTTTGTTTGCTTCGAAGATCTTCACTTTCACGATACGACTTTCGTCCATGAGTGTGCTGAGATCTGACCATGCCATATCTTGAGAAGCTCGTTTGAGTGAGAGAACCACCAACCCTTGTTCATTTTCTGGGTTAATAATTGTCGACTCGAGCGTTGCACCGATTTCTATACTTTCATCCCCAAGAAACCCTCCGGCCTCTTTTTTAGTAATAATTCCTGTTACTCCTCCATCGAGTTCGAGCAAGATACGAGAAGTGTTGATATCGATAACGATACCCTTTGCGCTGTCTCCAGCACGAAATAAAACAATACCCGCTGCGTCTTTACCGGCGAGTAAATCATCCATTGAATGAGTCATTTTGAATATGGGACGCGAAATAAAAAAGTTTTTTACAGCTCTTTGGTGGTTGAGACTCTGTCGCGTCGGTTTTCAGAGAAACAGACCAGAAAGCGAGTGGATAGTAGGGTTGACGATATTTTTGTCAATAAAAGTTTTCTCTTCCCCCTCCCCCGTCATTCCGGCTTGGCCGGAATCGGATGAATACATATCCTGAATAGAAGCGCTAGCGGCGCACTTGCCCGAGTTTTTCGCTTCGCTCTGTACACATAAAAAGGAACCTGCACGATTCTGGGCAAGCCAGAATGACTAAAAATAGGATTGACAAATGGCTCTTTTTTTGCGAAAACCAAATCCCACTTTCCAAAAAAATACCGACCCCATGGCAGATATAAAGCCTTCAAACATTGATATTAGTCTTGCGAAAAAACTCGTTCCAACCGCTCCAGAAGCGGAACGTTCAGTTTTAGGGTGTTTGATTTTGGATAAGGATTCCATTTTAAAAATTGCCGACTTTGTCGAAGCGACAGATTTTTATCACGATCATCATCGGTTTATTTACGAAGCCGTTCTTGATCTTTTTCACAAATCAGAACCAATCGATCTTGTGACACTCGCGACAAAATTACAGGCAAAGGACAAACTGGAACTCATCGGAGGACCTGAATATTTAGCAGAACTCCAAAACGAAGTACCACTCGCAACGCATATTTTTCAATACGCGCAAATCGTGAAACACCGATCGACGTTGCGAAAATTGATTCAAGCGGGAAACGAAATTACAGCACTCGGATATGATGCTGAAAAGTCTGTGGAAGAGTTACTCGAATCCGCAGAAAAGAGAGTTTTTTCAATCTCTCAGACGTTTTTGAGAAATCGATTCATCCCTATTAAAGAAATTCTCACAGCGAGTTACGAACGGTTTTGTGAAATTAACGAGAACCCAGAATTGGCGAACAAGAACCGAATTTCAACATCCTTCACCGGACTCGACAGCAAACTCAACGGAGGATTTAATTCTTCCGACCTGGTTATTGTTGCCGCTCGTCCTTCAATGGGAAAGACGGCACTCGCCCTCTGCATGGGAATGAAGGCCGCTATAGATCAAAATAAAAAGATTGGAATTATCTCACTCGAGATGTCCAAAGAACAATTGGTAGAACGAATGCTCTGTTCTCAGTTAGAGGTAGATTCTTGGAAACTCCACAAAGGAAAGTTAGAGGATTCTGACTTCGAACGAATGGGACCAGTGATGGACCAACTTTCAAATGCAACGATCTTTATCGATGATTCGATGGGAAACTCAATTGTGGAACTGCGAGCAAAAGCTCGTCGGTTACAAATGGAACACGGACTCGATCTTCTCATGGTCGATTACTTACAACTCATGAGTGGGCAAAACCCGATGAACCGAGTGCAGGAAATTTCAGAAATATCACGAAGTCTCAAGGAACTGGCCCGAGAACTCCACATCCCAGTTGTTGCCCTCTCACAGCTCTCACGAAGTGTGGAAGGACGACCAGACAAACGACCCGTACTCTCTGATCTCCGAGACTCAGGATCGATTGAGCAGGATGCCGATGTGGTGATGATGCTCTACCGAGATGATTATTATAATGAGGATTCAGAAGTGCCGAATGAACTCGAAGTAAACATAATCAAACACCGTAACGGTGCCATTGGACGAGTACATCTTCTCTTTGATCGACAAAAGATGAAGTTCTCTGATCTCGAAAAACATCAGCAGGCAGGGTTCTAAACCTTCTACAATTTGCCGATAAAACACTCTCTAACACTTGCTTAAGTGTGTATTTTATGGTACAATTAGGAGATTATTCTCTTTTTTAGAAATGAGTGATTGCAAAAACAAAATTCTTGAAATGCGAAAGGAACGAGAAGTTCTTACAAACGTTGCTAAAAAAGTGATTAAATTTAAACGTGCGAAAGCACGTACTCATGAGGTTAAAAATGCAGAATCATTGTTAGAAGCAGAACTTAACACTCTTGATTCATGAGCATATCTGGAGAACCAGACGCACGTTCAAATCAAGAGATAGCTGCTAAGAATCTCGAAACGGCGTATAAAGAAAAATTTGATGAACAAGAACTTGCCGGAGAGCAAGGAAAACTTGATATGGCTGTTGGTGCTGTACAAAATCTGTTAAAAAATACTGATAAAGACGTTGTTCTCCAAACAAAAATATCTCTTTCTGATGAGCTTGCAAAACTTCCAGAAGAAGATCAAGGAAAAATATTGGGACTTCTCGATTTAGGATTAATGGATCGAGTTGAAATCGGAAATATGATAAAACCGATGGTTTTGAATGTCGGATCTGCCGCAGAACTCAAGCACCGATTGGACGCAGGAGAGACGATGGACGATTTGATGGTAGATCATAACGAGTCTCTTGTATTGCTTGAGGGAGCAAAGACTGAAAAAGAGATGGCGTATTTTGAAAAATTGGCAAAGCAAACAGATCGCGAGGAGTACAAGAAAAACAAGGAATTCGATCGGCAGGTTTTCCCATATTTTGAGTATTTTGGAATTCCTGAAACTGATCAAAAATCTCTTTTGGGAATTCGAGAAAATTTGCAAGACAAGGGATTGGTTTTATCCTTAGTTGAAATTTTCGATCGTTACAAAAGTTTTATTGAAACGGATCTCGTGGGGATTGAACAGCACGAAAATTTCTTGCCAAATATTAAATTGTTTATTGCTGAGAAATTCTCAAACTTGTCAGATAATATTGAAATTTCTGCCGATTCAAACCGCTTTATTTTAAATGAGCAGTTGGGAAAAAGCTTAGAACTAGATGAAATTCGAGACTTATTAGTTTCTGCAAAATTTTATTTAAATCACGCAGAGGTCGAGCCATTGTTTGAGAGGGATTTGTTAAGTAAGTATGGAACAAATGCAGAATGGATTCAAACATGTAATAATGAATTTAATGAGGATAAGAAGAAAATTTGGGCAGATAATACAAATCCTTACACAAAGAGTGTTTCTCACAAAGGAAAGCTTGAGATTAATAAATTGTATAATCAAGTAGAGAGCCGGAAGAACATTCCAGATCGCGAAAGGGCTCATTTCAAAAACACTATTTCTCAGATTCAGCAGAGTTGGGTAATATCATCTTACGAAGGAGAGAGTCGTTCATTTTTTAGTACAGGACGTGAGACGGATGAAGCTAATGAAGCATATGCTACATCCTTTCTTGAGAATGGATCGTTAGTAGCCGATCTGACTCGAGTGGATCAGGTTTCTTTTTTGAACGAAGAAGATCAGGCCACAGAAGCGAAAACAATGTTGTTGTATTTGGCGACAATTATTCCACAACTGATCCCTGTAGTTGGAGATGCTCTCGGTTTAGTGGTAGATATTCCCGATATTTTTTCTGGGAAAGATATTACCGTGACATACATGAAGGAAGCGGGATTGGTGGACGAAGATTTTGAAATGCAAAAACATGGGTATGATAATGTGCTGGCATTACTAGGGACGGTCGGGGCAGTCTTTGGATTGAATGAAGTTTCGAAAATGCCAAAGGTACTAAAGATCACGAATAAAATTTCAAAAATACCACCGTCAATTATTTCAAAATTAGTGGAAACAAATCCTCAACTGGCAAAAGCTTTTGACCTTTTTAAGGCGTTTTCAAAATCAAATGGTCCGGAAGCAAAGAAATTGAAAAAAGCAATTGCAGAGGCAAACAAAAAAACACAAAAATATATCGAGCAGGCGGTGGCAAAAAACCCGAATCTAGATAAAACAACTTTGATAAAAAACATGGATGCGAATGTCACAAGACCTGAACGAATTGCTCGAACAGAGGAATTATTAGGGGGAATGAAATTGTCTCCGGAGCAAAAAGATGCACTTCTAAAAGCACACAGTGTTCCGTTGGGAAATAACACGGAGAAAAGTAGAATTTTGTTATCGGTTTTTGAGAAAAACGATGCACGAAAAATTATGGATGCTGGATTGGCGGGGGGAACAGAGATTTTGGAAGCAAAGCCGTTAAAAGAAATTTTGACTGGAACGATTGCAGGGGGGCTGAGCGAGGTCCAATTGGCAAAGGTAAATGGTGCACACAACTTATTGTTGAATTCTAAAAAACCAGGAAAAAAACCAGCACAAATTGCCAAAGCAAAGCGACATGCGGCAGGTGCACTTGATCAAGCAAATCTAGATCCCGCTACACGAAAATTTTTGGAAGAAAATGTGTTAGAGAAAAGTGCGGATGAATTAGTGAAAGTAAAGTTTCCAAAAGTGAAAGTAGAAACAAGTGTGGAAAAGGTAGTTGCAGTTAAATCACCTGAAGTATTATTGGAGAATAAATGGGGGCTGAGCGAAGTCCAATTGGCAAAGGTAAATGGTGCACACAACTTATTGTTGAATTCTAAAAAACCAGGAAAAAAACCAGCACAAATTGCCAAAGCAAAGCGACATGCGGCAGGTGCACTTGATCAAGCAAATCTAGATCCCGCATTGCGCAAAAATTTGGAGGAGAATATTTTGGGAAAAACACCAGATGAAATAAACATTGTAAGAAAAGAAGGTATTTCTTCGGCTTCGAAAACAAATGATGTCCTTAAAGGTGAAGATGCTAAAAATGCAGAAAAAGCTTTGCATCGACAGAAATGCATTGACTACATTCAAAGTGCAGAGGTCCAACATGAGATTGAAAAAATATTTGATGGATGCGATATTCCGTTGCCTGTTCGTAAAAAACTGACTGCTCATATTAATAAACAGGCACTCCAGCAGGAAATCGATAATCCTGAACAATATGTTGGTCATGGATTTGGGCACTCCTTGAATGTAAAAAAACAAGTTGAGAATATTCTAGATACGAATCCACAGATCATCGAAAGGATGTCTGAAATATACAAGATTTCTCCGGAGAAATCTCGCATGTTGTCTCAGTTAGTGGCAATTTATCATGATTTTGGATATCCCGAAGTGCCAAAAGATACAAATGGGAAATCTCTAGGAAAGGCTCTACACGCAATCACTGGTGCGGAAATTTTAAAACAAGACGAGTTTATAAAAATATTTAATGAATGTTTTACAGAGATTCCCACGAAATCACAAGAAAAGATGTTGTCAGACCTAGTGGATGGAGTTTTATTTCATTCTGCAGATAAAGTAGAAATTCACCGTACTGCCAAGATAAAAATAGCTCATGGGGAGTTCATTATCGATAATGAAAATATTATTAATGTTTATAATAAATTTGGAGGAAATCATAAGAACGGAGAAATTGAAATTGAAGCTTCTGCACATAATATCGTTCAAATTAAAGAGGTGCTTAAACATGAAGGGATTTCCGAATCTCGTTTCAACTTTATCGAAACAGATAAAAAGATTTTTTCCGGAAGAATGGTCGATTTAAATAAAAAAGATGATGAAATACTGGGGGTGGAATATCGCAAAGCAGATGCAATGGAGGATCCGTTATTATTCTTAGTTCGGATGGCAGATAATACAGACATGACCCCCGATAGATTTTCTGATATTCAAAAAACAATCGCTTTTCGCGATGTCTATCATTTCATGGGAGAAGGAAAAAGTGGGAAACTGTTTTCATATTTAGAATCCGTTAAGAAACAGGTGGAAAAAGGGATAAAAGTAGGAGAAGGAGCAAATGAAAAAATAATCAAAAAAGATCCTCAAGAAGCACTTAAGGAAGTCCTCTCTTTTATTAAAAAAGATCCAGAGATTACTCAACTATGTAAAAATTTTGAAATAAATTTAGATGAGAAAAAATCAGTAGATGCCATTTTTACGAAGCTACAAACAAAATTCTTTGATAACATATTCTCTAATCCCAAATATACGGAAGAAATACAAAAATTTGGTGCAAAAAAAATGAGAGAAATACTAGAGGAACAAAATTCTGTTTCATTTCGTCATTTTGGAGGATGTGAAAGTATTAAAAATGTGGAATTAGACAATGGAACATTAATAGTTAAGGTTTCTGGACAAGAATACACAAAACTAAATAAAACACTGGTGCACGAAAAATTTAAGGTTGGAGATGAATTCAAGGATGTAAAGGTAGGAGTTGGAGAATATCAGGTATTCCGATTTATGGACGCTAATCAGAGCTTGAAAAATGGTGACGATGGAATAAAAATACAAATTGAAGATGCACAAACAGGAAAAATACTTGCTATGGATTTTGAAACGGAATTTCGAACACGTAATAAAATAACAAAATGAGCAACCTAGATTGGCTACAGGCAATGAATGATGAGGCCCTTGATAATGCTGATGAAGAAAATCAGAAACAAGCGGAAATAGAAAACACTATGGAGTATCAATGCCAACGGAACACAATTGATGGAAAAATTTGTCGTTTTATTAAGCAATATGCTGAATCTCAAGATCCTCCTTTAGAAGCAGGATTTGAATGGAATGGAGTGGTTTCATGGTTTACAGTGGGAGGTGAGTCAGTAAGTATGCAGGCGGGGCGATATTTGGATGGATCAGGAAGACTCACTATTCAAAAATCAGAATTGGAAAAAAACAAATGGTGGCATGATGCCTTGTTCAATAATCCTGAAATGAATTTGCCTGCAGAGAATCTAGATATAGTAAATGATGAAAAAGTAAAAAAAAACACTGAACATGAGTCGAGAATAAAAAATATAGAAGAACATCTTGATTCTGTAGTGGATACTACAGAAAAGGCAGTAGCTAATATCATCGAACAAAATGAGTCTTGGTTTGAGCAAAATAAAATAGATTCTAATTTCTTACAAAATTCAGAAAAAATAACGTGGTTTAAGAAAATCATGGAGTATAAAACTGAAAACGGAGATTTGGTCGGAGAAGTAAAATACGATCCAAAAACAAAAACCGTGAGTTACCAAATTAATAAGTTTGTGGAAAATGAAAAAACAGGTGAATCCAAACAAGTTTTTCAGGGGAAGGGGTTAACCCAAAATATTCTTCTCGACAGTGTAGAGCAATTGCGAGCGAGAGGCCTTGAAGTACAGTATTTTGAAGCAAACTGGATGTCAGCGGGAACCGGTCATACAGTTACCAATCTAGAGGCTTTTCATGAAGCGTTAGAACAGAATCCTGACAAATCTACCGCCGCACTTCAAACCCCATCAGGAAAGGCATTTGAACGTGCTTTTGGAACGCCTCAAAATATTTCCGTAGAAGAAAACCCAGCAAATGGTGCCGTAAAAGTTTTGTTTGAGATGACAGAATAGTTCTCTGATCTCGAGAAACACCAGCAGGCAGGGTTTTAGTCATTTTAAAAAGAATCTATTTTTTTAATATCCTAAAAGACTTGGCATTTCCTGGTTTTCCCCTACCGTAGACAAGATGGTTGATTCAGAGGAAGACCCGTTATCATTTAAGATTAATCAAAGTTTACAAAGTGCTCTTAATGGGCAGAAAGTTATCCGGCTTGCGAACACACTTGATGAAGGATTAGATCAGACTGTTTTAGATATTCCACAAGAGATTTGGTATAAATATCCTTCGATGGGAGAAGATTTTATTAAGTCTCAACTTGAAGCTCGTGGTATTCGATGTGTTCGTCCGTTTCCCAATAGCCACAGAGATCGAATCTATACACATGATCACCTCATTTGGAAAATGATGGCCGATAAATATATCGAACATATGGAGGAAGAACCGTTGTTCTTCTGTTATAAAAATTCCACAAATCTCGATGAAGTTTGTAAAGAATATGGATTACGACATCTTATGCCAGACTATAAGCTATTTAAAGAGCTTCAGTATAAAACGAACTTACCCAATTATGGAGTGGAAGAAGGGGCGGGATTAGTTCCATTTTTTGAAGAAAACATAAAGGAACTGACGTATTCAGAAATTCAAAAACGACTCAATACCAAGCATTTTGTAGTACAGTATTCATTTCATGAATCAGGATGGAATACGTGTGGATGCAATGATACAAACATCGTAAAAAGCGCAGAACATTTTGACCTTCTTCAGAAAGAAATCACACGAACAACTCCTGCAAAGATTTCCAAATTCATCGAAGGCTACGGACTTTGTGTTAATGTAATAAACACTGAAAAGGGTCCAATAATAGCGGATCCCTACATACAAGCCATTAAAAAAGAGGGACACAATGTAACTGATTTGGGAGTGAATTTCACACAGAGTGAGACTTTTATATCAGAGAAGGCACGGGAAAAGGTAAAAGTTATTGCTCGAAATATTGGAAACGCACTCTATAAGAAGAATTTCAAGGGTCACTTCGGAGTCGATCTTCTCTGGGAGAAAGAAACTGATGATATTTTTGTTCTCGAAATTAACCCACGGTTTACGGGTTCAACAAACAATCAAACTTTTTTGGCAGAAAAATCTGGAAAAGTTCCATTAATAGCAATCCATCTTTGTGAATATCTGGAATGTTTACCGGAATCTTTTAATATCGAACAATATGAAGAAAGCATTCGTGGTATTTGGAAGGGCGGCGGGTTTTATATGGTAAGCCAAGAGGATGGAAA
>CAZVBV010000003.1:0-26658 GCA_964625805.1 uncultured Candidatus Peribacteria bacterium | reverse complement strand
GGAGGATGAGGGCGGATTCCCCTTCCCAAACAAACAAAAAGAAATATCATCCCTCAGAAATGATCACACCCAAAGACTTCGATTACGCATTGCTCGACTGTGGAACTGGTCGTCGTATTGAAAAGTTCGGTACGCTCACAATAGATCGTCCGTGCGTGAAAGCCGACTGGGCGAGAAAGGACTTCTCGGTGAAGACCGATATCGTCTTCCAACGAATCAACAACGAAGGACAGTGGAACGGCATCGAAGGCCTTCCTCCTACACAAGATATTACGATCGGCGATATCCATGCCGAACTCCGATTCTCTTCCAATGGGCAGGTCGGGATTTTTCCAGAACAGTTCGACAACTGGCGATGGATTGCAGAACAGATTCACAAAGACACCAAAAAACATCTCAAGATTCTCAACACCTTTGCCTACACTGGACTCTCCACTCTCTTTGCGAGCGCGCCTCACACCGAGGTTTGCCATGTTGATGGTGCCAAGTCATCAATCAACTGGGCGAAGCGCAATGCCGAGATCTCAGGCCTCACTGATGCCAAGATTCGATGGATGTGTGATGATGTACAGAAGTTCCTTGCGCGGGAAATTCGTCGCGGGAATAAATACGACGCTATTATTCTTGATCCCCCTGCGTTTGGGCGTGGTGGGAAATCTCAGTGGAAAATCGAAAGGGATCTCGCCCCTCTTCTTCAGCAGGTTTCTCAGTTGCTCGTCAACGAACCGCTGTTTGTTATTCTCACGTGTCATGCACCCGAGCTTGCGGCTTCTGATTTAGCCGAGATGCTCGAAGACCTTCCACCGTTCAAAGGAAAAGAAGCGGAACGGTTGTATCTTGAAATTCCTTCAGAGACTGGAAACCCATTGCCTTCGAGTTTTGGGGCAAGGATTTGTTAAAGAGGTTGAACACATTTGAATAATTTTCAAAAGTTTGTATACATTACTTGACACGATAGATACAAACGTATATACTTTGTATACATTTGAAAAAAGATGTAAACAAACCATTAAACATGTCTAAAATTGGATCTCCCGTACAACAACCTGAAGGCTTTAATGCTTTCATTCCGAGCCTTTTTCCTCCAAGTGATGATTTTGTTTTTGATTCAAAAACAATAAAAAAAGGGACAGAAGCTTCAATGCTTGTTGCAAGATTAGATGGTATTACAGAATTACTACCAGATGATGATTTTTTCCTATTAATGTATCTAAGAAAAGATGCTGCCTCTTCAAGTCAGATTGAGGGAACAATGGCTACTATGGTTGATGCCATTGAAGCTGAGATGGTCACTAACACAGGTGTCCCTGAAGATGTTGATGACATTTTGCATTATTTAAAGGCTCTCAATTATGGAATGGATCGAATGATTAAGGATAATTTTCCTATAGGTTTACGTTTTATCCGAGAATTACACAAACAATTGATGGATGGTGCGAGAGCCACACATCATTCATATCCTAGTGAATTTCGCCGTTCCCAGAACTGGATCGGAGGAACGAACCCTTCAAATGCAAAATTCGTCCCACCACCTGTGGAGGAAATGACTAAAGCTTTGAACGAACTTGAAGCTTTTATACATTCTGATGATTTAATACTAGATGTAATCAAAGCTGGATTAATCCATGCGCAATTCGAAACCATTCACCCCTTTACTGACGGGAACGGTAGAACGGGGCGGATGCTTATAACTTTTTATCTGTGGAAAACTGGGCTATTAAAAAAACCAGTATTATTTTTGTCTTCTTATTTCAAAAAACACCAAAAAACTTATTACGAAAAAATTGCTACTTATCATGATGATGAAGGAGGTGTGCTTGAATGGGTAGATTTTTTCTTAGACGGGGTAATTGAAATTGCAACTGAAGCCATAAAAATTGTAAAAGAAATAACAATTCTAAGAGAGCGGGATGTATTAAAAATCCAAAGCCTAGGAAAACGTGCTTCTGAAAGTGCAATTAAAGTTTTGCCTAAATTATACGGACAACCTGTTGTTAATGTTGCTACTGTTCAAAAGTGGACTTCTTTCACTCGTGCAGGAGCTCAAACTGTAATTGATCGCTTTATTGATATGGACATACTTGTACCAAAAGACGAAGACAAGAAATACGGACAGTCTTATATTTACAAAGAATATGTAGATATATTTTATGACGAAGAACCTCCGAAAATATAAATTAAAATATCTAAAAACCCCCTCCAGTGGGAACATTAATTGTTAATGTACTCGGGAGCTTCGTGATCGGAGTATTCTTGGCACTGGCATTACAAAACGGACTCGCAAAACCAAACTCGTATGTGTACCTGTTTTTTGTGACGGGTGTGTGCGGAGCGTTCACAACATTCTCAGCATTTAGTGCAGACAACTTGGTTCTGCTCATAGAAAAAAACTACCTCGGATTTTCGTTAAACGTCCTTTCAAATGTCGCACTGTGCCTGATCGCAACCTTCATAGGGTACATTTTAATTGTAAAGTTCGTGAATACTTAAGACAGTTTCTACAATCCCCCGCGAATGCGGGGTAGCTGAGGCTGAGCAGGGATTTTTGCGTGTAGCAAAAAAATCTCGTAAGCGAAACCGAAGACCTCCGTATGAGCGAGAGGAAGATGAAACGGAATAAACGAAATTCCGCTCTAGCGGAATGAAGTAATGGAGTTTTCTCTGACTCCGTTTGTCGGATACTTGTTGATTGTTAAGTTTGTGAATAGTTAACCATCACATCCCCTTAGTACCACTCCTTTGGAAGTTCAAGCTTCGTGTTTTTTTTGATCACAACTCGTGCACCACCTGGATGGTTTATTAATTTAAATTTATCTTTGTTGAGTTGATACACAATCTCTTGAATAGTGGCTTCGTTGTAACGCATTATTTTGGGAAGATTGGCTCCGTTGGTTTTCAAGTACGGACTAATCGCTTCCAGCGAACGCCCTTTCATAAAAGTTTCACTATGTGTTTTTGTTTCCAATGGTTTTTCAACAAAAGATGCATCTGGTGTGAGAATCTCTCTTGGATTCCATCCCTCTGAAATATCAGAAAGTTTGTCTATGTACAGTGTATTTCTAATAATGTGCGCGATTTTGTCGTTTCCCAAAGAAATTCCGACATGTGTCATACCACCCATGTTCGAAAGTCTCAGTACCGTTCCTTTCTTTAAATTAACGTGAGAAGAGTCATTGTATTTTTCATTTCGCATCGGAACAGAATCATACACCTGAAGACCTTCCGCCGCGCTCGTGGGGCTAGACCAAAGTCCTGCTCGCTCACCTTCATCTTTTCCAAAAATCATATCAAACGTCTCTTGTACTAAGGAAAGACAGTAAAACTTTCCATGATTTTTATTCCGTACCAAGAGATAGGTTTCTGGAAGATCACTATCTCCGAGATCATAGCTTCCATAATCGAGATCAAGAATCGTTCCTTCTGCGGCCTTTTGTATCGCTTCTTCCCTCGCGACTCTTTCCTCTCTTCCGGTCACTTCGGTCAGTTTTAGTTTTGTATAAATAGCTCTCATTGTTACTGGAGCATGAGATCGATTCGTTCCGAGTTCATGATCGAGCCAGCTTCCCATTTTGATATTCAGATCTTTAAGATTATTGAAATAGAGCGTATTCATCGCTCTCCCATCAATAGAATATTGAATTCCTTTTTCCATTTTTTGAATGGTGATGGCGTGCCCATCAAGATTTAAGATGGCATTTTTATCATCTTCAATGCTGTAGGAAAAATCTTCATTGGTTTCAACAACTTCTACTTCTTCAATTACGGGAACACTTCCCGTTGGAACGAGCTCTAGGTCTTTGTATATTTTGTTGACCTGCTTTCGCAGATTCGGACGTCCTGATCCAAACGCACTCGTAAAAGGCGCTGAGAGTTTTTTCGCAAGATCATCAAGATCCGTAAAATCTAAATTTTCCACATCCGTACCGGTTCCCGCTTGATAACGAATTCCTCCATTCCGCATTCGGTAAACTTGGAACCATTTATCTCCAATGGTAATGGTCGCTTTTCCATTTTCTTTATCTATCGTTAACTTCGGCTCAAATTGCTGAGCCAGTGTTTCCAAAGCTACCTGCGTATCTTCTGCTTCTGGAGCATCCTCAAGTGGATCTGTGAGATGTGGTGTAGAAATTCCCATTTTTTTAATATAAATCTTGTTATTATAGTACAAATAAGCGCTTTTTACAAGCACCTGAGGGAGATTTATACCACGTTCATCACTTCTTCTTCACAAGAGCATAGACCGCTTCAAACCCGCCGGTCCCATATTGAAGCATTCGACTCGCACGAGACACAAGCGTCACACTACACCCAACCTTTTTGGCGACTTCTCTTTGTGGAAGATCTGTTTCCAGAAGCATCTGAACAATCTCCCATCGTTCAATGAGCGCCTCGATCTCCTGCGGTGTGAAAATATCCTCAAAAAATGCTCCGGCTTGTTTCTCATTCTTGAGCTGAAGAAATGCCTGAATGAGCTTGGTAGTTTTTTTCTTTTGTACTTTCATAGTAGTATGGTAGCACAAAGATTGAAATACGGAAAGCTTATTTGAGCGCCATGAGCACATTCCAAAACCCTAGGAACGATTTTGAAACAACTTCGGGATTCATTCGTAAATCTCAAGCAAGAAGATTCATAATAAGTTGAATCATTATTTCTTTTTCTTTTGGATCGCTTATTGCCACAAGTAAAGCCAATGTAGCAAGTGCATTATCATTAATTTTCTTCTCTCCCGTTTCTTTGTATAAAGAATTATTTTTATCCAAAAAGTACACAAATAAAAAGGAAGCACTTCGCTTGTTTCCATCCACAAATGGATGATCTTTGATTATGAAATACAGTAAGTGCGCCGCTTTGGTTTCAATAGTCGGATACAAATTTTTAATAATACCAGAAAATTCACCTTTTTCTTTTTCTTTCCCAAAAAGATATCCTGCTTCTTCTTTTTTAATCAATTCTTTTTTTATTTCCTCAATAACGACCCTCGATTCTTTATATTCTAAGGTAAATTTCGCTTTTTTCCCTTTTGGTTCAGGAAGATTCTTTTTATCAAATTGATTGAGTACGGTGAGCGATTTTGAATAATTTTTAAGAAGATTTAATATTTCAATTTCTTGTCCCTGGATTATTTCTCTTTTCGATTTTTCTGATAAGAAATTGATTGTCTCTTGGAGCGTAACAAACTTCTCTTGAGCCTCTTTGAGTCTGTTTTCATTGAGAGCATAACCCTGTGTAATATAATTCTTGAGAACACTGGTTGCCCAAACACGAAATTGAGTGGCTTTTTTTGAATTCACTCGATACCCAACTGAAATAATGGCATCAAGATTATAATGCTTCGTATCATATTTTTTCCCATCTGTAGCAGTTATCCGGAACTTCCGGATAACTGAAGTTTCTGTTAATTCTGCTGTTTTAAATATATTTTGCAGATGTTCATTCACAGTTCTCACATTGACATCAAAAAGCTCTGCTATATTTTTTTGTGAAAGCCAGATGGTCTCTTTTTCCATCTTTACCCGCAATTCCACTTCGTTATCTGAAGTTTTATAAATAACTATTTGATTCTTTTCCAACTCCTGTTTTGTCATGATTCCCATGATTATGCTGAAATCGTTTTTTGTAAATAGGAAATTTTCTATAAATTTAACATTTCATATTCCCCATCACATCCCAAAACCCTGGGAACGATTTTGAAACAACCTCGGGATTCTCAATTCGCAATTCTGGAAGACGTACTTGTGCCATCCCAAATGCCATCGCCATCCGATGATCATCATAGGTCTGAATCGTGGCAGGCTTGGGATCTCCCCCGTGAATAGTGATGGTGTCCTCTGTGATTTCACTCAGTATCCCCATCTGTGCGAGTTCTGTGTGAAGCGATGTGAGTCGATCACATTCCTTGAGCGGAAGTGTGTGAAGACCCGTGAGCGTGGTGCTTCCTTTGCAAAAAGCGGCAAGTACCGCGAGCGTCAACGCACTGTCTGGGAAGAGACGACAATCGACTGTTCCGGGGCTCTGAAGAGCTCCTGACGGAGTGAAGAGCAGTCCTTCCGGTGTTTCCCCGATTTCCATTCCCATGGCCTTGAGAGCGGGAACAATGAGCGCATCGGGTTGTGGGGAATTCAAGGTGAGATGCGGGATGATGAACGGTTTATTTTGTAATAATGAAATCCCTGCCAAATACCCCACACTCGCCCAATCGGGTTCGACGAAGTACGTTTCATGCGATGTGTAATGTCCTAAGAGCATGTATCCGTCCATGGTCTCAGCAATCAAAATACCGAAGTCCGCGAGGACTTTTTGTGTCAGGTTGAGGTACGAAACGGACGTTCGTTCTCCCGTGATGATTATTTTTTTGACTCCCAGGGCGACTCCACTCAAAAGGAGTGAACTGATACCTTGGCTACTGTCGCCTCCCTGTATCGTGACTTCTTCCGACAATTTATGCTGTCCGATCGTAAGCGGAAGTTTGTCATTGATGTCTGCGCCTGCGTTTTTGAGAGCGTGAATAAAGGGGCCAATCGGTCGTTCTCTCAGTCGTTCTGATCCATCGAGTATTTTTTTACCCGGGATAAGCCCAAGGAAACTCATGAGAAATCGCAATGGCGCGCCTCCATGTCCGACGTTGAAGTCTGGATTTTGAAGAGCGAACTCTTTCGGAGGAATGATTTCAAAGGAGAATTCTTCCAACGGTTTTATTTCCACACCACACTGTACGAGTGCCTGCATGAGATGTCCCACATCGTCGCCATCGGGAACATTGTGCAAGATGGTCGGTTTCGCGCAGAGCGCTGCACAGAGGAGTGCTCGCTGAGCAATCGACTTCGAACCGGGGATGGGAATTATTGGAGCGGATTTCATGGCTTATCGTTCTGATAGGAAACAGATTCTGTATGAATAAGATTATAGAGTTTTCGTACAAACTCAATATTGAGATCATTCTTCTTTGCTTGAAGGATTCGAGATTCAAGAATCTCTGCAAAACGTTCTTGTTGTTCGACGGGCATGTTCTCTTTTTCCTTCTCCTGAGCGATCGACCGAACGAACGATTGTCGATGGGTTAATAAATCTACAAGATCCGTATCAACCGAGTCTATCTGTCGACGCAACAATGATATGCGCGAATGCGGACTATCAAGATCAAGCACTTGTCCTGGTGCGTATTGCCCAACACAATGAAAATCCACCGTCGAGGCTTTCAGCTCTTCGTACAACGTTGATTTCGCATGCGTGGCATCTATATCAAGCCAAAACCGAAATCGTTCTCGTTGATTGGGAATCGGACGCGACTCAACTTTCATTAAATTCCCCCCTTGGGAGGCCACGAGTTGTAATACCTGTGCCAAAGAACCCGGTTTATGGTGGCATTCAAAATGGACCGTCCATTTGGAATTTTTTGGGAAACATTTCGGTGCCGTGCCTTGAACCCCAAACACAACAAACTGTGTTTCGTTTACCGCATGATCGTGCACGTTGGGTTTGAGGATGCAAAGTCCTTGATGAATAAGGGCCTCCCCCCCAAGAACCGCCACATTTTTTTCTCCATTGTTCTTTATTTTTTGTGCAAGCGCAGACGTACTTTTCCCGTAATGAATTTCTCCAGAAAAAGAATCCGTGAACGTTTTACACTGCTCAAAAGCTTTTGGATGCGAATGAAGTTGCGTGATGTCTTCAAATTGAGTGCCCGGAAGTCCAAGCACATGCAATCGGACCGGAAGCAAGAACTCGGCCCAAATACGCAGGCTTGAATCTTGAAAAAACATATCTACATTTTCATGAATACTGCTCGTTGAGTCGTTTTGTAGAGGAACAATTCCCAGTGAACCAGGATGCGCTTTTACGGATTCGAAAATACGAGGAAATGAATCACAAAGTTGAATCTGCGGATTCAAAGAATCGGGACACCCTGAAGCCAAGAATATTTCTGATCCTTGTGCGCTGAACGAACCTTTGGGACCAAGTGTGTAAACCGAAAGCGGAAGTGGATGTGTCATGATTTGGATTGAGAAAGAATATCTTTTATATCGGCAAAGCTTTCGTTAAATCGTTCGAGTTCTATTTTTGCAAAAGGATTGTGTTTCAACATACTTTGCATGAGCACTGGGTCGGGATCTATACGATCCAAAAAATTAAAGAGGAACTCGTATGATTTTGTATCAATGGGGGTGCGTTCTAATTCAAGTTTTGTAAGAATATTTGCCACCACATGAGAAATAAAATGGAATTTTGCAGCCCGAGCATCGTGCTCCTCTGCATTCATCTGAATGACGTTAAACTGCAGTTCTCGCAAGAAATCTGTTACTTCATTGAAAACCGAATCCGAACAAAAAATCGGATCCACCACAAAATTCAACCCTTCAAAGGAGTTCTCACAAGCCGCCAGTGTTTGGGGACCAAACATCGGATGACTCCCAATTAAATGCACTGATTGCGGTACATGTTTCCGCAATATTTCCTTGGGGTATGTCTGCAGAGAACAAATATGCAGAATTGTTTGCCCCGCATGAAGATGGGGAACCATTTTTTCTATAACCGATTCAAAATCTGGAATGGGAACACACGGAATAATAAGGTCCGCATCACATACCGATTCAAAACCCACAAACTGATCTTGTGGATGAAAATTATTACGATCGTATATGCGCACAAAAATTGTATCGGAGAAAGGTTCGAACATTTTCTCGAATAACTTTCCCATTCGACCGTGTCCTATGATGCCGATAGTCGCAATCGTTTTCATGATGAAGTGGTTCTGAGTTTATGTGCGAGCGTTATTAAAAGATCTTGAGTAGCATCCCACCCGAGACATCCATCCGTGACGGATTTTCCGGGGATAACAGAATCATGAGAACACTTCGCAAGATTTTGACTCCCCTCTTCAAGGAAACTTTCCGCCATCCATCCCTTCACTGTCGACATTATTTTTGGGTTTTGAGACATGATATCCAGTGTCTCCCAGAGCACCTCTGTTTGTCGTTCGTATTGCTTCACTCCGTTTTCATCACGAGTATTATCATGACTTATATCGATGACAACGCTTGGATTTTGAACACATTTTTCCTGTAAAAGTTGCACGGTCTGTTCAAGATGCTCCTGCCCAATATTATGATTGCCGTTCCCTCCTCTCAGCACGAGATGTGCACAAGGATTTCCCGATGTTTTCACCTGGTTCTCTGCTACCGCCATGAAGTTCGGCGTTTGGCAGGCCAACACTGAATTGATTCCTATGGGAATACTTCCTGACGTAGGATTTTTGACACCGATAGGAAACTCCAACAATGAAGCCACAACACGATGTTCTTGGTTTTCACTCGATCGAGCTCCAATAGCCGCCCAGGTTAAAAGATCTCGAAAGTAACTCTGGTACCGAGGAAAGAGTATTTCATCAGCAATAGGGAGTCCTGTTTCCAAAACCTGCAGCATCATTTCTCGACAGTAAAAAATACCGGTCGGAATATGTGGTTCTGCAAATGGATCTGGCTGAACTAACGGCCCCATCCAACCTGCAACCGTGCGAGGTTTTTGGATGTACGTTCGCATAACAATCTTGATTACATCTTGTAATTCCTCTGCCAAAGGCGCAAGACGACGAGCGTATTCAACGACTTCCTCCGATGGCCAACTGCTACAGGGGCCAATAATCATGAACTTTCGAGGATCCCTCCCCATAAGGATGTTTTCTATTTCAAGACGATCCTGTTCGATCTTTGACCGAAGTTCTGGAGAAAGCGGAAGTCTTGTACAAACTTCTGCGTGTGTTGGGAGTGTGTGTTGAGTAATATGTGACATGATATTTTGGTACTATAAAAAAAAACAGACTCTGCGAGCCTGTGGGATGAAGAGAAGTGACTAAATGATTAGATTCCTTTCTTACGCCCAGGCTCTAGCCCAAGAAGAATAAAAGAAGAATCCATAAGTAGTCATTTGCATTTCGGAGAAACCCTACTTATAGTGCAAAAAAATGTCAACCATTTTTCCATCATGTGGGACCAGATACCTCCAGATCCGATTTTTAATATCTACGGTCGATACCTTGAAGACTCTCGACCAAGCAAGATAAATGCCGCAATTGGCATCCTTTTGCAAAACCAAAAAGGATATGTCATGCCAAGTGTGCAAAAAGCGGCTGCCCACGTGAAACATGATGATTATGGATACCTGCCTATCGGAGGAGATCGCTCCTTTTTGGAGTGGGTCCGAGACCTCTATATTCCTTCTGAGAAGAATGATTGTGTAGCTCTTCAACAAACAGCTGGCGGAACGCACGCTTGTTGGATCATGGGCCAAATCGGAAAACGGTGTGGCTGGGGTCCCTTTTTAATACCGGTTCCTACATGGGACAATTACTTTGTGCTTTTGGAACACGGAACGCAGACAACCTTTTCTCATCTAAACAAAGAAGGCGAAATCGATTGGAACGCTTATAAAAATGCGATCCAGTCCGCTGACGAAGGCTCTGTACTCATGCTTCAAGCCACTGGTGCTCACAATCCAACTGGAAAAAATCTAAATGAGGCACAACGGGACGAACTCATAAAAATGGTAAATAAACGAAAAATATGGGTGTACATGGATGGTGCCTACATAGGATTAGCCGCTGGTTTAAAAGCAGATACTTCTTGGGTTTCAAATATGTGGAAAGGCGTTGATCAAGTAATGCTCGGTGTGAGTTTTTCTAAAACCGCGACCATGTACGGTCACCGTCTCGGAGCTTTGATGATAAAATGCCCTGATGGGTCGCAAGTAAAAGCAATGGAAAGTTACCTGCAAGCCGCAATGCGTGGCAGCATCTCTATGCCTCCTCGATGGGGAAGTCTCGTCATGCAACAGGTACAAAAAAACTACACATCTGAATGGGAAGACGATATCAATCGAACACAAAATCAACTGGCTCAGACTCGTAAAACACTTCAGAAATTACTCACTGATGAAGGCGCTCCTTCGTCATGGATTACAGCATTAGACGGTGAAGGATTGTTTGCGCTCCTTCCCATTTCTCCTGAAACAATCGAACAAATCGTACAAAAACACGGTTTATACATCTTTGAGAATGGTCGCATAAACATATCCGGTTTCATCGGATGTGAACAATCAATCACGCATCTATTGGCAGATTTGTAGAAAGTTAGCGATAATTTCTTTTCCGTGCGGAGTCCCGATTGATTCAGGATGAAACTGTACGCCGTACAGTGGTTTGCTGGTGTGTTCGACAGCCATAATAATACCCTCTTCTGTCTCTGCGGTGATAGTAAGTTCTTCTGGAAAATTTTCTTTCCCAATCACAAGCGAATGATACCGCATCGCATCGAATGGGTTTGGTAGGTTTGCAAAAAGTGGGCTCGATCCAATCTGGTGAATGGCCGATGGTTGCCCGTGTTGCGGTTCAATATGCGTGACCGTTCCTCCGTGCAGATGTCCGATGAGCTGATGCCCGAGACACACGCCAAGGATTGGAAGAGACACGTTTTTAATGATGTCCGTACAAATCCCTACATCGTCTGCGTTCAGTGGAGTTCCCGGACCAGGGGAAAGAATTATTCCCTCGATATCCATTTTTTCAATGTCCTCAAGCGTCACTTCGTCATTCAGTTTCACAATCACCTCCGCACCAAATTCTCGAACGAATTGCACCAAGTTGTAGGTGAATGAATCGTAGTTATCGATAATCAATATGTTCATAGATGGGAAGGGAGAGATGTGAGAATGCGTCTGAGTGTTTGTGATTTATTCTGCAGTTCTTTCCATTCATACTCCCCAACGCTGTCTTTTACAATACCCGCTCCAACTTGTATTTTAGCGCGACCGTCTTGTATGTGCACGCCTCGGATGTTGATTGCCATTTGCAAATCTCCGTTGGTAGCGATCATTCCCGTTGCTCCCCCATAGAGTCCTCGAGAACTTTTTTCTAATGATTGGATGAGGTTGATGGCTCGTAATTTTGGAGCGCCACTGAGTGTCCCCGCTGGAAAAATACTTTGTAAAAAATCGACGGCATCGTACTGCGGATCTATTTCCGCTTCAATATCGCTGAGTAAATGCATCACGTGGGCATACGCTTGAAGGTATTTATGCTTGGTTACTTCAACGGTTTTGGGAAGGGCAATCCGCCCTAAGTCATTCCGTCCCAAATCCACCAACATATCGTGTTCTGCATTTTCTTTGGGATCAGAAAGAAGTTCTGCTTCCGTTATTTTGTTTTCTTGCTCTGTTAATTTCCGACGACGCGTTCCGGCTATTGGCGAAACAAGTAATCGTGATCCTGTTTTTTTCCCAATAATCTCTGGACTCGCACAGGTATAGATTCCGTGGTCACCGTAATCGGCAAGGATGAGATGGGTCGTCGGTTCGAGTTGTTTCAACGCACTATAGAGTGCCAGTTCTCGCCCCTGGGGAATGGCCTCATCAAACACATGAGACAACACCAGCTGGAACACTTCTCCATTATAAATAGCCTCGCGCGCGGTTTTCACTCCGTCAAGAAATTGTTGATCCGGCGAATCTTGTATTCGCTTTGTTTGTGTATCAAGGGGTACCGCGGGAATCAGTTCTGTCTCACGAAGGATTTCTTCGATGTTTTCACATTGGTTTTTTGGATGTTGAAGGATAGTGACGAGATTCTGCACATGATCAAAAACACAGACCAATCCAAACTCGTACAACAACGTTCGCGGAATATCTTCTGTGTGTTGCGATGAATATTTAGAGGAAAAATCAAAAACAGACTCGAACGAAAGACTCCCCATGAGACCTCCAGAAAAATACGGATTTTCCGAAAAGCTGTGACAACGAGTGAGTGTTTCACGAAGATGCGATGCTATCCCGTCTGATACTTCTCCCTTTTGTACAGGATCACAAGCCACAAAAGAAATCCGATTGGTTTCATCTTGTACCGCTGATTCGAGCAACATCGCAGGAGCCCCATAGGCTTTTCGCAGAGATGCAAAAAGGGACAGTGGGGTGAGCCCAGGGAATGAAGAGAGTGGAAAGGCTTTCATGAGAGAGCGGACGTAATTTTTTTCAAAAAAGCTTCGGTCTCCTCCCATCCTAAACACGCATCAGTCAGTGATGTTCCACTGACGCACTCCGCCCCATCGGCCGGAATATCTTGTTTTCCCAGATGCAAAAAGCTCTCCATCATAATTCCTCGTACCGCTCCCTCGGGATGCTCTTTTCTGTACGTGAGCACGCTTTCGGCAACGACGAGTTGACTGAGTGTATTTTTCTTTCCATTCCCATTGATACTATTTTCATGACTCGCATCAACGATGATGGATGGGTTTTGAATCTTTTGTGCGGAAAGCATTTCCGTCGCGAGATCGAGTACGTGCGTGTAGTAATTGGGTCGTCCTCCGCCCCCTCGCAAAACAAGGTGCGCGTACGGGTTCCCCGTCGTCTCAACCACTTCTCCCAGATGTGGAAATGGGCCGTTCCCCTCTTGTGCGACAAGCACACTCTGAACAGCTTTTGTCAGATCACCACTCGTAGGATTTTTCATTCCCATTGGGAAATCGATCCCCGACGCGACCATTCGTTTTCGTTGCAATTCTGATGACCGAGCCCCGATACATCCGTAACTATACAAGTCACTCAAGTACGGCAGACAAAGGTCTGTGTACAACACTTCATCCGCAATGGGCAGGTCTATTTCTTCTGCAATGTGAAGCATCATTTTTCGGCAATACGCAATACCAGCCGGAACATCCGGTTCTCCGAAGGGATCTGGATGGAGCAATGCGCCTTTCCATCCAAACGTGGTTCGTGGCTTTTGTGTGTAGACCCGGAAAACAACTTTCACTTTGTCTTTCAAGGATTCGGTCGCCGCTTTGAGTTTTTGAGCGTACTCAATCACCGCGTCTTCTGGCCACGCACTACACGGCCCGATGATTAGCAGGAGTCGTTTGTCTTTTCCAGAACAAATATCCTGTATTTCCTGTCTATGCTGAGCAATACGCTTTTTCGTTTCCAGAGAAAGTGGGTGTTGCCTGAGCACATCAGAAGCCTTTGGAAGTGGAGATACGGTCGTAAATGTCATGATATTTTATTGAGAAAGGAATCAAATTTTTCTTTTGAAAAGTGACCGTGTTCGTCTTCGATGGCGGATGCTGTGTCAAAAAAAGTAGCATCGGGATACTGCTGGAGAAGCGCTTCCACATTGTCAGCCCCAATCCCTCCGGCAATCGCGTACGCCTGATGAGATTCTCGACAACACTGTACCGCTTCCGCGAGCAATGCTGTTTCTGCAGCCTTTCCTTTGCCCGGCAGAGGACCATCTAAAAGAATGATTTTTACATGCCCAAGATACTGCATTACCGCCTCAATGTCATGTTTCTTCTGTAAGGAAATTCCCTTTATAACAGGTCGTGATATGCCTTTAATGAAGGCGAGCGATTCTTGTCCGTGAAGCTGAACATAATCCATATTATATTTCGTTGAAAGCAATTGCACCTCTTCAAATGATTGATTTTGAAACACTCCCACGTACTGGGAACGCTTGGAGATGGTTTCCAATTTCCGAAGAAACGCTGGTGTCCCCTGTCGCCGAGAATTAGGAACAAAGTTGAAACCGACATACGCGACATCCTTGTCCGCACAAGCGTCCAACATTTCTGTATTTCGAATTCCGCAGATTTTTGTTTTCATCGTAGTATTTCTGTTACAAAATCTTCCACATCCGAAAGTTTTTTTTCCTTATTGTAAATATTCACAACAGCCGATCCGATGACGGCTATATCCGCATGGTTCAGGGCTAATTGAACGTGGTCACGAGTACTAATCCCAAACCCAAGCGCAAGAGGAATTGGTATATATTGACGCACGGTACGGAGATATTCGGAAAGATTTGGATTCAATTCTGTGTCCGCTCCCGTGATCCCATCGCGACTCACACAATACACAAATCCCGTCGCCACTGTGGCAATCTGCCCTAATCGCTCCACGGTCGTCAGTGGAGAAACAATCTGAATCGCATGGAGTCCATGACGATTACAGGCTGCTAAATAATGTTCTGTGTCTTCTTCATCCAATGGCATATCGGGCACAATCAGTCCGTAGACACCCCGTTCGCCAGCGCGTTTACAAAACGCCTCTACGCCATACGCATACACCACATTGAAATAGGTCATAAAAAGAAGCGGCGTTTTCACCGTTGTTTTCAATCGTTCCATCAACTGAAAAACATCCTCCGTGGTGGTGTTATTTTCAAGCGCCACTTTTTGCGCCCCCATCAAAGTCGTTCCATCCGCGACCGGATCTGAAAACGGAATTTGAATTTCAATAAAAGAAACCCCCAATCCATCCATGCGTTTCACGAGTTCCTCGGATGTTTTGATATCCGGATACCCCGCAACGATATGGGTCATGATTTTATTCATATTGTTTGAGGTGTGAACGGAGGTATTGATTGAAGTCATCATTCGCAAACTTCGGAGCCGTGATAAAGAGATCTTTGTCTCCTCGCCCACTCACGTGTATCACAATTGATTTATCCGAAGAAAGCGTTGGTGCGAGTCGAATCGCTTCTGCTACCGCATGGCAACTTTCCATCGCCGCAATAACCCCTTCTGTTCGAGCCAGTAAGTCGTACGCTTCGAGCACTTTTTCGTCCGTCGCATAGGTCATCTGAATACGTCCTTCGTTTTGAAGATACGAAATCTGTGGACCCACGCCGCTGTAATCAAGTCCCGCAGAAATGCTGTGTGTATTTTTCAATTGGCCATCCTTGTCTTGGAGGAAATACGTTTTCATTCCTTCCACCACGCCCACGCTTCCGGTTTGGAATCGAGCCGCATGATCGCACTCTTTTTCTGTTTCGGTAATCCCCTTTCCGCCTCCTTCTACTCCGATAAGCTGAACATTCGCGTCGTCGAAAAAATCAAAGAATGATCCCATAGCATTTGATCCTCCGCCCACGCACGCAATAACAACATCAGGAATATTCCCCGTCCGGTTCGTCATTTGATCTCGAATTTCTTCGCTGATTATTTTTTGGAAAAACGTATTCATCACTGGATAGGGATGCGGTCCGCAGACCGTTCCGAGTAAGTAATGCGTATCGTGTGGATTTTGAAGCAAATCACGAAGTCCGGCATTCACCGCATCGCGAAGACTCTGACCGCCTTCTTCAACAGGGACCACTTCTGCCCCCAATCGTTCCATCCAAAAGACATTCGGCCGTTGTCGTTCGTAGTCTTTTCGTCCCATATAAATACAACATTTCATTCCGAATTTCGCGCACACCGTTGCCGTTGCCACACCGTGTTGCCCCGCTCCTGTCTCGGCAATAATACGTGTTTTGCCCATTCGTTTCGCAAGGAGAATTTGTCCCAAACAATGATTCATCTTGTGGGCACCCGTGTGATTGAGTCCTTCGTTTTTGATATAGATTTTTGCTCCCCCGAGTTGCTCGGTGAGATTCTTGGCACAAAAAAGAGGCGTCGACCGTCCTGCATAGTGTTCATATAAATCTTTTAAATCCTGTAAAAAACCTTCGTCTTCTTTCGCTTCAAAAAAAGCTTTTTGCAGATTTTGCATAACGGGCATCAGCATCTCGGGCACATAGCATCCCCCGAAGTCTCCGAAGCGACCCGTTTTATTTAACAATATTTGTCGGTAATTTGTCTGGCTCATTGCGTAGTAAGAGATGAAAGAAATTCCGGAACATCCTGATCTTCTTGTTTCATAAGCGCTGTTCCGATGAGAACCGCATCTGCCAATGCGCTTACTTTCTCAATGTCTGCAGGCGTACATATTCCTGATTCTGCCACACGAATAATCCCGTTTGGGATGAGCGGTAACAATCGTTCAAATCGTTCGAACTCAATCGGCAATCCTTCTTTTTCAAAATTTCGACTATTCACACCGATGATTTTGGCACCGGCTTGTACGGCCGTCATGAGAGAAACTTCGTTCTGGATTTCCACCAAGGGTTCCATGCCGAGATCCCGACCGTATTCGATAAGTTCTGAAAGGTTCGCGCCTGTTTTTTCAATGACGTCCATCATGAGTAAAAAACTCGCCGCTCCGAAACATCGAGCCTGTGCAATTTGGTTTTTTGTAAAAATAAAATCCTTCCGAATCACCGGGATTGATACGGCTTCCGATACCGCGTGAAGATCTTCACAACTTCCTCCGAAGAATTCTTTGTCGGTGAGACAGGACAATGCCGTAGCGCCAGATCGCTCATACAATTGCGCCCGTTGAGACGGATCCACCGAACGAATAACTCCCCCCGAAGGGGATTGTTGTTTCACTTCTGCAATAATATGAATCTTGTTTTTTGTCGGACGAGAAAGAACTTCCACAAAAGAATTCTGATTCAAATTCAAGTCTCGTTCCATAAAATTAGGAAGCATCGCCACTTCTTTGTGTTTCTGTTCGAGAATAGTGTCGAGGATGGTCATTGTTGAAATGAAGAGAAGAAATCTTTCGCAACACGATAATTAATATCAAGGAACGCTTGTTGCGCAGACGTCGCTGTTCCGTCCAACAATGATTGGAACATCTGCACATTTTGTTCTTTTGTTTCGCCGCCCTTTATAAGGGTGAAATCTTTCACACGATTAACGCCGAAATCTTCCGGCACAAACGTGCCTTCTTCAATTTTTCCATCGATCACTTTGAAATAATGTGTTTCTCCACCGATTGAAACTTCATCCAGACCAAAGACCGCATCGTGCACCAGAAGTACATCCTTCCCGAGCTCGGCACAGGATTCTGCTAGTTTACGGGCCGTGGGAATGTCTTTGACTCCGATAAGTTGCGCTGTCAGGGTGCTCATGGGATTGAGCAATGGACCGACTAGATTAAAAATTGTCGGATGAGGTAATGACTTCCGAACCGATACGAGGAGTCCGAGTATTGGATGAAATGCGGGTCCGAAAAGAAAAGCAATATTGTTTTTGAGAAGTTCAGCCTGTGTTTGCGCAGGCGCCTTGCACACGGGGAAGGCTGATCGTTCAATAATATCGAAACTCCCACATCGCCCCAAGCTTGATTTGTTTCCGTGTTTCGCAATAGAGAACTCTTTTGAAAGTTTCACCGCAAGCGCTGTGGAAAGATTCATTCTTTGTTTTCCCGTACCTCCCGTTCCACAAACATCAAACAATTGCATCCCTTCTGGAGTGGGGACAACAACCTTTTGCGATTCGAGAAACCGCACTGTGTGCACAATGTCAGACACAGATTCTCCCATGTAGTAGAGCTTCTCAAGCGCTTCTCCTATGCGTTTTTGGGTGATCTGAATGGTTTCGATGTCCTGAAGAAGTTGCATCGTGTATTAATGTAGTTTTGTACTCACACAGTAATACATAGATACAAGGAAAAAGTCAAAAGATTTTTCCCATTCTAGAAAGGTTTGACAGAGTTCTGCCAGAAAGATCTAATAGCAAGGATATCTTTTTTCATTAATTTGATATGGTTCAACAAACATCGACTTTGTATCTTTCCCGAGAAGCACTCCAAAATAACCTCAAATTTATACGAAAAGTAGTCGGGAAACGCCCCCAAATTTCCTTGGTTGTGAAAGGCAATGCTTATGGTCATGGAATCGAAACGTATATTCCTTTGGCAGAAGAATTAGGGATGCGTCATTTTTCCGTGTTTAGTGATTATGAAGCGAAGCAGGTACAAGCCTGTAGTACCAAAAATTCCAAAATCATGATTATGGGGATGGTAGACAATAAAAATATGTCTTGGGTTATCCGTAATGAGATTGAGTTTTTTGTTTCGGATCTAGATCGATTGCAGCATGCAATCAAAACAGCTCGACGTATGAAGAAAAAAGCGAAAATCCACCTTGAAGTAGAAACCGGTATGAATCGAACGGGTCTCGATCCCAAAGATTTTGAAGAGGTGGTACAACTTTTACAGAAAAATAAATCCGTATTAGATGTAGTGGGACTCTGTACACATTTTGCCGGAGCTGAGAGTATCAGCAATTATTACAGAATTCATCGTCAAATAAAAAAATTCAAAAAACTAGAAATTTTGTTTGCTGAGCACGGAATTACACCTCCCGTGAAACATGCTGCTTGTTCGGCTGCATCGGTTAGTTATCCTCAGACACGTATGGATTTGGTACGTATTGGAATTATACAATATGGATTCTGGCCGAGCGATGAAACATTCATTAGTTATATCAATGATCGAAAAAATAAAAAAAACCCTCTCACCCCCATTCTTTCTTGGGAGTCCAAAATTATGAGTGTCAAAGATGTGCCTGCTGGAGAATTCGTCGGATATGGCGATAGTTTTTTGGCAAACGAACCTATGCGAATTGCTGTTGTTCCTGTTGGATATACCAATGGATATTCACGCATTTTGAGCAACGACAGTAGTATCTTAGTTCATGGAAAAAGAGTCGGTGTTATTGGCGCCGTGAATATGAATCTTTTGATTATTGATGTATCTCAAATTCCAGAGGTCCGAAAAGGAGACAAGGTTGTTTTAGTAGGCCAACAAGGCGAACACACTATATCATTTGCTTCTTTCCGAAAACAAAAAGACGCTCTCAACTATGAACTTTTAGCACGATTACCAGAAAACATTCCCCGAAAAATTATTGATTACGTTTAAAAGGGAACGTGGTTTCTCTAATGATGGCTGGGGCGGAGGGGATCGAACCCCCGATACTGGCACCAGAAACCAGAGCCTTACCACTTGGCGACGCCCCATAGCCGAACGCAGGGTAATATTTTTTCCAAATTTTTCAAGCCCATTCGACAAACAAGGGGCGGAGGGATTCGAGGCTATCACCGAGGAACAAAGTGACGAGGATTGAGTGGCCCTCGAGTAGACGAACGAAGTGAGTCGTAAGGAGAGTACCCCCGATACTGGTCAGTATTTTTTTTAAAGCATTCGCCCTCTAGCGAATCCCGCCTTGCGGGATGAAGTGACGAGCACCCCCGGAATATTTCAAGCTCGATAGGGTCCGGAGCCTTTCGGGCTCCGGACCCCAACCCCGACTCTCTTGACACTTTACATTTTTTGTATATATTAATAAAGATAGGTTTTTGCAGAAACACTCGTTACACTGCCCCCCTGTCCATTACTATGAAATTTGAAAACTTACACCTGATTGCACCGATTCTCAGTGCTATAAAATCAAAAGGGTACACCGTACCAACGCCCATACAAATGCAGTCCATTCCCCCTATTCTAGAGGGACGAGACATCATGGGATGTGCACAAACAGGAACCGGAAAAACCGCTGCCTTTGCGATTCCAATGTTGCAGAAACTTTATGAAAACAAGATCTCTGGAAAATGGCCACGAGGCATAAAAGTGCTTATTGTCACCCCTACGCGAGAACTCGCGATTCAGATTGGAGAGAGCTTTACCGATTATGGAAGAGGTCTGGGATTAGACCATGCGGTTGTTTTTGGGGGCGTGAAACAACACGCACAAGTGCGAAAGTTGAAGAAGGGCGTTGATATTGTTATCGCGACTCCGGGACGACTCCTCGATTTACAAAACCAAGGGTATGTTCCTTTGGGAAATCTCAAATTCTTCACTCTCGATGAAGCTGATCGAATGCTCGATATGGGATTTATTCATGACATCAAGAAACTTATTAAAAAAATTCCGCCAAATCGACAATCGTTGTTTTTCTCTGCGACGATGCCTGAATCAATCATCAAACTCGCCAATAGCATGCTCACAAACCCGGTCCATGTATCAGTGACACCCGATGCACCCACGGCAGAAATGGTTGACCACTCGATGTACATGGTCGCAAAAGCGAATAAAAAAGATCTTCTTCGTCACGTACTCAAAGACCAAGATATTCCTTCTGCTCTGGTCTTCACGCGAACGAAACACGGAGCGGACAAACTCGCAAAATTCCTGAATGTGTCGGGAGTAAAAACCGAGGCCATTCACGGAAACAAATCGCAGAATGCTCGACAAAAAGCACTGCAGAACTTCAAATCAAATCAAACCCGAGTGCTCGTGGCAACGGACATCGCCGCGCGAGGAATTGATATCAAAGAACTCTCTCACGTGATCAACTTCGAAATCCCGAATGAACCAGAAACCTATGTGCACCGAATTGGACGAACTGGTCGTGCTCAAAATGAAGGGACTGCCCTTTCCTTCTGTGATGAATCTGAACGAGATTTTGTTCAGGATATTCACAAGCTCATCAATCAACAAATTCCGATCATCGAAGCGCACCCTTTCCATATAAATTTCGCACCCAAACTTACCGGAAGACGACCTTCTTCAAAACCCAGACAATTCAGCAGACCTTCTAACCGTCCTACGCAGACTCGAAGGAGCGGATTCCGACGAGGAGGAAGACGGTAATCTTAAATTTTCCTTAATTCCCCCGCTTCCCTTTCTCTCTTCTTTGAGGTGAAATCAGTTCAATGACCCCCCGTTTATTCTGGTTGGGAATACTCTTTCCCACCCTTTGCCTTGCCCAAACAACAATTACCGAAATCTCCCCTGCTACTGTCGGAGACGAGAAGGAGTGGTTTGAGTTTACGGTGCAATCGAGTGAAGAGGTGGCTTTGGCGAACTGGAAAATCTCAAACGGCACGACACAGAAATTGTTTTCCGATTACGCGGATAGACTCACGCTTCATTCTGGCGGAGTGCTGAACGAAGAACTTCTGTTTACACCTGATAGCGAAGTGGCGTATTTCTCATGGACGCAGTCTCCTCTCAGTTTGCCGAACGGTGGGGGCACGGTGCAGATCGTGAATGGAGATGATGAACTACTCGATGAGGTTATCTATCCCGATACGAAGTCCGGAACATCGGGGGGATTTCCTTACGCGGAGGTATGGAACCGTCGAGACGATGGTGTATTTCCTTTGGTGTACAGAAGTGACGGCAATGCGAATTTTCGTCATTCCAAGGGATTTCTGAATTACTCGATGCCAACCTTTCCAGACGATGTGGAGATCTCAATCAATGAGGTCTCACTCGATGGAAACTTTGTGGAACTGCGAATAACGGGTGATGCGAATTTGAAATATATGGAGCTCAAGAAAAAAAGTTCTCCCCGCACGGTACTCTTCCAGACCTCCGATTTATTGGTGGAGAATGATGACCTCATCGTGATTGAGGCTGATCTTTCGGGAGGCTCTGAAACATTTGAAGTCATCCTCTATTCGGGGACGAGTTGGGAGGTGAGTGAGGATTTTATCTGTTGGAAAAAAGGCGATATCAGTCAGTCTGTCGCGAGCGAGGTTGAGAAGAAAATTGGCGAAGGCGTCTGGTCGGGAGAGTGTCTGGATATTACAGATCGTGTAGAGAATGAATCGCTCGCGCGCGATGGAAACGACACTGATATCAAAGAAGATTTTCTTCGCCACTATCTCGGTTCACGAGGAATTGAGAACTCTTTCCCAAACCAATCGAATCAAACACCAACGGCAAAATTCCTCGTGCAAGGCGGAGCGAAGATTCATGAGACGTCTTTAAATTTAACGGGATTTGATGGAACGGGGCTGACCTCGACCGATCCGAATGGAAGTTTTGATATTAAAAATTATCAATGGATGGTGAATGGAAAATCCTGCGGGGAGTATTCAACGGATTTCTGGGAGTGGCGACAGACGCGCATTGGCGAGAAGACCTGCAAGGAGGAATCCACGCGTTCCAATCCCGATCGGATTTATTTTAATTTTGAAAAAAAAGACGCCTTCACGGTGAGCTTGGTGATCGAAGATTATTCGGGTGCCACCCATACCTTTGCGCAGTCATTAACGAAGGATCCATTCAAGGTTGGCGCCGGGAGTGCACCAAGTGCGTTTACGAGCAGTCTGAAAAAATGGATCGAGAAAGAACTGACAAAAGCACCTCGCAATGCGGAAGCGAAGGAGGGCGAGGTGTCCGATGATTTTTTTGCTGACTTTCTCGCAACCCTCGATCTGAATAACCTCGCCCCTGATTATTCTAATTTTTCGACCTTTGCTCCACCAGTTGAGGTTGTGCAATATGAACCTCGTCAAAGAACCTTATTTGAGAAAACAAAATACAGTCAAAATCAGAAACAAAAAATATCAAAGAATATTGGATTTGTTTTCCTAGAACCGTGGTGTTTTTAAATTCCCCCCTTGTCATTCCGAGCGCAGTCGAGGAATCCCTTCTTTTGAATATGATAAAAAAAGCGATTTCTCCGTGGAGCCTGCCCTCGAGGAATCGGGGGGTCGAAATGACAATATGGGATGAGAAGAGATTATCTCATCTGCTGCCACTCTGCTGGGGTAAGAATCCGATGAAACTTATCCTGTGGGAATCCCACAACCTGCACGTTATCAATCAGAACCTGGCGATTCGCAAGGATATTATCGTGAATTTCTTGAAGCATTGGAATCAAACTCTGCGCGCGATTAAGCGTGTAATAATACGCCGCCACCTTTGCATTTTGTGTTACAAAATCTTGATACAAACGAGACTTCTCTACCAAGAGCTTCTCTGCACTATCTCCATCGAGCACTTCAATGCTGAATGATAATTGTCGATCTGCTTCGAGCATCCCTGCTTCCGAAGCCCGTGATTGAGCCGATGCCTTATTCAATTCTGAATCGAGCGTCATCACAATTCCTTTCGATTCTTCCAAAATTCCTCGAAGCGCTCCAAGCGTTCCATCAATTTTCTGCGCTCGTTGTCCCCTGTCTTCTGAAGCCATCAAATCCGCCGTCGTCAGATTAAAAAATCCTTCTGCTCGTTTCGCCCAATAAAGTGATCGAGAAAGAATCTGTGCATTTTGTGCCTGCCGCGTGTTCTCCATCCAGTCAGCCCACAGTCCTGCTTTATACGCATAGTTTTCCACCAGTACCGATGCTGTTGGAACTTCTGTTTCAACCGGAATCTCAATCTTTTTTTCCACTTCTTTTTTTGGCTTCTTCTTTTTTTCTGGAACCACTTTCTTCGTTTCTTTTTCTACACTTTCTTCAGTATTAATTGGACGATGGATTTTATTGAGCGGGTTATTCGCGGGTCTCCAGATAATCCATATCAAAAGTCCAATCACACCCACAGCAAATGCCATCTTGAGAAAACTCCAGGCAACTTTTTGAAAAATCCAAAAGACGTTTCCGTCATTTTCGATAAGCAATTCATTGCCACTTTCATCTACGACTTCTCCTTCTTCTGGAATGTCTTCCTTTTTCTCTTCAACAGGCGCCTGAGTTGGCGCCGGTGTTTGAACTACCGGAGGCGCAGGGGTCGCTGGCGTCTCTTTATTAGAATTTTCAAAAGGATTCTCCGTCCCTTCTACTGGCGCTTCTGGAGCGACACTTGGGGCGGGAGCATCTGTTTTTGAGGGAGAATCAGAAAATGGATTATCCATTTATTAATTATATCACTTATTTGGTATAAAGTCAAGGTTCTGACCTGCATAAAACGCGGCAGCTATCGCATCAACGCCATCATCGAGCTTCGGTGCTTTCTCTAGTTTAAACATCATTTGTGCCATTTTTTTCATATCCGGCTTTTTCGCTCGTCCGTTTCCCGTGAAACATTGTTTTATTTCGACGGGTTTGGGTTCGACAATCTGTGCTCCGTGCTCATGCGCGAGAAGAATAAGAACCCCTCGCACCTGTGCGACTTGGATTCCGGTGGTTACATTTTGGACAAAGAATAAATCCTCAATCGAGACCACATCTGGTTTATGTTGCGCCAAAATCGCCTTGAAGTCATTCGCGATTTCGAGCAGTCGATCAGCGAAATTTGTATTGGGTTTTGTTTTAATCACCCCGAACGTTTCGAGTTTCATATCACCCTTCTCTTTGGTTAGGACTGCGAACCCGCAGAGCCCATATCCAGGATCAACTCCAAGTATCTTCATCGTTTCCATTGTGGCATATTTAACATTCATTCTCAATTTCTTGGTCATTCTGGCTTGCCCAGAATCGCTTCGGTAATCCCCATGTGCAAAGAGCGAAGCGAATATCTCTTTAAGAAGCAAATCAAATTGCGCGCTAGCGCTTAGAAAGCTATCTCAAGTTTTTATCCGATTCCAGGCAAGCTGGAATGACTGGTCTGTTTTTACATTTAACATTTTACATTTAACCTTTCCCACTCAATAATGCGTGCAACATGAATATCGAAGATCAACAAAATCGATGGGAAGAAAACTGGAAACAGAACGCTCCACTCTTTGGAACAAAGCAATGGGTCCCCGATCCAAACTTCTTGTTTTTCATAGAAATTCCGATTCCTTCAAGCATGCGAACCGAGATGGAACAGGTGTTAGAGAAATTAAAATTCCGAGAATCTTTTGCACAAGGACACTGGATTGCCCCACAACGAATGCACATTACACTCGCGCTTCCCGGACGCATGGGAGTGCACTTTCAGCAGAACGAAGTGAGTTTTATGGAAAAAGCGATTGAGAAGATTTTGAAAAATGCGAAGCCATTTGAAGTAACCTTGGGCAACGTAAATTGCTTTCCTGATGCTTTATTTCGGGAAGTATTAGATGAGTCAGGCGAACTTCAGCGATTGCACGATGAGATTTGCAAAGCGATCCCCTTTTCTCAAAATCCAGAGTACCGATTTGAAAACTACAAACCGCATGTCTCACTTTTTTACGGAGCGCATCATGCTGATTTATTGAACGAATCGTTTGATAGAATATTGGAATCGTCGATAATAAAGGTGGAAAAAGTGTTTTTTGGAAAAGCGAAAAACGAGCACGGGGAATATGAAAAACATATTCTTCGCGAATTCCTGCTTACATGAAATATATTCTTAAATGGCTTCTCGTACTACTCGTCATCTTTATTGGATGGATTGGAGTGCTGTATTCTTTTCAAGAAAAATTCATTTTCCCAGCTCCAAAGAATTACATTCAGCATCCAATTCCTGGGAATCTCGATTGGGAAGAGGTTTCTTTTCGTACAAGTGATGATGTATTGCTTCATGGATGGTGGATGGACGTCGGATCGACAGAAACCGTTGTCTTTTTTCACGGAAATGCAACGAACATCTCCTACTACACTGGACAGTTATATATGCTCAAAAGGCTCGGTAAAAACGCTCTCTTTTTCGACTATCGCGGGTACGGACAAAGCGAGGGAAGGATGAAAGAAGAGGAAGATATATATCTCGATGGACAAGCGGCTATCGATTTTCTGAGCAAAGAAAAGCACGTTTCACCCCAACACATTACATTGTGGGGATTCTCCGTGGGAACAGGTGTTGCAACCGAAATAGCACTCCGGAATCCTGTTGCCGCATTGATACTTGAAGCACCCTTTCTATCCGTTCCCGCACTCGCACATAAATTCCTTCACTTTTCACCTCCACGATGGTTGTTTCAATACCAATTAGATAATGAATCAAAAATTTCAGAACTCACGCTCCCCCTTCTTATCCTCCACAGTCCAGACGACCAAATGGTTCCTTTTTTTCACGGGCAGAAGCTTTTTGAAAAAGCGAAAACTGAGAAACAGTTTGTCGAACTTACCGGTGGACACGATAATGCTATTTCTAAATCGTCATCACTTTATTTTTCAACACTTCAAGAATTTTTGCCATAAAGAGAATATTCTTTTATTCTAGGTCTAATGAAAAAAATAGCACTTCTCCTTTTCATCTTTTCGAGCGTCTTTCTCTCTGGATGTAATGAAGAGGATCTTCTGGAAGCTTATCATGAGGCGAAAGCAATCCCCGCACAAGCCGTCGTTGATACCGTTGGGAAACTC
>CAZVBV010000002.1:0-34140 GCA_964625805.1 uncultured Candidatus Peribacteria bacterium | reverse complement strand
AAAAGGAATTCCGCTTGTGCAGTTTATTTTCTTGCTGATCGAACATTTCTTTTTTAGATTTCCAAAACGATATTGGATTCAACAGGGAGGAGAGCCGTTTGTGTCTCTTACAACACGTATATCTTCGCTTACCAAAAAGAAAAAAGAAGATCCAGAGACAAAAGTATTTAGTAAGAAAAAAGCGCGAGATCTCGCGAAATTCCTAGACGGACAGAAGTCGGATGTTATAAAATCAAAACCCCAAACACTATGAATTTATTTGGAACAAAACCGAACAAAGAATCATTAAAGAAAAAATTGATGCAGAACAAAGCTGCGTCAACACAGCGTTATCTTCAATTTGCCGGAGCCAGAGACAACACTTTGATTCTCAAAGATGGGGGACTTCGAGCCGTTCTTGAGGTATCTTCAATTAACTTTAATTTAAAATCAGAAGAGGAGCAAAATGCGATTATTAGTTCCTACCAACAGTTTCTCAATGCATTAACGTTTCCCGTTCAACTCCTGGTTCGATCTCGGAAGCTCGATATTGATACCTACTTGGCAGACATGCGAGGGCGGATGAAGAATATTGAGAACCAGTTGCTCAAAGACCAAATGGCAGAATACATCGAGTATGTTCAAAAACTTGTGGAATACTCTGACATTATGGAAAAACGATTTTTCATAGTTGTTCCTGTTGATCCACCACGAGCACAAAAGAAAACATTGATTTCAAAATTCATGTCCTATGTGAATCCGGATGACACAGTGCTGAACATCCTTAAACGACGTGGGGAATTCAAAGGACTCAAGAAACAGCTGGATACTCGACTCGAAGTTGTTTTGACAGCGATTGGAAACTGCGGACTCAAAGTAGAACCGCTGAAGACAGCGGAAATCATTGAACTCTTCTATCAAGTCTACAATCCACAACTCGCTCGGAATCAAAAACTTGGAGATATAGAAGAACTATCAATTACCCAAGGACCAGAGGAGAACTTGGTGGAGGAGAAGTAAATGTTGAATTTTTTCGTCCATAACAATCTCGTCATCCTCGCTGAGAGCTTGTCCTTGTTTTTTATCGGAGAGGGATCCGAAGAGGTCGCTTTCGATTGTGATTTTTTCATTTGTCATTTCGACTCCCCGATTTCTCGAGGACAGGCTCCGCGGAGAAATCGCTTCGAAGCTTGCAAAATAAAGGGATCCCTCCACGTTGGTCGGGATGACAAGGCGGGTGGAGAACTTTTAAAAGTAAACATCGCCCTCTTCAACCCGCTGTTTTAACGCTGGGTATTTTTTTAACGTAATATCTTCTTTCAAAATAGTAATCGCCCAATCGCGAGCTTTTTGCAACAATTCCAAATTCGTGAGATCCGCACACTTCATGTCTGGAAGTCCCGCTTGCCTGAGTCCGTAAATCTCTCCCATCCCTCGTATCTTTAAATCTATTTCGGATAAATAGAGCCCGTTGGTGGATTTCTCCATGGCTTTTAAACGCTCTTTCTGTGCGTCATCCTTCTGTCCCACCATGAGGAAACAATACGACTGCATATCATTCCGTCCGATTCGTCCCCTGAATTGATGGAGTTGAGCGAGTCCAAATCGTTCCGAATTCTCAATCACCATCACGGTGGCATCGGGAATATCAACGCCCACTTCGATCACGCTTGTCGAAACAAGAATATCAAATTCTTTATCCTTGAACCGTCGCATGACACCATCTTTCTCTTTTGGTTTCATTTTTCCGTGGAGAAATTCCACCCGCCGCTTCGGGAATACTTCATTCGCGATACGATCAAATTCTTCTTTTACGTTCTTTGCCTCTATTTTGTCAGACTCGTCTATGAGCGGACAAACCCAGAAGATTTGTCTCTTTTTTCCAATCTGGTCATCAATAAAATAATTACATTTCGTAATTGTTCGTTCGTCAGAAATGACTTTTGTGATAATCGGTTTTCGCCCTGGAGGCATTTCATCAATCACCGATAAATCCTGATCTCCATATATTGTTAATGCGAGCGTTCGTGGTATCGGTGTCGCGGTCATCGCCAGCACGTGAGTGTGATTCTTTGCTAAGAGCGCTCTCTGCATAACTCCAAATCGATGCTGTTCGTCAATAACAGCGAACCCAAGATTTTTAAATACGGTGTCTTCGGTCAGTATCGCGTGCGTTCCAATGATTACTTTAATGTCTCCATTTTTGAGTTTCGCTTTTATGTTTTTCTTCTTGCTAGCGGTGACCGATCCCGTTAATAATTCCACAGAAAACTCTGACCCGAAAAATTTCAACGCATTTGCGAAATGTTGTTTTGCCAAAATTTCCGTTGGGGCCAAGAAGGCGACCTGTGCTCCTATTCTCAAAATCGGCAGACTCGCGAGAAATGCCACAATTGTCTTTCCCGACCCCACATCTCCCTGCATCAATCTATGAGCGGGGCGGTCTTTCTCGAAATCCTTAAAAACCTGAAACAAACATTTTTTTTGCGCTAGGGTGAGTTCAAAGGAGGCTCGTTTTAGATCCACCTTCACTTGCTCGGCATCGAGCATTACCTGGTAAGGATTGATCGCTTCTTTTTCTCTGATAAATTTTTCTTGAAGCACTCTTGTTTGAATTTCAAACACCTCCTCAAATCCCAATCGTGTGCGGGCACTCGCCCACTCTTCAACACTTTTAGGAGCGTGAATAGCTTTGACTGCCTCCACTTTTCCTAAAAAATTTTCCTCTTTAAGGATTGGTGATGGAAGAATCTCAGGGAAATCCTTTGCAAAAAGAAGAAGCCCTGCCATTTTTTCTCGCAACCATTTACTCGTTATGGGAGGGGATTCTGGGTAAATGGCGCGTACGCCACCTACATGCATATTTTTACTTAAGTGAATCTCGGGGTTCAGAATTTGGATCTTTCCATAACTGCGATCAATTTTTCCCACCAGAAAGAGACGAGATTCATCTTTTATATTTTTCAAAATATAAGGAACTTGAAACCATATCACATCAATCACAGAGCTGTCATCAAGAATGAGGGCTGCTTTCGCAATCTTCTTGCCTCGTGCCGTTTTCTCACTTCGGACATCGGTCATGACGCCCGATACGGTATTTTTAATACCTAACTGAATGTTCTGAAAACCTGACGTAATCTCTGCTGACTCAACGGCTCTCGGGAAAAATTCCAAAAGATCTTTTACCGTAAACACCTCCATTTTAGCGAGTTTCGCGAGATGAGGGCGCGTAGTGCGAATGGTCTTTTCCAAAAGAAACGAAAGATTCATCGGGAAGAGTATAACAAAAAAATAGAAAAAAAATTTGCCAAATCACTTTTTTTGTTTGAAAATTAAAGAAGTCGAATTTTCGACTCCTAACATATTTCTATGAAAAAGTTCATTGCTCCCATCATCGGCCTTCTATTTGCAATCGGTCTCATGTCAGCTTTGACAGTCGATATTGGATTTGCCCAAGCACAGGGAGGATTAATTTCTGATACAGATCGACCATCAACATTGATAGCAGCAACAGGGAATTATGTTGGATCTTTCCGAACAGCACTTACAACGATTGTAAATTACTTTCTTTTCTTCCTCGGACTCATTGCCACTATTATGGTGATCTACGGAGGATTTCTTTACATCACTTCAGGAGGAGACGATGCAGGGGCAGAAAAAGGAAAGAAAATCCTCATGTATGCAGCAGTTGGTCTTATTGTGGTGCTCATCTCATACGCACTCGTAAATACAATCTTGGCATCAGGAAGTATAGAGCAGCCAGGAACCTAGTGCAGAAAAGGCATCCGAAGAGAGTATCTTTTAAAAAAAGTTTGCAAAAAAGAATTCTTTATTGGAAAATATAAAAAACGTTTCTAAAAATTTTGTTTTTACTCGCTCTTATTCTATACTCTAGAGCAGAAGAAAAATAAATCTCTTTCACCCTTTATAATCACAAAGAATGAAAAAATTCATCGCTCCCGTTCTCGGAATGTTACTTGCTCTCGGTCTCGCAGCTGGTCTTACAGCTGATATTGGTTTTGCACAAGGTGGCGCACAAGGTGGTTTTATTACCGATACAGATAGACCACAGACACTGTCCGCTGCGACAAGTCGATATGAAGGATCTTTCCGTTCAGCGTTAACAATGATCGTTAACTACTTCCTTTACTTCCTTGGTCTTGTTGCCACTATCATGGTGATTTACGGAGGATTTCTCTACATCACTTCAGGTGGAGACGATGCAGGAGCAGAAAAAGGAAAGAAAATTCTTCTCTACGCTGCGATTGGAATCGTTGTGATTCTCATCTCATACGCATTGGTAAATACAATACTTGGAGCCGGAAGCATGGAGGCACCAACGACCTAAGAAGAAAGAGAGACGACGATTTATTACAAATCAAAAAAAGCCCCGCTCTGCGGGGTTTTTTAGTACTTGATATTTTTCATGTCAGCGCACGTGAGCTGGCCTTTTTGTGCTCCAAATTGTTGTATGACAGAACTCGCATTCGCACTTCCCCAGAGAAGTTGCGTGGCAGAATCTTCTCCTTGCAGAAAAGCGGAAACCACCCCCACAGAGAAACTGTCGCCTGCCCCTAGTGTGCTGACAGAGGGAACGTTTTTGTATGCTGGTAAATAAAGATGCATGCCATCGACTCCAAAATATTGTGCGCCACCAATCCCGTCAGTAATAAATACATTTTTCACCCCCGCTTCCAAAAACATTTGTGCATGTGTTCGTACATCAGCAATTGTTGTGCGGTTCGCAGGGAAGAGGGGTTTTGTTTTGAGATCCGAGGTCGGCATTTCTTTTGCTTGTTTCTGCACAAAGAGTTCCGCCTCCTCAACATTCAAAATAAGAAGATCAATTAAATGAAGAATGCTTTTGAAGTGATTGAGACCAAGAGAGAACTGTGTTTTTCCTGGATTCCACGCAATAACACTTTTTGGATTCTTTTCTTTCCAGGTTTGCAGGTGATCAAAGATCTCCGTTTCTATTTCGTCTAGATGTCCCATGTACAAGGCTCTGGTGTGAGGAACTCCGTGTGGAAAATGCTCAAACTTTCCATGCGTCGTTCGTTCATTAAAAACCGTTCTGCGACCGTCAGGGGTCATAAAAATAATAGAAGCACTTGATGGGGCCTCTTTCTGTATATTGAGAAACTTGGTTTCCACTTTCGCAGACTTCAATTGATGTTGAATAAAAGCTCCATGATCGTCTTTCCCAATGGTTCCCAGGCAAACAGTCTTAAATCCCATCTTTGAAAAACCAACCGCCGTATTGGCAGCTCCTCCTCCTACGTGACGAGCGACAGTTCGCATTCGTATTTTTTGTCCAATTTCAAACGCCATAGCATCTTCTTCGCCTTCTTGCTTCACAATATCCATCTCGTTTGGTTCCACAAAGGTGTCGAGGGTGATTGACCCACAAGTGAGAATATCAAACGTATTCACAGTCTTATTCATCTCCTCATTGTACCACAAAAACGATGAAAACACAATGACCAAGCGATAAAAACTCAAGAATCTTAAAAAAATTCCTCCCCTTTGAGGGGAGGTTAGGTGGGGTGTTTTCTATACCCCCTCTCGCTCCCCCTGCAAGGGGGAGAAATTTCTATTTCTACTTCTTCAGTTCGTTCGATTCGAAAAAATTATAAGAATGAGGGATATTATTCGTATAATTCAAAACAGCTTGTAGTTGTTTTTCAATCGGCATATTTTCTATTTTGTGCTCTTTTTTTATTTTTTTTAAAATTTTAAGTAGCACAACCGCAGTATCTTCGACCAAAAGCAACATCCCCTCTTCAATATTTCCCTCGGGAAGGAGTATTTCTAGTATGTTCGGATTTTGAAGACTGTGTAAGAAAGAACAAAAAAATTCTCTTTCGTCGTCCATGGGATGCCCGCCTGCTGCATTTTTAAATACAAGTCTTTCACTTAAGAAATTCATATATCCTTCGTTTTTATGCTTTTTAAAAATGGCTTCAAAGTTCTCGTTATCTTCTATTTTAAATAAATAATCATCAATCTGATGAAAAGTCTCATGATCTATGAAACTTGGGCCATATTTTGAAAGTTTACCAGAAAAATATGCTTCTCCAAGTGTAATCCAGCTTTCTCCCGGTTTCATAGGTTCTCCATTTTTATCTTTATCTTCATACCCATAAGTTGCTTGTAAAAAATAAGAGGATGAAATGCAAACAGAAGTTGGAATTGAAGATAATCCGAATAATTCATGAACATTTGTAACTCTCTGCATTATTTGTTTCATATAATCATTTCCATCATTATTAAGAATTTGATCATTCATATTAAAGTGAAAGTTCTCTATTTTTTTATTTCCACTTTCCTCCCCCGAGAGAATGTTCGGATTTTCTTTTTCGTTTTTTTTATAGGTAGAAATTTTGCTTGCGAATTTTGCCAAACAAACGGCATTCACAAACGCTTTTTGCCTTGTTTCAATTGCCCATTTGTAATGGGCATCCAATTGGTGATATGGTTGAGTGAGTTCTTCCTCACTCAAGTTTGGAGTTATTTCACCATCGAATGATCCCGGTTCATTCATTTTGTAATGGGATTCCCATTGTTCCAATAAAGCTAAAAGGGCTTCAGTTTGTTGACCCAATTTTTCAGCTTCATCTAGATACTCATGAATTTCTTTAATTTCATCGATGCCAACTTTGTTTTCAATTTTAAAAACAGGAATATTTTCTTTTTCAAGCATTTTGATCAAGTTCTTTTAAAATATCATCAGGATTTGTCTTTTTCCGACTCTGTTGTTCTAAAATCTTTAATTCAAATTTTTTCATATCCAGGGGGAGTTTTGCGAAATTATTTAGTGCGAGTTCTAAATTATTAACAACCATTTTTACATTCTTAAGGGTTGCCCCCTTTGTTAATAAATTTCCCAAAATTCGTAATTCTCGGTCATCAAATCCAGGCAAAGCTTTTAAAATTTTCTGAAAAATATCGTTCTCGGGATGTTTTTTTAAGAGTTGTTCTATTTTTTTAATACCCATCTCCTTATTATACCATGAATAAGCCGTAAACACAACGACCAAGCGATGAAAAAGGTTAAAGGTAAAATGTAAAAAGAAAAGTAATCAGTCATCCTGGCTTGCCCAGGATCGGATGAGTTGGGCTTTTATTCAAAAGCGCTAGCGCGCAACATATGTTTTATTTTTACAGTTAGATTCCGGAATAAATCCGGAATGACAAGGAGAGTTTTATTCTTTCCGCCTCCCATACACCTCTCTTGGTTTCGCTCCCTTGGAAGGACCGACAACTCCACGGGCTTCCATCTGATCGAGGAGTCGAGCTGCACGAGCGTATCCAATCTCCATACGTCGTTGCAAGAAACTTGCAGAGGCTCTCCCCATTTCCTCAACAACGTCTACAGCGTCTTCGTAGATTTTATCAACATCACCACCTTCGACCTTTGTTCCGGCAGTGAGGACCCCTCCCTTCGCCATTCCTTCGATGGACTGAGATGTGATTTCATCGTTCGCCACCATTTCAGGAAACTGTAATTTAATGTGATTCGTAATGCGTTCCACTTCTTCATTTGAAATAAAGATTCCCTGAATTCGTGTAATAGCTCCGGTGTTTCCGTCTAAGCTCAGCATGTCTCCAAATCCAAGCAAGTCTTCGGCTCCGACACCATCGAGGATAGTTCTCGAATCAATTCCAGAGGAAACCTTAAATCCGATACGCGATGCGAGGTTGGCCTTAATGAGTCCGGTTACCACATCTACAGACGGTCTTTGCGTCGCAATAATCAAGTGCATTCCAACAGCTCGAGCCATCTGAGCGATTCGACAAATAGCGGCTTCTACATCCTTTCCAGCTACCATCATGAGGTCTGCCAACTCATCAATAACGATAACAATGAACGGTTCTTTTTTATCAGACTTCTCGTTGTATTCTGTGATGTCTCGACATCGTGCTTCAGAGAACATTTTATATCGACGGTTCATCTCCGCTACCGCCCAAGCCAGCGCCGAAACGCATTTCTCAGGCTCCACAATAACGGGCGTGAGAAGGTGAGGTAGATGGTTGTAGAGCGTCAATTCTACACGTTTCGGATCCACCAAAATAAGTTTCAATTTCTCTGGAGAGTTTTGCCACAAGAGCGAACACAGGAACGCATTCATGGCGACTGATTTTCCAGATCCTGTTTTTCCGGCAATCATCAAGTGGGGCATCTTTGCCAAGTTGGCAACGATTGGTTTCCCCGCCACATCTCGTCCGAAAGCCAATTTCAAATCGGATTTTTCATTTGCCCACGCTTCTGATTCCAAAATCTCTCGCATCCCAACAACCGATCGATCTTTATTTGGAATCTCAATTCCCACCAAAGCTTTCCCTTGAATAGGGGCTTCGATTCGCAAATTCTCAGCTGCCAATGCTAAAGCCAAATCACGCTTGAGAGCGGTAATCTTCGTCAGTTTCACTCCGGCTGCAGGTTCCAATGTAAACTGTGTCACCGTCGGTCCGACGTGCACAGATTTCATAGTTACTTCAATTCCAAATTGTTCGAGTTTCTCACGGATAATGTCAGCCTTTCTCCGGAGATCCGTCTCATCAACGACAATAGTTGATGTTGTATCTTTCAACAGATCTACGTTTGGGGGTTCCCACTGCCCACCGAGTTCACGATTCTTCGCAGCCGTGAGTTCGTCCGTCTTGTCGAGATTCACAATGGCCTTCCCATTTTTCCCCTTGGTTGAGGAATCGATAATCTCCAATTCGTTTTTAAATCGTCCTGATTTCATTTCCTCTTTTTCTTCTTTCGTCATTTTCGCAGGCTTTGTTTCAATAACTTTTCCGGATTTTTCAATATCAATTTGTTTTAAATGTTTTCCTCTTAAAAGTTCTGAAACACGAATCCCAAATCCCAGTACTCCGGACACCCAGAGGATTCCGAGCAAGATGATAATAGTAGGGATCGTCCCCAAAAATTCTCGTGGGAAGAAATCAATTGCAAATCCAAGAGCTCCTCCATAACTTCCAGAAAGGGCTAACGAATCCACATGCGGTATGAAAAGATTTATTAATCCCAAGACAGAAGAGAAGAAAAGCAGGAGTGCCAAAATTCTCGCAGGAGGGAATAAGGTCTCTCTATTGGTAAAGAGAAAGACTCCAAATCCTACCATACAAAGAGGAACAAGCCATGCGCCGATACCAAACACGGTTTTGAAAAATGCCAATATGGAGATCGAAAAATCAGTTTCTCCAAAGAACAGCACAAACAAAAGGACGGCACACACAATCCAAACACCGCCAATGATTTCTCGCATCACCGAATCTGATAAAAAAGATTCCCATTGCTCCGTTTGTACTTTTTGTTTGGATACTTTTCTTGTGGCTCGCACTTTCGCACGTTCACGCATCTCTCGGCGTTTATCCTTTTTGTTTTCAGCGATCTTCATTTTTCGTGCCATTTTTTCAGCTTCTCGCCGAAGAACAGCAGCAGGAATTTTTACGCTCGGAGATTTTCGTCGTTTAGCCATCGTTCGCAATTTTAGCCCAAAAGAAGCTTTGAAGTCAACGAGCTCACGAGTCGACAAGTTAATAAGCTTAAGGATAGGACAAGTTAAAAAGACAAAGAGTTAAAGAGTTAAAAAGGAGAGAAGAAAATTTATAATTTCTAGAAATAAAACAGGTGTGGCGCTAAGCGCTTCCATGCAAGTGAAGAATCCTTATCCGATTCCGGGCAAGCCGGAATGACAGGGAAAGAAAAATCAGCAATCCGAAATCGTAAATCGTAAATGGTTTCACACTCGCATTGTTTTTAATTTTTCCAACGCTCCACCGTTTGTATCAAGAAATTCAACCTTGTCGAAATCTACAGGGGCTACCCAATCAAGTTTTTGTCCTTCAAGGGGATTTGGTTCACCTTTTTGAATCTGACATCGATGAAATCGAAGCAAGAGTTCGACCTTATTAAACGGCAAAATTATTTCATAAAAATGAGGACGAACGGAAACTTCAATATCGAGTTCTTCTTTAATTTCCCGTTTCACGCACGTTCGAAAGTTTTCTCCTTTTTCTCTTTTTCCGCCAGGGAATTCCCATTTCCCAACAAAGCTTTTTCCTTCTGGCCGCGTTTGAATTAAATATTTTCCATCCTGATAAATACAGGCTGCACCGACTTCGATTCGAAACTTTTTTTTCTTAGAAACGCCTCTCGCATTCCGTTCAGGAATAAAAAGATCACGTGTAATTGTCGGAAAGAAAGCATGAAGAGGCGCATCAATTGTTCCTCCGGCTCGTAAGACCGTTGCCAGATCCATCATGGCATTATTCCAATCCCGTCCGCTTGTGGCATAGGACACGAGTTCTTTTGCAACCGATTCAATATTTTCCCCAACCCAAAGAACAGAAATTATTTTCGAAATATTCGTATCAATGGCAGGAATTTGTTCATCCCACGCAAATGCCAAGATAGCACGAGCGGTGTATTCGCCAATTCCTGGGAGCGATTCAAGTTTCTGTTTATCACGAGGGAGTTTCCCTCCAAAGTCCTTCACAATCTTCTGAGCCGCCTTCAAGACGTTCTTTCCACGAACATAGTATCCGAGTCCTTTCCAGACAGGATACACGTCTTCCCACGTCGCATTCGCCAAATCTTCAACGGTGGGGAAGGCTGTTAAAAACTGAGAATAAAAATCTTTCTCCACACGAGAAACCTGCGTTTGTTGGAGCATAATTTCAGAAATCCAAATTTCGTAAGGATCGGTTGTGTGTCTCCATGGTAAATCTCGACGGTTCACTTTATACCAATCGAGGAGAGAGTGCGTAAATGTTTGTTTGTTTTTCATTATCAGGGAATTAATTTGTACCCGAAAAGGGGAAAAATGCAATTCGCTCTCTGTCATCACAGAATCCCGAAGGGATATGTGGGATCCTTTATTAAAGATAGATATCGAGGAGAATGTTCTTTTTGTAACCAAAAAGAACCAAAAAGTTCTGGGGACAAGAAAACTCGCTCTCATTGGCATAGCACATTTTTACCGAGTCCCGTTGGCGCTCAAACACTTCTCGTCCCCAAACCCCCAAGAGATAGCAAATTTGGATTACAAAAAAATAGATTGTAATCTTGTAGTCTCGTAGACTTATTTTTAGTGAACGAGGAAAAACCACATCAAAGTCCACGCCGAGAAGGCGAGAACGAGACCAATGGCGGCAGCCATAATAGTTTTTTTTGCGTTATCGATAGCTTGTTCATCGACTCCGAAGTTCGCGATAAGACGAACACCTCCCCATACAAGCATTAGCACGGATATTGTTCCAATGAGTCCCAGGAGGAAATTTCCCCAATCTACAATAAATCGGATTGTGTCGGGAATATCAGGAGTTGAAAGCATCATGACATCACTTCCATTTCGAACTTTTGTTGAGAAAAAAGAAACAAGTTTTTCTGCAGAAACCAAAAGCGCCATCCCTCCAGCGGTATAAACTATTCGTTTCTTTATATTTGAAATCTGCGCTTCGTCTTCTCCTCCAGCTAAGATTAATTTAAGTGCAGAAAAGACAACAAAAGCGACTCCGACCGCTACAGCAAAAGTGACTAAATATTTAAAGAGTCCTTGGAGTTCGGTTACTCCTCGTTGAGCAAGCGTCTCAACAGTTGCAGTTGTTGTATCCCTGAAGATCTCCCCTGTTTGCCCAAAGAAAACATAATCCACCAAGACAACTGCTGTCAGTAAAATCATCCACCCGAAAAAGGCGGCATATACCATGCGTTTTCTTCGATCAAATTCTTCTTCTTCCCCAGAGGAAAGAATAAGGGTCGTACCTGCCCACACAATAAAAAGGATTGTAATAGGGACAAGAAGTTTCTTAATGTAATTAATTACATTCTCGACCATGAATCGAAAAGAGTATTCTCCAGTGAGGGCTTCCTTCTCACCAGTGCCATCAGGTTTTTTATAAATTGTGTAGTCAAAAAGATCCGTTTGTTTAGACAGATCAAAATCTTCTACCCCTCGCCCAAAAATATCGATTGTTGTAGGAGCATCTACGGCGTACAAAGTATTCCCTCCAATAAAGAGGAACGAAAGAGAAAGTAATCCGATTAAAAGAAATTTTTTCATCCAATAACAAAACGAGCAATAGTAAACGAGGATACCGCCACAATAGCACCAATGACACAGGAAACCACAATTCGTTTTGCACGACCCATTTGCTCTTCATTCCCAAAACTCATTACATAGTAAGTACTTGCTAGTATAAGCATAATAACGGACATAACAGCGAGGAACGAAAGTGAGAAATCGACAAGACCAACGATTTCAGAAATCCCAGCTTTAGCACCTTCTGAAACTTCTGTACCAATGCTTTCTAGATCGACAGCCCCATCATTCCCCTTTGTTTTACTTCCACTCAAAATGCGAGCAATAACTTCTGCGAGTAAGATAAGGATCGTTCCAAAAAGAAAAGATTGAAAGAAGGTTTTTTCTTTAGCAATCGCTTCATCTTGTTCACTTCGAACAATAAGGTCGTATCCAGACATAAGCATTTTTACGAGAACAACTCCCACCACAAGGATTTCAATAAAAAGTTTAATTTGATTTATTTTTTTATAAAATGCATCTGTAAAGTCCGAGCTTTGTAAAATATCGTTTCCCCCCGAAGGATCAAGAAAATCAAAAGCCACAAACTCAGCTGCAGAAATAATAGCCAAGCCCATAATTATGTATCCAAACTGTGTTTTGTATTTTGTCATATGGTCTTCATCTCCTTGGGACACGACAAATTTGAGTCCCAATATAGACAAGAAAAGAATAGCAATAGCCCCTAAAACCATATTTATTCTAAAGATAAGACCTTTGCCGCCATCTTTCTTTCCTCTAAATATAGCTTTCAAAGTATCGTCAGTCTTAGATAAAGACTCATTAGTCTTACTGTCGTTGTCCTGAATAGTGATAATCTTACCAAGAATATTATCATCGGTCATAACCTTGTCGTAATTCGTTCCATCAAGTGGCAATAGATTATCAGTTGCAGAAACAACACTCATACCCGTTGTTAAGAAAAGTCCACAGAGAATCGATAGAAATATCTTTTTCATTCCTTGTATTGTACCAGAAAAAGCGGTTTTTCTCAAATCCTTTTGACAAAAAACTCTTGATTTATAGAATCTTCGCGCTTATTGTTCTTTTCGTTGCACATGATTGCTTGGCTTTTGATTCCATCTGGCATCTTAATGATAATTTATTCCGACCGTGTGGTTAACTTCACGGGCGAGGTTCCATTCGCAGAAAAATGGTTCGGCGGAGGGGGAACATATACATTTATTAAACTGCTTGGATTAGCGATTACGATACTTTCATTCATGTGGATTGCAGGCGGATTGGGGGATTTCCTCAATGCTACCGTCGGAAAATTTATTCCTGGTTTGTAACAAACGGGGCTATAGCTCAATTGGCTAGAGCACCTGCTTTGCAAGCAGGGGGTTCAGGGTTCGAGTCCCTGTAGCTCCACCATTATAAACAAGGAATATAAGCGCCGGGTTGGTAGCTCAGTGGTAGAGCAGAAGCCTTTTAAGCTTTTGGCCGTGGGTTCGAGCCCCACCCAACCCACCAGACAAAAAAGTGTAGAGCTTGCCTCTACAGTTTTTTGTCTTTTGTATTGGAGCGAGAACCCAGATAATCGCGAAGCGATTGGGTTCGATACAAGGAGTGAAGCGACGACGTCACGCAGTCCCGCAGAGCGGGACAAGTATCCCCACCCAACCCACCAGACAAAAAAGTGTAGAGCTTGCCTCTACAGTTTTTTGTCTTTTGTATTGGAGCGAGAACCCAGATAATCGCGAAGCGATTGGGTTCGATACAAGGAGTGAAGCGACGACGTCACGCAGTCCCGCAGAGCGGGACAAGTATCCCCACCCAACCCACCAAATAGAACAGAGTTAGATACGTATCCTCAGGGATACGTATCTTTTTAAAAGTCCAGGCTCCGGACCGCTATGGGGTCCGGAGCCAAGTTTTCACTTTTCCTTCACATTTTAGTGGAAGGTGATTGGTATAGTCTCAAAAACGTTAAAAATAGGAACGAGTTGGGCTGCTTGCCCATTGAACAAGGAATCATAAGTATGAGAATTGTTTTTTGACCCCACAGATGAGACTTTCTCGGAAAAATAAAAAATTCCTCACAATCCTCGTTGTCACGTATTTACTCGTGATGGCGGAATATTCTGTTTATGCATTTGATCCCGTTCTTCCTCAGGAGCGATTAAATGACATTATTCAGATTGGAACTATTACGCCTACACAATTTGAAGAACTCGATGAGGCGACAATACAAACCATCCTCGAAAGGAGTGACGTTCAATCATTATTGAGAAATAATTTTGAACTTTTGGGATTGTATGGAGAAACATCGGCCGGGCTTATTTTAAAAAAGCCAGAAGACTGGAATCAGTTTAGTAAAAAATTAGCATTGAGCGGCACCACATTTCAGAAGGTGTATGATTTTTGGTATCGAGAAAAAATTCAAAACCAGTCAGAACTTCTAACCGGTGACGCGGAGCAAATGGAATCCTTTTTTGAAAAACATTTTTCTTCCACAGAAGAAAATATGTTGGCAGATGGGCGAGCGATGGGGACAGATGTAAGTTGGTCAACATTTGCCTATGAACGAGGTTTGCCAATTGCAGCGGGAGTTCTTCTTGTGATGTATCAAGCGTGGTGGAAAAAAAGAGAAGAGGGGGAACCGCTTGAATGGGAAGTGGAGCTTGATATTTTTTATAAAGAGAAATTCGAAACAAATAATGAGAACTATAGTTCCTTTTATGGTGCCGTAAGAAGTGATTCAAGAGTATATGAATTTCCAGATTGGTATCCCAAGACATGGAAATTTTGGCAGAAAGCGAGTAGCAAATTGGAAAATGAAAATACGTTCAAAAACAAAGCACGGGAACTTCTTTCACAGGTTCAAAGTTATATTTCTATTCGCCAAGCGAAACAAAAAGCGGAATTCGAATCGACATTTCAAAGCGTTTTAGCAGAGCTTTCGAAAGAAGAAATTCAAGAATTGTCACAAGGGAAATTTTTCCCAGAAGATCTCCCGGAATTTTTGGAAAAAGAAGTCATAGAGATGGTTATGACAGAAGAAACGGTTCGACTTAAAAATGGATGGAAACAGTTTTCAGGAGAACTTCTAACAGAAAAAGGATTAACCAGTTTTTTTGATGAACAACTACCGACAGCTGAAGATAGATTGTTGAATCATCCAGAAAAAACACAGGAAATTTTAGCCATGGTGAGAGAAGATTGGAATGTGAAATTCGAGGCAGAGCGCCAAGTAGAAATAGAAAATATTAAGAGAGCTGCAGATGCACTTTATAACGATCTTGTTCGTTACGCAGTTTACAATTATCAATATCAAAATGTCGCTAAAACACGAAGTGATTTTTATGCTCGAAAAGTAAAGGAACTTGATCAGATTCTTGCCCCCCAAAAGAAAGTACTTACGACGGTCTTTGAAAAATACACAAACTCTTTTAAAGAGAAAAAAGAAATGATTGATGAAACGGTCCGTCAAGTTACATACCGCCAAGAATTTATTGAAGAGATTGATTACGTGACCCCAATTCACGAAATTTTTCCTTATGAAGAACCACTAACACCACCATCTCCCGAGACCGTAGAGACGGTGACCCAGGAATTCTACGAACTCTACAAACCAGTATTTGAAAAAGAAGAAGAAATAAATTATCTCAATGCCGCACTCGTTGCAGCAAAACTTACTTTTGATGCCACCATTGGAGCACAAAAAAAAGAATGCGATAAATTAATTGCGACAATTCAATCAAAAATTGTAAACGTGGGGAATGAACTCGTGGAATTGGAAAAGAAAATGGACCCTTCGAAAAACGCAGTCATTGCACATGCGGAAGTGTATTCAGAAGAAATTGAACGTGTTTTTGATAAACAATTGTATGAACTTTCGGCAGAGCATCAAAAGATGATAACGGGTATTCGAGAATACTGGACGCCTTACGCGAACGGAAGGGATTATTGGCTCAGTATCCGAGCACGACACAATATGGATGCATCCATTGCGTACTACCAGAAAAAATATGACGAAACGCGTAAACAAATTAAAGCATATCGAACCGGAAGTATTTTTAAAAAAATAGCGTGTACAAAAAAGATAAGAGAAGAAAAAAGAAAGAATTTTAATGATAAACAAAAACAGAATCGAATAAATTATGCACAAAAAAGAAAAGAGGATCCGGCGAAAAAACAAGTGATTCAATATTTGATGGGACTTGAAAATTCAGGACCGAAGAGCAAGTTTTTTGAAGTACAAAAAGCAACAGTTCTCAATGCAGACACGATTCAAAGTGAGATATCAGCTTTGAAAGAAATGCTCGAACAGCCTTCTCCGTACGATGCAGAAATACAACAAACAAAAGAGAAAATAGAAACGCCGATTGCTTATACATTTGAGGAATATCTCGAACGTACAGGAGTTCAAAACAATAGTTGGGTCGTACAAGATGATTGGGGTCGATCGAAACAAAGAATTGGCCAGAGTGGGGATTATTGGGGGCAAAAATATGCACGATATGCGCAATATATCATGAGAGATTATGTTCCGTATGATGAAAGAATTATTTCCACGCTTCGTGGGCTTGCTAAAAATGCTCACCAGGAGGCGATTAATGCTTACAATGGATGGCAGGGATTTTATAGGCAACATCCTCTTTTGCACCGAGAAAATATGAAAGCTCTTGGAGCGAGACTTGGAAGTCTCCAACAAGAAGATGAGGAATATAGAAAAGTTATTACAGAGCAAATTGAAACACTGGAAAAAGAAGTGGCGACGCAAACAGCTTCCTCATTTATTTCTGCGCAATGGCTCAATAAAACAGTTGAAGAACGACAAAAAGACAAACTTACAGCTACGATCGTCGAAACGGAAATAAAGGCTTTTCTTGGAGAGGATCTTACCGCAGTCGATCCGACAGAACTCATAACGCACTTTTCAAATGTGCGAGACAGTCAGATCATCATTCAACAGAACAATTTAGCGGCAAGTGTTCGCACCGCAAAGAATCCACTCGCATTTGATGAATCAATAATGGTTGCACCGATGGTGCGTCACATGTATTTCTCAGAGACACCAGAAGGAATCGCTCAAAAGACAAAATATTTTGATGGCATTACCAAGGGGGTTTCAGATGGAAGCTTGAGCACAAAGGATCCAGTTACGTACATACGAAATGACAACGGAACCTACACGGCCGTCTATCGTGACACAGGTGCTGTGGTGGGGGCAGAATACGCAGGAATTGCTCAGACAACAATTCGTACCGACAGCAACGGAGTGGCGATTACAACGCAACCTGCGACGGTTCTTGGTCAAGTGAAAGTGTCTCTGGCGAGCCAGCAGGTGGAGGCAGTCTCACCTGTTCCAGAAGTAGAAATTCCTGAGCCAGTTCATATTTCGGTTGTGGCAACGGTAGAAGAAATTGCGGAGACCCCAGAGATCATTGCCGAGGCCGAGGCGATTGTGGAGGCGAAGAGAGCAGAAGTATTGAACATTGGAAGGGAGGCTGAATTTGAAATAGAAACACAAATAAGTCTTCAGAAATTACTTTCAGTAGGTTCTCCACTGAAATTTGGACTAGGGGTACTTGATGGAGTGAAATCAGAAGTAGAAGGAATTTTAAGTCTCCTCAATCCACTCACATGGATTGAAATTGCAAAAGTAGTTGTGAAGTTTGATCAAATGAAGAAGCAACTCATGCTTTCACTTCTTACTGATCCCGTAGGGATGACAGAGTATTTGAAGGAAAATGTACCAGAGGTTCTTATCGAAGGAAAAACAACAATTGATAATGCATGGGAAAGTATTCAAGCCAGTATTGCAAACGCGGACGACAGAGAGAAAGGGGCGATTGTTGCTGCGGTGATATTAAGTTTTATTCCAATAGGAAAGATTGGGAAGGCGGGAAAACTTACAGCATGGGTAGATGATATTGCAGTCGCATTACATAAATTTATTCCACAACCAAAGTTGGCAGGGGTGACAATCGGAGGGAAGACGATGATTATGGATGATGTAGTGAGAGCGGGTGGGAAGGTTATTGATTATAGGAAAATAGATGATGTTATTGCAGAAACGTTGAAGTTGGAACCAGGGCAAATGAGCACAAGTCAACATTGGTTAAATACAGATGAAGTACTAGAGGCAACGGAGAGTTTTTTGGGAAAAGGGTATGTACAAAATGGACCACATGGTTACAGAAGTGCAGATGGCTTAAGACGGTTTCGAATGGATCCAGAATCTCTTTATGGAGATAATCCACATGTTCATTTCGAGCTATTTGATTCCCCAAATGCAACTAGTTCTTCTATAATCAATCATGTAAAATTCATTCCATAATCATGTATTCCACGCTTAATACCGGCATCGTTAAAAAAGGAACGGAAACCATAAATGGAGTACAACGTGATATAACAGGATGGAAAATGGTTCTTATAAAAGATGAAGAACCAGATGGAGGTGTTTATATAAATATTGAAGAACTAAAGGAAGATGAGAAATATGAATACCTTTTCAATAATTGGGTAGAACAAGAATCAGACATTCCTAAATTTTTTGCTGAAAAAGATTGGAAAATAGAGTGGGAGAAATAAAACTAGGCTCCGGACCCCAGAGCGGTCCGGAGCCATTAAGATACGTATCCCAAAGGATACGTATCTAAGAGTTATTTTATTTTTTTGGTCCGGATCCAATTAAAACCTAGATTCGCTCATAAATCACCTGCCCCTCCAACACTTCGAGGACTTTGTTTTTTGTAGTCAGTGCTTCAACTTCGGGAAGTGTTTGGAACTTCTCACAAAACTCTTTTGGCCAAAGAGTAGAAAGCGATGATCCTTGATGGAATTTAAACAAAGGCGTTCCGGGGGATATTTCCTGCCCATTGTTGATGAGTGACTCAATCCCACTCACAAATGCTGCCGCGTGAGCCACCATCATGTATTCCATTGGTTCGCCATCAATTTCAGTTTCCAAAACAAAAACCATCCGCTGGTTCCCATCAAAAATATTGAGATCATCAGCGTTTACTCGTGCAAATTCTGGATCGGTGCTGTACGTTTTTTCGTGAATTTTATTATTCGCAATTTTATCAGGAAGAATGGATCCATCTTTTCCCACTCGGTAAATGTTTTTAACAGTACTTCGAAAAGGCACACTGCAACAGTGTTTGTGCTGAGGTTTGAGAATCGCTAAATCGTGCTGCCCTCCTTTGATATTTTTAAACTTGTTCCCTATTTCTTTATGAAAGACAGAATCTGAATCCTGAGAGAGTCCAAGCATTCTCTTGATATCAATTTCAAGATGTCCGAGAACAGTACTGATTCCTTCGTCTGAAATTTCTGATCGAGTGAGGTATCCATCACTCGGAAGAACAGGGGTATTTATTCCATCAGCGTGATGTGTTCGTTTATGATTCACGGAAAAAGATTCCGTTCCGATAATATTTCCTACAAGTTTTTGAAGAACAGGATTTGCTCCAATCTTTGTTGCAATAGCTTGTAGTGCAGGATGTTTTTGAAGAAGAATTCGAATCTCTTTCGGGGGAACATAAAGATGTTTCTCCTTTGTTTCGTAATTCGTTACGACGATGTTCTCATTCATTCTTTGTGGGCACTTTTTACGCCTTTTTACCCAGGATGTCAATGAGGGGGCGAGCTGTTCTAGAAATCATTCCACAAAATCTGGTTCGTGATTTCATGGTGATGAACAATCTCGCTTCGTTTTATCCGATGTCCCAATTCTTTAGGACTTCGATTGGCAACGGCTTCTTTGAGTTCAATGTATTTTTTCATTTCATTTTCGCCCACAATTCCCATGAGAAATTCTGATTTCCGGAATGATGAAATCGCATCGTAAATATGTGCCCACAGTTTTTTCGTTCTTCGTGTTTTCATTTTTTCAATCATTTCTTTGTAGTCTTTTGGTTTGGCATCAACAGCAGACATTCCGGCATTGAGCATGACAAACATCGCAAGATATGGATTGATATCAGGCGAGACAGAACGGATTTCAATTCGTGCAGATTTCGCATTCCCAAGGGGAATTCTCACCATTGAACTTCGATCACAGTTTGAACATTTAATCTCATTTGGCGCTTCGAAATTTGGGTCGAGTCGTCGGTACGAATTCACACTTGGACACAATGTGAGACAAAGTTCTGGTGCGTAGTATAAAATTCCCGTGATGAATTTTTCCGCCAAACTCGAAACGCCGTGTTCACCTTTTGCATCGAAGAAAACATTTTTTCCACCTTTCTCAAAGCTGATGTTTACATGCATTCCTGATCCATTGATACCCATGATCGGCTTTGGCATGAAGCAAGCGGTAAATCCCATAAGTTTCGCAATTTGTCGGGCAGTGAGTTTATACATCAGAACTTGATCGCAGGCGGTCATGACTTCGGTATATTTGTAGTTGATCTCAAACGATGACGGGGCCACTTCCCCATGATCTTTTTCATTTTCAAATCCGAGCGCACGTTGGACTTCGGCCACTTTATCCATGAACTGACGGAGTCGGTCCTTTGGTAAAGCATTGAAATATCCTCCAGGAGTTACAAGTACAAATCCATCATCTTCGTCATATTTTTGTTCCACATCTGTTCCTTCCAATAAAAACCCTTCAATCTCCGGAGCCATGTTTACTTTGGTTCCAGACTTACCGAGCTTATCAACATAGTTTTGCAACCGTCCCCTAAAATCACTTGGGAAATAACTTCCATCATGGTTACAAACAAATCCAAACATCATTACTTTTCCCGCTCCAAAAATATCAGCCGGCAAAATTCGAAACGATTTCCAATCGGGCTTGAGTCTTAAATCTGACATTTTTAATTCTGCGAGTCCGCAGACAGATGATCCATCAAAAGTGAGATTTTCATATCCCCCAAGAAAGAAGTTCTTGTCATAATCGAGCATATGCATTTTTCCTTCTAGATCCGAGAATGCGATTGTTACGGCCTTAACGGGCATTTCATCGGTGAGATATTTGATGACTTTTTGTTTAATGAAGCTGTCAGGTTTCCCAGTTTCCGCTAATTTTTTCATTTCCAAATTTCGTTTTTCAAGTTCGCTATAGGGGAGTTCTAAAAAGTTTCGGAGGTCATCGGGATCGGTTGGATTCATGAAAAGAATTAAGAATTACGAGCTCTATTTTTGGGTCTAGAAGCATTGCGAGCAACTATTTCTCATGCTCAAAAAAAGGGTGTCAGAAAAAATTACAAACAAAAAAAAGGCTTGCTCATTCATAAGAAAACAATGAAAATAGATTTGCTGTCGAAAAAAATTACAACTTGAACAATGAATAAAAAGGTTTTAAAAAATATAATGAACGTGGGCTTATCCGAGAAAGAGGCGCAGGTGTATTTAGCCGTACTTGAGAATGGAACGGCATTGGTTTCTAGTATCGCAAAAACAGCTGGATACAATCGTATTACGACCTATACGATCCTTGAGAAGCTTCTTCTCCGCGGACTTGTTACGCAGACAAATAAAAAAGACACGAAGTATTTTACGGCGATCGCACCGGAGATTTTTGCAAAAGACGTAACCCAGCGGGCAAAGGATTTGAAACAAGATGTACCGTTTCTCAAATCGCTTGCAGGAGGAAATGAATCAAGACCAGTAGTGCAATTTTTTGAAGGACTCGAGGGGGTGAAAAAAGCGTACGAAGAAACTTTGAAATCTCGAACAGAAATTCTCAACTACGCGAATTCCAAAAACTTGAGAGAGCACTGGCCTGACTATGACCAGCAATACGTGAGCAAACGAGCGAAAAAGAAAAAGTTTCTCAGAGGGCTTGCGCCCGATGATGAACCCGGATGTATGGTGCGAGCGGATGACAAAAAATACTTCCGAGAAATTCGACTTCTCCCGCAAAAACTCTTTTGGGTGGAGAATGAAATTAATATTTTTGATGACAAATTATTGATCACTTCTTTCGAGCCACAAATTTTTGCGATTCTCATTCAGTCAAAAGCCGTTGCCGATACGCAACGACAGATTTTTGAAATGAGTTGGATGTTTGCCAAGAAGGTGATGTAGAAAAACAAGTTGAAAATTAACAAAAACATTGCTACCTTGCGTGTCGAATGTCGACCCCCGTTCAACGGCAATACTGGGAACTAAAAAAGCAAAATCCAGATGCGATTTTGTTCTTTCGACTTGGAGATTTTTATGAAATGTTTTTTGAAGATGCACAACTTTGCTCTCGCCTTCTTGGGATTGTGCTTACCGCCCGTCACAAGGGGTCAGAGAACGAAATGCCGATGTGTGGGTTTCCCTATCATGCCCATGAAGAATACCTAGAAAAACTGGTTGATTTGGGGTACAAAGTAGCGATTGCTGAACAAAAAGAAGATCCCGAAACGAAAGTGATTTCCCGAGAAGTTATGCGTGTGGTAACACCGGGGACGTCGCTCGAAAAAGGAAATTTGGTACCAGAAGAGAACTCATTTCTGGTTGCCATTGATAGAGATAAAAAAAATTATGCACTCGCGTATTCTGATATTTCAACGGGGGATTTTAGGACGGCACTCTTCGAAGATGAGATTTCTTTTTTCGACGAATTGTATCGACTCAGTCCACGGGAGATTTTGATCCCCAGTGATATATTTGAAGACGAACTCTTCTGTAAGAAACTTCCGCGTACACACACCACGCCGAGGAAAAAACTGAAAACAGAGAGCGCGAAAAATATTCTTACGACGCATTTTAGAGTGAAAAACTTATCGGTGTTTGGTATTGAAAAAATAGAACTTCTTCTCTCTGTGTCAGCCTCAATTCTTTTCTATTTAGAAGAAACACAAAAGGCGGATTTGTCGCACGTAGCAACACTTACTCGCTACTCGACAGATGACACAATGCAACTGGATGCACAGACATTTCGACATCTCGAAGTGTTTCAACCATTCCAAAACGATGAGAATCAAGCAACACTGTGGTCAGTCTTTGAGAAAAGCTGTACGGCGATGGGAGCTCGAAAATTGTATGGATGGTTGGCGGCACCATTGCTGTCTGCTGAAAAAATAAATGAACGATTGGAATCGGTCGAAGAACTTCAAAACAATAACGATTTGTCACGAACACTTACACAAGGGTTTAAATCCGTGGCAGATTTGGAAAGAATATTGGCACGCTTGGTGACAGGAAGGGGGAACGCGCGCGATCTCGCGTTCTTGCGGGATTCTTTTTCGATGTTTCCCGTGATGAGAGATGTTTGTGCGAGTGCAACGTCTCCACTTATCAGAGAAAAATCAGAATCGTTCTCAAATCTCAACGATCTTATTCCAACACTGCAGGATAGCTTGGTGGACTCCCCACCGCTCGAAATTACCGCAGGAGGTATGTTTGCCCAAGGATACAATGAAGAGCTCGACGATCTCCGTGAGATGGCAAAGAATGCGGAAGAATGGTTGAAGAATTTCCTGACAGAAAAGAAACGGGAATCAGGAATCTCAACACTCCGTATAAAATTTTCAAAAAACTTCGGGTTCTGTCTTGAAGTATCACAAGGGCAAAAAGATAATGTGCCAGAGACTTGGGTGCGTCGTCAGACACTGGTCAATGCCGAACGATTCACAACCCCTGAACTCGCAGAATATGAAGAAAAAGTATTATCAGCAGAATCAAAAGCCTTTGAGTTGGAGCACACACTCTTTCATAAACTCAGAGAAGAAGTGCTCACGTTTGCCCCACACATTCAGAATGTTGCCAAAGCAATTGCTGAAGTAGATGCCATTCTAACCTTATCGAGAACGGCTTCTAAATGGCGATGGAATAAACCGATCATTCTCGAGAACTCATCAGTTCTTGCAATAGAAAAGGGACGACATCCAGTCGTAGAGAAAATTTCAACAGAGCGATTCATCGCGAACGATTTGGAAATGGATACGGAAAGTTCACGATTTCACCTGATCACCGGACCCAATATGTCTGGAAAATCTACGTTCCTCAGGCAAAATGCAATTCTCATTCTCCTCGCTCAAATCGGATCATTTGTACCCGCAAAGAAAATGGAAACGGGAATTTTTGATCGGATTTTTACCAGAGTTGGAGCCTCAGATAACTTGGCAGGAGGGAAGTCGACTTTCTTTGTAGAAATGTCAGAGACCGCTCGGATACTGCGTTGCGCTACGGAGCACAGCTTCGTAATCTTGGATGAAATCGGACGAGGAACATCAACCTTTGATGGGATATCACTGGCATGGGCGATTACCGAATTCCTCCACAATAAGACAAAAGCAAAAGCCTTATTCGCCACACATTTTCACGAACTGGTAGACCTTATTGAGGATCTGCCATCAGCTGCGAATTTCCATGTCTCTGCCACTCAAAACGAAGACGGAATTACATTCCTTCATCGAATTGCGAAGGGGGGCGTATCGGATTCATTCGGGATTGATGTTGCAGAAAATGCTGGCGTTCCAAAGAGCGTTATTGATGACGCAAAAAATGTTCTTGCACGACTGGAATCAGAAAATTTGCTGTCAGGGAAAGAGAATCTATTTTCCAATTTCCGCACAGCCAGTAGTACCCCCTCTGCGCGGTCAGCCGCAGACAAAATTATTGACGAAATTACCCCCGAAGATCTCTCCCCGCGTGAAGCTTTAGCACTTATTTATAAGCTTAAAGAAATTCGAAAGAAAGGTTGATTTTTCACCAGAAATCGGTAAAAAGCATTCGGAGGAAAACCCACTTACCCCACCATGATTACACAAGAAATTTATATCCATTGTCCAGATTGTCGAGGACGATTTGATGTGGAAACATCGGATATTATTGAAGGTGATATTTTGGAATGTGTGCTTTGTGGAGCGGAAATCGAGGTCATTCAAGAAGAACCAATTAAGATTCAGTTGTTGAAGGAAGATTAGTTTTTTATTCGATAACCAATCGTTTAAACACCTCGCCTTTTTCGCGGTAGTTTTTGAAACAATCAAAGCTTTTTGCCCCTGGAGAAAGAAGGCATACTTTTCCTTGTGGAGTTTGTTTTTTAGCGAGAACAACAATATCTTTCAAAGCCTCTGCTTGTATGATTCGATCAGGAGGGAATTGAATATTTGCAGCAGCCTTCAGAATGTCGTCTAGGCTCTCTCCATTCGGTAAAAGGATGGAAGCTTCGGTTTCATCCCGAAGGAGTGTCAGAAGCTCCTCCCAGGAGTCTCCTGATGGTCTTCCACCAAGGATAATACTTCCAAGATCGTTCTTAAAGAATCGTACGGCTGCTATTGCGGCGGTCGGATTGCTGGCAATCGAATCGTTTACGAATCGGATTCCACTTCTTTCCACAAAAAGTTCCATTCGGTGTTCGAGTCCCTGGAATTCTTTTGCCGTTTTTTCCAGCATTTCCAAAGGAATGTTCAAAATATCACACAATGTGCGCATCGTTCCTAGGTTCTGTAGGAAGTGATGCTCGGAAGACGGAATCTTCATGAAACAATTCTTCACTCAACTCTCTCGAGAGAATAAATCGTCCAATTCCTCGAGAAAATTCGAGTAATTTTCCTGATACCTCAGGAACGACAAGGAAATCTTCATTTCTCTGATACCGAAAGATATTAGATTTAGAGAGAAAATATTCTTCCACAGTTCCGTGTCTTTCTAAATGATCTCCAAAGAGATTGAGAAAAATCGCAATGTGAGGCGATTCTTGCAGGTGTTCGAGTTGGAAACTGGAAATTTCAAACACAATGAAATCCATAGTTCCTCTTTGTAGATCATCTAATAATCCCAATGGAGGGATTCCAAAGTTCCCCGCAATCTTTACCTTTTTCCCTGCATTTGTGAGGAGATCTTTGCAAAACTGTGTCGTCGTTGATTTTCCTTTTGTTCCCGTTATTCCAATGATTTTTCTTCGTTCTTCTTCGGTCAGATTTCCAAAAAAGAGTTCCGTCTGACTCGTTATTTTTTCTTCATCCACTCCGGTAATATTGCTTCGAGGAATCCCTGGACTACGGATGATGACGTCGAATTCTGCGAATTCGGGATTTGTTTCCCACGCATCATCACGTAAACGTATAGAGCTATCTGGGAAACGAGCTTTAAGAAAATTTTCAGTCGACTTTCCTTCCACGCCGTAGCCGTAGATGAGGATATTCTTCGCATTCGAGAGTGTTTTGAATTTCATGGGCGGAAGTCCTTGAGCATGTATTCAAAATATTGAGGCATGAGATTCGCATGCCATTCGTGTTCGTTGTAATCCGAAATTTCAGTGGTGAATTTTTCTAATTCCGGCCAATGCCCCGTTTCTTTTGCGAGTTGGAGCGCTCGTTTTACTTCTTCAATTTCACCAACACATTCAAACGGTTTGCTTTCGGTTTGCCCGAGTAGTTGAGCAAACGTTGGATAGAGTGATTCGTCAGTAAAAAGGTTGCCTCCGAATATTTCAATAAGTTTATCTCTTTCTACAAAAGGAGCGAAGAGGATAAACACAAAAGCACATTTCGGGCATTTTTTGCACCATCGCCACTCATTTGTTCCATCGGTGATACGGAAATTTGTATTACAACTTGAGAAATCTTTCTCATATTTTTCCAAAAAGTTTTTACAAAACAGTTCCGCAATCTTGAGTTCAGACAACGGACGAAGAAAAGAAAAATAATTTACATCAGAAGAAATATGCGTGTGCACATAGCTCTGAAAATCAGTTTCAAATTCCAAACTTTTGGAATACTGATGATTTACCGGTACTCCATTAAATTCCAATGTCGGTTCATTGGCGGAATTTTCATTTGAAAGAATGACATTCTGTTTCCCTCTCAAAATCGCACTTGTCACTCCCAAGAATGCCAAAATAGCAGAGATAGGAACGTGACCATTAAGGGCGCCATCGTTATTGAGCTCGAATAGTTTTGGATCGATCGTGCGTCGGACTTTCATATGCTGTTTTCCAATTTTTTCAAGCATCGGAGCGAAAAATGGATAATCACCAACCGTCCATGTTTCAAAATCTTCGTTATTTTTCTTTAGAATTTCAGCGGTCGTGATCGAGTCCTTTCCTCCTCCGATAGGGACGAGTGAACCAGTAGAGTTTGGAAGATCAATAGGTCGACTTTCCACGCTTTCATCCAGTTCAAAATTTATTTTTCCATTTGGATCGATTTCATTTCTGTAAAAAAATTCTCCCAGTCCGTAAGTGTAAATTTTTTCAAAGAAGAGTTTCTGATTATCAGTGAGTCCACCATTTTTAAATTCAATTTTCGCAGGGAGATACGCTTTGAAATAGGAAATCCCACACATCACGAATACTCCAAAGAGTGCTTTATCAAGTGCATTCGGATTGTAATCAGTGAAATCAAAATCAAAGACAACTGTTTCCGAAAAATTCACTTTTCCGTCGAGTGAATAGTTTAAAGTCAGCTTTTTTTCCTCAGGAGAGAAGTCGTAGCTTTCAAAAATAAATCGTTCGTACATCAAAAATATTATCTCATGGAAGCCCGACGATACCAATTTTTCTTAAAAAAGAAAGTTAGTGAAGATGTCCTACTAATGCGATGATTCCTACTCCAAGAAGAAGGAGGAATATTTGCTGAAGTGAATGAGAAAGTTTGGTTTGTTTATGGAGTTCTGGTGAGAGATCTGCAAGTGCAATATAAATGAAACTAGCAGCTGCAAAGGCCATTACATAAGGAACAAATTCATGCGCTTTTTGAAAAGCAATATACCCAACACCAGCTCCTATAAAAGCGGTAGCACTTGAGAGAAGATTCATCACCATCGCTTTTCGTTTGGAATATCCACTGTGAAGAAAGATACCAAAATCACCAAGTTCTTGAGGAATTTCATGAATAATAACAGCAACTGCCACCATGATTCCGGCAGGGATCGATACTAAAAATGCTCCAGCGATCATAAGTCCATCAATGAAATTATGAAGTGCGTCGCCAACAAAAATCATCTTTCCAAGACTTTTATCATGGGAATTACAATCAACATTATGACAGTGGTGCACACGGATAATTTTTTCTAGAAAGAAGAAAAAGAGAATTCCTCCAAGCACAGTTGGGAGTACTTTATCTGCAGATAAATGTTCCAAACTTTCGGGAATAAGTCCCAAAAAGGCACTTCCAAGCAACGCCCCCGTGGCGAAGGTAATGAGGATTGGCACAAGTTTTTTTTGTGTATTTCCTTTGCACAATAAAAAGAGCGAAGCGATTAGAACTGATCCAATACTTCCGAGGAACGTGAACAGTAAAATATAAGTAAGAGTCATTGTGCGATGATTGTAGTAAGTTTTTGAATCAAGTAAAAAAAAAGGCCATCACACTGTGATGGCCTTTCCGCTTAAATGGTTTACTGAATCCTTAGTTCAAACAAAAATCTCTTCGTGAAAGAATTGGACAGGGCATGTCTCCAGAATCTTGTGCGAATTTCTTTTCACAAACTCGACTGTAGATTCGGTCATTTCCATTTTCATCTCTTCGTACGTAGAAACTGAGTCGTTCATGCACTCGTTTGTTCTTCACGTCATCGTTGTAGTGGTATGAATATTTCACACACACAACATCACTGTGGAAATCCTCGTTTCCTTCTGGGATCCAAAAGTTCCAGTTTTCATACCCGTTCGACATTTTGTTGTATTCGTCAGAGAGACGATTAACAGCGTATGGACTTTCGGGATTACAGTTTGCTGGATCGAGTAAACGACAAGCGTTTGTAAAATCCTGTTTATTGTATGCAGAGAAATATGATTTTACCGTTCCAAGTGCATCATTTGCTTTTCCAACATATTGAGCCGGAGAATGCACGGGTACGGTTGGCAAATTTTCGCCTACTTCAATTCGTGGAGCAGAGGAATGAAACACCTCTTCTTCTGCGTAGTCAGGTAATACCTGAGACGAGAGAAAGAGTGCCGTGCTTGCAACAGCAAGAATAACGAGGGTAATTGTCCCCCAAAAGATAAGTTCTTTCTTATGTTGGGAAAGAATGTCGGTAACGGTTTTTAGCATTGTTTTCATTAAGAGAAAGTTAACCTTTCTCTTAAGTATACCATAGAAATCCTTTCATAGCAAGGGGTGGAGGGTGTCAAAATGGAGTCGCGATATATGAAATGGCATGCACCTGAATTTCATCATCGGTGACAGGGAAAATTCCTTCGAGAAATCGCTGGGGAGCATCACTTATAATCACTTGTATTTGAAGTTCGGAAACGCCTTCGTATTCATAGGGAAAGGTTATCTGTATATTTTCATTTCCAATGATTAACTGGGGATCGTACATGGTTAAAAAGGCAATGCTTGCATCAGAAACGGCCTCTTGAACGGTTGGGGAACTGACGAGGTCAACAATTTCTCCGCTCGTAAGAAAATCAAACATATCTTCGGAACTACACACGGCAGGGGGTTCTTCGACATTACAGAAGGCAGATTTATTTTGCTCCGCCTTTCCTTCCATTGCGTCTACAAATTTCAGAATCCCCGCATTTGCACTTTGTTTCGCCAAGGGCTGAAGTTCTCCATGACGAAGATAAAAACTCCCAACATCAAGAATAATCGCGCCCACAAGAAAGAGAGCCATCAAAAGAATGGCTATAAATGGGAGTACGAATCCATCTTCATTTCGCACTATTCGCATGTGTAGGGAGGGGTGAGATTGGTACAGAGAACTTTTGCAGAGCTTGTGGTTTGAGTGTCATTTACCGCCACATCCAAAAATGGGATCGTGAGAAAAAACGGTTTTTGCATGGAGACTGTCAGAATATCTTTGTATTTTCGATTGGTATTGAGAATAACGTTTCCCGTTTCTCCATCATGACTTTCAATTTGAAATGTGATGTCATTTCCATCATAAAATTCTTCAATAGCACCACTAATTTTTAAATCATTATTAGAAAGAGACCCGACTTGTACGGCGTAATTGGTCACATATAAAAGCTTTTGTTTGTCCGCAATAGCGAGTCCCAATTGTAAAAACCCAAAAACAATAAGAAAAAGAAGGGGGAGCAGAAGTGCTGTTTCCCCCAAAGCTTGACCGTGTTGGTCCTGCCAGAGTTTTTTCATTTTTTGAGAGGGAAAATATGAATAGTATCTTTCGGTTGAATATCATCAGGAAAGCAATCATCTTGGAATTCCAAAACACTCACCGCTTGTTTGCAGGTTCTTGTTTTCCACGGATGGACATGACGATCAATGCGAACAATCTGAGAAAAAGGATCGAGCCAGATAAGAGAAATCGGGGCGCGGAGGAAATAGGTATGAACCCCCCAACACTGAGGGATAAATAGTGGACGAAAGGGAGGTTTTTTCCCCATAAGCCCCAATACTCTCTCTATCCAATGGGTTGCGACCGAACACGGAACATGATGATACAGGTTAGACGGCATCAACAACACTTTGGAATATGGCCTGGATATCATTTCCGAGGAGTGTAACTGTGCCAACTACGACCACGGCGACAACTGCCAAAATGAGGGCATATTCGGTCATTGTTTGACCGGAATTGTTAGTGAACATTCTGATGAAAGCTTTTTTCATGAGAAGGGGGGTTAAGAAGTACAGTGAAGATGGCATAGCTTTTTTGGCAATGCCAATGTTTTGATGAAATGGAAAGATGAGTGTTGCTCCTTTCTGAATTCCTTCTTTTTTCTTGAAAGATATGAAAAACGAACTCTATGACTACGGATATCCTATTCGTAGGAAAGAAGATGCCATTCTCAATTGTGAAATTTATATGAAGAAATGAGCCCTTTTTAACCTTCCACACTTCCCAATTTTTAAAATTTCGGGATACTGAGAGTATGAATATTGATGGACTGGAACTGGCAATTCTCTTGGTCGCAGGAGTGGGTGCCGTATGGGATATGCGCACATACACCATTCCAAATTGGCTTACCATGTCGGCCCTGCTAGGGGTGATATTCTTTGGATATTTCTTTACGGACGATGAACGAACAGTGTATGTACTGACACTAATCTTGGCGAGTATTCTTTTGTGGGGATCGTTCTTTCTTAAACTCCTTGGAGGAGGCGATATAAAAATGCTTCTCGTTATGGCGATATCAACTTCCATTCCCGAATTTGCTCAAATCTTGTTTTTTGTTGCGATTATGGGGGGGCTCCAAGCCCTTACGAGCGGTTTGTATTTCAAATGGAAAAAAGTTCCAAAGCCTTTCAAAGTACCGATTCCTTATGGAGTTGCGATATTTCTGGGGTACGGGGTGTATCTGCTGGTTTAGTTTTCAATCACGATGCTTCCACTTTCGAAAGGAAACTTCTCGATGGTGATTTTGAGATCCTGTAATTCAGGGAAGTAATTTCCTACGGCCTGAAATAATTCATGGTGGAGTTTTTCCAATAACGAAAAGGACTTATCTTGTAAAAAGGTTTTTACAAACTCTCGGACGACGAAGTAATCCGTTGTATCAGCGAGATTATCGGATTGTTCTGCCTTCACGGTATCTGCGTTCCAGAAGAGAGAAATAAGAATTTTCTGTGGCAGGGATCGTTCTTCTGGAGTTATCCCCAGAGAGAGTAAAATTTCGATGTCTCGAATTTTAAATTTCATCGCTTTGAGTGTACACTTCTCGTGATGACAGGAAAAATTGTTTTTATATCAGGACCCTCAGGCGTAGGGAAAGGAACGCTCATTGATCAGTTGCGTGATAAGCATCCTGAATGGTCCTTTCCGCCCAGTTGTACGACGCGTGCACCGCGTCCAGGAGAGATTGATGGGGAGACGTATTTCTTTATTTCTCAAGAGAAATTTCGACAAAAAATAAGCGAAGGGGAATTCCTCGAACATGCGATTGTGCACGGAGGAGAATCCTATGGAACACTGCGACAACCATTGCTCGATGGAGTAGAGAAAGGAAAAACTGTAGTACGGGAATTTGATGTGCAGGGATTTTCACAAGCACGTGAGACTTTGCCCAAAGAACTGTATATTTCCATATTCCTCAAACCAGGGGACGGAATTGAAACACTCATCCAACGAATACGCGACAGAGCCCCGATTGCAGACATTGAATTAGCAAAACGAATCGAATCGATGAAAAAAGAATTGGCACAAGAAAAATACTATGATTATACTGTGGTGTCGGAGCATGGTGAGATAGATGAAATGACTCAGAAAACAGAGGAAATTATTCTGTCACAAACCGCTCCGGGTTCTTAACATCCCTTGCGATGACCAAGGAAAAACAGATCGGAAACCGCGGCGAAGAAATAGCCCGGGAGTTTTTGGAACGCAAAGGATTGGAATTCCTTCAAAAGAATTATCATGCGCAAGGTGGAGAACTTGATCTCATTATGAAGGATGAGCAGGACGATGAATATGTGTTTGTAGAAGTAAAAACACGCACGAACGAAGCCTTCGGGCACGGAGAAGAATCTATAACACAGCAGAAATTCGAAAAAATTCTAACAGCTATCGAGGCCTTTTTCATAAAAGAATTAAATCTCGAAGAATTGCCTTTCTTCCGTGTGGATGCGGTCATTGTGCATCTAAAAAAAGGCGAAGAGCGTTGCGAACACATTGAAGATATCGGGATGGAGGATTTCCCAGGGTCGTTATCATAAATTCTTTTTCAAGCTCTCTAATTGTTTTGGGCTGAGAACTTTGAGGAGGTCTTTTTTATCTGCTTTTTTGATTTCTCCCACAGAACCAAACGCTTGTAATAGTTTCTTTTTTGTTAGCCCTCCAATGAGTGGAATGTCGTCAAGGACAGACTTAATGGCTTTCTTGTCTCGCACTGACCTGTGAAATGAAATTGCAAATCGATGTGCTTCATCTCTAATTCGTTGCAACAACTTCAACGCTGGATCATCAAAAGGAAGTTCGATCGGTTCTTTTTTATTGGGCAGAAAAATCTCTTCTTCGCGTTTTGCCAGTGCAATAATTTGCTTGGTCGGTCGGAAGTTTTTTGGGAACGATTTCGCTTTCGAAAACCTCGCTACTGCCTTCATAACGCTTGAGAGTTGTCCTTTTCCTCCATCAATCACGATGAGATCAGGGAATTTTTCCGCGAACTTTTTATCATCTTTTCTTGCGAATCGGCGAGCAAGAATCTCATTCATGGCGGCAAAATCATCTACTTTTCCATCGGGTAATGTTTTGACGGTGAATCGTCGGTATTCTGATTTCTTTGGTTCTCCACTGATGAAAACTACTTGGCTCGCGACCGTAGAAGTTCCGCCTAAATGTGAAATATCAAAACATTCCATACGACGGGGAACTTCTTTCAGATTCAACGCTTCAGCGAGCCGAGGGAGGGCTTTTGCGAAATTCTGAGCATGGGATTCTTCTTCTAATAATTTTCGTTCAGTAAAAAGTTTCGCATTTTTTCCGGTCATATCGAGAACGATTTTTTTCTCTCCACGTTGAGGGATGAGAATGGTCATTTTTTCATTATTTCCGAAATGTTCAGATAAAAATTGAGCTGTTTTCTCGGCGTCGTCCAATTGGACGGGAACAAAAATTTCAGACGGCATTTCTTGTACTTTTTCATAAAATTGTAGGAGGAAAGACTCCAAAATTTCTTGATCGGAGAGGAATTCTTCTGCGCGAAAACTGAACTCGTTTTGATCCAAGAGTTTCCCTTGTCTGAAGGCGATACGAACGATATAGGCGGCGTTCTCGTGTCTCACGAAATGTACGAAATCACGATTAACATTGTCATCAAACTGTACCGTTTGCTTCCGTGTGGACGCTTCAATGGATTGAATAGTATCACGGGTTTTTGCAGCCGCTTCAAAGTTTTTTTCCACAGCAAATTTCTTCATTTTTTCCGTTAAAATTTTCAACACTTCGCTCGTTTGTCCGCGAAGAAATTGAGTCATCATTTTTACGTTTTTGTTGTACGATTCTTGGTCGTTTTCCAGTCCTCCTGTGATAACAAGGGGATAATAATCGAGAGAGGCCTTGGTCAGTTTTATTCGGAAAAACTTCTGACAAAATCGAACCGTTTCTCGGAATTCTTTCGCTGAAGTTTTAGGCCCGATATACGTGCTTCCATCACGAACTAAGCGACGAGTGACTTCCATCTTAGGAAAATCTTCATTCGTTATTCGTAAATACACGAAATTTTTATCGTCTTTGAGCCGAACATTAAACCGCGGTTGGAATTCTTTAATGAGATTATTTTCCAAAATTAGAGCTTCCATATCAGAGCCCACACTACGCGTTT
>CAZVBV010000001.1:0-38100 GCA_964625805.1 uncultured Candidatus Peribacteria bacterium | reverse complement strand
TCCACAAGAACTCGGTCGAAATATGGATGAAATATTAAGAATCGTCGAAGCCCTACAAATTTCTGATAAAAACAAAGTTGCTATCCCCGCCAATTGGCCGAATAATGAGATACTAAAAGACCGTGTAATAATTCCCCCTGCTACTGATGTAAAAACCGCAAAAGAAAGAATCGCTAAGTCAAAAAGCGGGGAGTTTGAATGTTATGACTGGTGGCTTTGTCATAAAAAATTGAAATAAAAGTCTTACTCTTTTTTAAAAAACCCAAAGAACAACCGACTTATAAACTTCTCTTGGTTCGTTTTAGAATCAATGTAATAGAGGATTTGTAGCCGGGGATAGCTATTTAATTACAACACAATCTTCATCTTCCCCACGCTTTCTTGTGGATCGATGTGGCTTTTAAGTTCTGCGAACACCTCTTCCACGAGTGTTTCGTCTCCATCTTCTGCTCGGCTGAACGCATTCTCTGGGCATTTGAATTGAATCGCTTCGTGGGTTACTTCTCTTTTCACGAGTTCCCGTGCTTGGTCGAAATGAATGTCGTAAATGTGCGCGTTTGATATTGAAATCGTCAGTGACCCGAGTCCAACATTGAGTCTCTGTGCCAACATGTGCATGAGGAACGCAAACCCCGACACGTCGTGCGGATTCCCGAGCATCATATCGTTTGATCTAATTATTAAGTGAAGACAGAGTCGTCCGCCCATAATCTGCACCGTAAAGGTGTAAGGACACGGAACGTTTTTCTTTTTAATTCCATTCGCCAACCCGTCATCCGCTGGATCCCACATGAGGATTACTCCGTGTCTAGAGCTTGGGTCTTTTTCGAGAAGTTGAACGAGTCCGTCAATCTGATCCCGCCCGAAATGTTTTCGCCACCGATACCCGTAGGCAGATTCGACGCAGTTGTTTTCTTCGGCAAACTCATCCCAAATCTTGGTGAACCGCTGAAGGAATGCGAGGTTTTTTTGTCCCATCAAAAACCACATTTGTTCGGCAATAAATACTTTCAAAGGAATTTTTCGCAGTGTTAAAAGAGGAAATCCTTGCCCCACATCAAACTTCATCGTCATCCCCGGAAGGCTCTTACAGACGTGGCCCGTGCGTTCGTTCTTTTCTTCGATACCGTGATCTAAAATCGTCTTGAGAAGGCGTTTATATTGTTCATCAAATTCGTTTTTCATTAGTTCTATTTTGTACTAAACTGCGCGCGATGACAACCCCAAAAAAAGCACCTCTTTCTTTCGATGGTTCCGAACCTATCGAAGAAATTCTACACCTCATGCCAGAGGCGGGGGAAATTTTACATGCCCACGGTTTGGGCTGTGCAGGGTGCGCGCACGGCGCAAACGAGTCGCTCAACGATGGTATTTTGGGGCATGGATTTGACGAAAGTGATGTAGAATATATCCTGCGGGACCTAAACGAGGCGGCAGAAGACTTAGGACTTCTTCAATAAATGAAAACTATTTTTTTGGCTTCGGGTCGAAGCTCCCGAATGGAGCCACTGTCTGATAAGAACTTACTCGAGTTCTGTGGAGAGCCGCTGGTGTTGAAGTTATTAAAAGGCGCACAAGAAGGAGGCCTTGAGAATTTTGTGGTGGTAACGAACGGAGAAAATACCGATGCGATTACAACCATTTTGGAATCTAATAATTTCCCAGCTGAAATTGCTGTCCAGAAAAACTTGGATGACGGAATGGCCGGTGGAGTTATTGATGGTCTTGAGTTTACAAATGACGACGAGGCGGTATTTATTCTTGGAGGAAATGACTACGTCGAAACTTCTGCCTATAAAAAAATTCTCGAAGAAGTAGAAGGGAAAGATGGAGGGCTTTTGGCAAAGAAAACCCAAAAATATTTCCCAGGGGGATATTTGCAAGTGGCTAGTGAAAACAAAATAACCTCAATCATAGAGAAACCCGGAGAGGGAAATGAGCCGTCGGATATGGTAAATATTGTGGCGCACTATTTCGCGTCCGCTGGGGATCTTAAGTCCGCACTAAAGAGTGCTCAATCACAAAATGACGACGTTTATGAGGTGGCGCTTCAGGCTCTCTTTGAAACAAAAAACTTTGTCGCCGTAGAGTACGAAGGTATCTGGCAGGCGGTAAAATACCCATGGCATGTGCTCGAGCTTGGAGAAATTCTTCTCGCCCAACAAAAAACAAGTATCTCTCCTGTCGCGGAAATTGCCGACAGCGCCATAATTAAGGGGGAGGGGGTGTTTATTGAAGATGGCGTTCGTGTTTTTGAAAATGCCGTTATCCAAGGGCCTTGTTATATTGGAAAAAATGCCATCGTCGGAAATAACGCGTTGGTACGAAATTCAATTCTCGGATCAAAATGCGTTGCCGGATATAACACTGAAATCGCACGAAGTTTTCTTTCTCCGAACGTAGCCACTCATATTGCGTATGTAGGAGATACTATCGCTGATCGCGACGTGAATTTTGGGGCTTTCTCTTGTACGGCAAACCTTCGACTTGATAAGAAAACAGTGCGTGTGCAAATCAAAGATGAAAAAATAGACTCTCTTCATGAGAAACTCGGGGCTATTATTGGAAAGGGTGCACAGATCGGAACTCATGCAATGCTTATGCCTGGAGTACGTATTGAATGTGCAAAACTTTGCCCTCCTGGAGAGGTTCAAAAATAATCCCAAAAATCCACACTCTTTTGCAAAAATATGGTGCACATTTTTTACAATAGTTTTCCACATTTTCCACACGTTTTTCAGGATATTTTTTTTCGTCACAAAAACCCACTCCACCAGGGGGTTTAGAAATGAATACTTTTTTTACCAAATCCCACTTCCTTTTGATAAAATATTTTCCCCACAAAAACACCAACGAACTGCGTTTTATTAATTTCTTCCCTTATAAAAACAACTCCCTTTTTTACACCTCTTTTTTTCTATTAATAACTAGTTATATATATTATTTATTTACTAAAAAAACAGAAAGAAATTACAATATAAAAAAACCTTAAAAAAGAGCTTGACGAAACAATAAAAATTCATAGACTCGCGAGGCTTTTTGGTCGGAAAACAGTTATTTTTCCGATGAAATACCATTTTAACTCTCATTCATGGCAAATCCAAAGCACATCAAGAAACTAAAGGATTTTAACGCCATTTCTCTCTCGATAGCCTCCCCTGAGGAGATTTTAAGTTGGTCGAAAGGAGAGGTGACAAAACCAGAAACTATTAATTACCGGACACAAAAACCAGAAAGAGATGGTCTTTTTTGTGAGCGGATTTTCGGTCCTGTAAAGAACTGGGAATGTGCGTGTGGTAAATACAAACGAATTCGATATAGAGGCATTGTTTGTGAAAAATGTGGTGTAGAAGTTACCCGTTCTATTGTTCGTCGAGAACGAATGGGACATATTAAACTTGCGGTTCCCGTAACCCACACGTGGTTTCTCCGATCAACACCATCAAAAGTAGGACTCTTACTTGATCTTCCTGTAAAGAAATTAGAACAAGTGGTTTATTTTGCTTCCTATATCGTTGTTGAAGTTGATCAGAAGGCAAAAGAGGAAGAACAAAAGAAATTAGAAGATGAATATAAGAAAGTAATTACACAGGTAAAAGAAGAAAATGATGCGAGTTTAAAAGCGGCGAAGAAAGCCGTGAAGGGTGGGGATATGGAAGAAAAAGATCTTACAAAACTTGAAGGAGAACTTGTTGAAAAGATTGAGGGAGTAAATGAGAACTTTAAAGAGGCTCGAGAAGAATTAAAATTAATTACAACAAGTGCTGTTCTTACGGAAACAGAATACCGAAACGTATCAATGAAGTTCGGACACGTGTTCCGAGCGGGAATCGGAGCGGATGCAATCCGAGAAATTATTCAAAGAATTGATCTGAAAGACTTCTTAAAAGAATCAGAAAAAGACTATAAAAAATCTTCAGGACAGAAACAAAAGAAGATTATAAAACGAATGAAACTTGCAGGATCTCTCTTGCGAAGTGATATTAAACCAGAATGGATGGTGCTTACTGTTATTCCTGTAATCCCACCAGACCTTCGACCAATGGTGCAACTTGATGGTGGTCGTTTTGCGACATCAGATCTTAATGACTTGTACCGACGAGTGATTAACAGAAATCAACGACTAAAGAAACTTATTCAACTTGGGGCGCCAGAGATTATCTGCCGAAACGAGAAACGAATGCTTCAAGAAGCGGTTGATATTCTTATTTCAAACCAGTCTCGAAACTCTCGAGCCGGAATGAACTATGTTCAAAAACGGAAATTAAAATCACTTTCAGACATGCTGAAAGGGAAACAAGGGCGATTCCGACAGAACTTGCTCGGAAAACGAGTGGATTACTCCGGACGTTCAGTGATTGTGGTGGGACCACGGCTGAAGCTTCACGAATGCGGACTTCCGAAATACATCACGCTTGAACTCTTTAAGTCATTTGTTATTTCAAAACTTATTGAATACGAATTTGCGTACAACGTGAAGAGCGCAGAAAAGATTATTAAAATCGGAGAAAAGATTGTGTGGGATATTTTAGAAGAAGTAATTAAAGACAAATACGTGCTCCTTAATCGTGCGCCGACGCTTCACCGACTTGGTATTCAAGCGTTCCAGCCACGACTCATAGAAGGAAAAGCGATCCAAATTCACCCATTAGTGTGTGCGGCGTTTAATGCCGACTTCGATGGAGACCAGATGGCGGTTCACTTGCCGTTGTCAGCGAAAGCACAAAAAGAAGCGAAAGAAATTATGCTGGCTTCAACAAATATTCTTAAACCTTCGAGCGGAGATCCAATTATTAATCCTTCACAGGATATGGTGCTTGGGTGTTACTTCCTCACACAGATGTTTGATGGGAAAAAAGGAGAAGGAATGGGAGTTGGTTCTGTAGATGAAGGAATCTACGCATACGAATGCGGACACATCCACCTTCAAGCGAAAATCAAAATGAGGATTGATGGAGAAATCCTAGACACAACAATAGGGCGAGTATTCTTTAACGAAGTAATCCCAGAAGGAATCGAATTCCAAAACAATTCTTTCAGCAAGAAAGAACTTAGTAAGATTTTGGCACGGGTTTATGCGGAAGTTGGAGAAGAAGCGACGGCAAAATTGGCCGATGATATTAAAGACTTAGGATTTAAGTTCGCAACGAAATCAGGAATTTCTATCTCAGTGTTTGACCTCAAGGTGCCAGCGAGTAAAAAAGAAATCATCGAAAAAGCGAACTCAATCGTTGAGAAGATTAGTGCGCAATACGGACAAGGACTTATTACAAACGAAGAACGATACAATCACACGATTAAGATTTGGTCACGAGTGAAAGGAGATATCACGCAAGAAATGATTAAAGAGTACGACCGAGAGAATGATATTTTCTACCAAATCGACTCAGGAGCCCGAGGGAACTGGGGACAGATTACGCAAATGGCGGGAATGAAGGGGTTGGTTGCCAGTCCATCAGGACGAACTATTGAGCTTCCGATTCGATCAAACTTAAAAGAAGGATTTACCATTCTTGAATACTTCAATGCGACACACGGAGGACGAAAAGGAAAATCAGATACGGCGCTTAAAACTGCCGAAGCGGGATACCTTACCCGTCGTCTTGTTGACTCAGTGCAAGATGTTGTGGTTCACGAAAAAGACTGTAAAACAGAACGATCAAAACTCGTAACTCGGGAAAATTCAGAAGAAGTTGGACAAGATTTCGAACGACGACTTTACGGTCGAACCGTTGCGGAAGATGTGAAAAAAGGACGAAAAGTAATTTTTGAAAAAGGACAGGTTATCGACGAAGCGGGAATCGAACTTATCCGAGAGCACCAACTGGAGGGAATTTCAGTGCGATCAGTGATGTTCTGTAAAACGCTTGGCGGAGTTTGTCAGGAGTGTTACGGATACGACCTTGGAAATAACAAGGTAGTGGAAAAAGGGACACCAGTGGGAATTATCGCAGCACAATCCATTGGGGAGCCGGGAACGCAGTTGACCATGCGGACATTCCACATGGGAGGAGTCGCGACCGAGGGAGCTTCTATTACACAAGGTTTGAGCCGAGTGGAAGAACTCTTCGAGGCACGAAAACCAAACGGATGTGCATCTTTGGCCGAGATTTCAGGGAAGGTTTCTATCCGAAAGAAAGACGGAGAAGTAAAAATTGTTGTTGAAGCAGAAAAACCAGAAAACGATGTTCACCACCTCGGAATAGAATTCGAATCCGCGGTGAAAAAAGGAGACATGGTGAAAGAAAAACAAATTATTGCGCGATCAACAGAAAGTCGATCAACAATCAAAGCTCGTTCTGCAGGGAAAGTGGCAGAGGTTCGAGCGGACGCAATTGTGATTAAACAAAGCGAAGCGGCACAACGAGAATATGTTGTCTCGGCTCGATTGAACTTGAAAGTAAAGAGCGGAGAACTCATTGAGAAAGGACATTCGCTTACAGAGGGACATCTCGACCTCCGAGAACTTATGGAACTTACAACCGTTGAGAAGGTGCAAGAATACATTCTCTTCGAAGTGCAGAGTATTTACGCCTCACAAGGACAAGACATTAACGAAAAACATATTGAGATTATCGCGAAACAAATGGTTTCCAAGGTTCGTATTTTGGAAGCAGGAGACAGCAAATGGCTTCCAGGAGAGATCAAAGACGTTGTTGAAGTAGAAAAAAAGAATGCAGAGCTCGCAAAGAAGAAAAAGAATGAAGTACAAGTTGAGCGTCTTCTATTGGGGCTTACTCGAGTTTCACTCTGGACTGATTCATGGCTCTCTGCGGCATCCTTCCAAGAGACAACAAGAGTGCTTGTGGAGGCAGCTACGACCAAAAAGATAGATTACCTTGACGGGTTAAAGGAAAACGTTATCATCGGCCGGCTTATCCCAGCTGGAACAGGGTTCGGAGCCCGTGAGAAGGTCAAAAGATAAGCACCAAATACAACAAATATGCCAACAATTAATCAACTCATTCGAAAACCAAGAAAAGACAAGGCTGTAAAGTCTAAGTCTCCTGCGTTGCAATCAACGTTCAACACACTGAAGAACAAATCAGTGAAGATTTCGTCTCCACAAAAACGAGGCGTGTGTGTGAAGGTAACAACAATGACTCCAAAGAAACCAAATTCAGCGCTTCGAAAGATTGCGCGTGTGCGTTTGACCAATGGTCACGAAGTAAATGCGTACATCATGGGGGAAGGACACAACTTGCAAGAGCACTCAGTTGTTCTTTTGCGAGGAGGACGAGTGAAAGATTTGATTGGAGTGCGATACCACATTGTCAGGGGAACACTTGATACTCAAGGAGTAACTGACCGAGGACAAGCCCGTTCTCGATACGGAACTAAAAAAGCTAAAAAATAATTTAATACCATGGCAGACACAAAAGTAGTCCCGCAGAGCGGGAAAGCCGCCTCTCAAAATTCAGACACAGCACCAGCAAAAAAAGGAGAACCAGTGAAAGCTGTTTCAGGAAAGGAGGAGAAAAAAATCGGAGGAAAGACGGAAAAGAAGGTGAAACAAGTAAATCCGTTTTCTTTCACAGACCCTTTGCAAGTTAGGGTGGTGAATTCAATTATGAAAAAAGGGAAAAAGACAACGGCTCAAAAAATATTGAAAGCAACGTTTGATGAATTGCACCGACTCGGAGAAAAAGACGCGTTGAAGACTTTCAACACGGCCTTTCAAAATGCAACACCAACAGTTGAAGTAACCGCAAAACGAATCGGAGGAGCGGTGTACCAAATCCCATCAGAAGTAAAACCAAAACGACAAGCAAGTTTGGCTATTCGTTGGATCTTGGCAGGAGCTCGTGCTCGAAAAGGACAACCTATGTACAAACGACTCGCGCAAGAATTGCTTGAGGCTTCGAAAGAATCGGGGTCAGCAGTGAATAAGAAAAAAGAAGCGCACAAGATGGCACAAGCCAACAAAGCGTTTGCTCACTTGGCACGTTACTAGGAAGGGATAAAAACTAAACCCCCTTCATTGCGTCATATTTGTTTGCCTTGTTTGTCTTGTTGTTCGCGAGATCTTTTTCAGAAACGTCAGAGGCTCGTTTTGTTACAAACAATTGATTATTTAACATATACGTTCCAGAGTACGTTCCAGCTTTCACTCCTTTTCGGAAATTTTCTTCTGTTGTTTTGCGGAAAAGAAGATGAACAGCAGCCCTCCCCTGACTCGCTTCTCCCCGTGCGATGTCTCGTTCAAGACTTCTCACAGAAGAAGAATTAGGGTCGCCCTTTTGAATCTCTTTATTTAAATCAGCCCGAAGTGTTAGAATTTTTCCTTGGGCCTCTTTAAAGTCTTTAAAATCATGTGCCAAACCTAGTGAAAACTCAGGATCGATCTCATGATCGTTCATGAAATTTAAAGAAGACGCACTCTCTTTATCATAACCTGGATTAATTTCTAATTTCCCAGGGAGAAGCTCCTCGAAAGAGTCTATTTTGGTTAAATAATTTACGGCCTCTGTGCGTTTTTTTTCGGCTTTAGCCTCCGCATCAGCAGAAAACTCTTCTGGATTACGCTTTTCTAGTCTTGCAAGAAGGTCAGATGCTTTTTCAAAATTACCCTTTTCAGCCTGTCTTTTTGCTCGATTCACAAGGCGATCGTCGAGAAGCTGCTTCGGGAGAGTGTCCCTTGCTATGAAATAAGCTTGTGCTTCGGGAGAAGCCTTTTCGGTTTCCTTGGCACCATCATTATTGGTTTTAGGTTTATCCTTTACATCAAGATCTCCTATAAATGGTCCAGAAATAAGCTCGTCATTCACAGGTCCTGCGGAGGCCTTTTGAAAAGGAGTTCCTTGTTTCTCAATGTCATTCGTATCGGCCTTGTGTTCTATCTTTTGTGCTGAGGAGAGGCTGTTTTTAGGAATTTCCATGTCTAGAATATCAACACCTCCTTGAAGCCCCGTAGTAGTTACCTCTTCTTGTCGAGCTCTCCATTGTTCGAGCGTAACGTCTGTTTTTGGTCCCTTTAGTCCATCCTCCGCAAGAAGAATCACTTCGTGTTGTTTGTTGATAAATTCTTGATATTTAACAATTGACTCAAGCACCTTAAAATCTTTCCCAGCGATAGGGCTTTGAATTTTCTTCCCAAAATCCGCTTCCTTTATCCCCATTTCGGCTAGTTCTTTTGCCTCGAGCTTCTTCAAGAAGTCCTTTCCGGGGATGTTATAAGCCGTGTCAATATTGTCTTGTCTCTCTTGCTGGAGTTTTTCAGCAACTTCTTCTGCTACTTTCCCCCCCTCTTTTTCTTCATCATTTTTCACCACTTCTCCGCCGTCCCCCTTTTTTGTATCGCCGTCGTTTTCATTGGCAGGAGGCCCAGTCGGTTCGAGTGCCTCGGTCTGGCTAGGCGCTTTCGTTTCGGTTGGTTTTGGAGCCTCTGTTGGAGGAGCTTTAACCTCTTTCTTTGGGTCAGGGAAATTAACCTTATTATTGGTGCAAAACTCTAAGGCAGCAACATGCTCATCAAGGCTCGATTCTAGAGAATCAAGGAAATCTTCCTGTTGCTCCTTGTCGGCAATCTTTACTCCTGCACTGTTTTCAAGGGAGCCAACATCATCCAAAGAAAAGAGAGTTAGATCCCCCTCGGTCCGTTTCTGAATACAGAGGGTCCCTTGTGAAACTTTGAAGTCCCGGGCATTAAACACACTCCAGTTAATCTTCCCTTTGTTTTCTTGTAGTTTGTCTACAATTTGTCGCAAGGCCATAAGTGTAAATTCTCCATGATCGGGGTCTGACATAAAAAGAGCCGCTTCCACCTCTAGTCCCAGTGTTTCTTTCCAGCTCTCAAATTCATTTTTATCCAACCCAGCCTCTGGTCCATCTTTGTTTATATCATGACTTTCTGTTCGATTTTCCAAGGACTCCTTGAGGGCAGAAACAACAAGCTCTCTTTCTGCTGGGTCTCCATAATTCTTTACAATATCATTGAGAGTCTTGGCTCGGTCTTTAGCCTCCGCATCGACAGCCGCTTGTTCTCGATCCACTATCTTTTCCCCCATAATTCCTCCGTCCTTTTCGAGTGGCACCTCTTTCTTTTCTTGTGTTTCCGAAAGTCCAACAAAATCGTCAGCCGAAAAAGGATCAGCAGAAGGGCCTTCTTGGAATAGAAATCGAGTAATTTTTTTCCGGGGCTGGTTGAATAATTTTTTCATTATTTATTTGTTGGAATGATTTCGGCGAGCTCTTTTTCAAGATCAGAAAGAATTGCTTGGTCAGCCTCCACAGAAGTGGCTTCTTTTCTGACGAGAGAGTCTTTCCTCCCACCTCGAACAATTTGTTGGAACTCTTCCCAAAACTCAGGACGATCTTTCAATGTTTTTATGAGAAGGTCGTGTTGATGTTGGTCAGCGGCCTCGAAAGACTTAAAAAGTCGCTCAAGACTTCCCTGAGGAATAGTTTCAATCTTTTCAAGAAGCGCGGCCCTCTTTTGAGAGTCGAGAAACACAGAACGAGAAATCCATTGACGAAGTGTTGGCAAATCGGGAGATTGATTCATTTTTTTTGAGTAAATCAGAATATTCTACCATAAAAAGGCCCTAAAAGCAATACCTATAGAGGGGTGTTTCCCTAAAACCACGAAAAACTACTTCTTCTCAAACAAAACTTGCAATATTCCTCGCCCCCACGGGGCGTTTTGTCGAGGGTCGAGCCAGATAATTTCTTTGGCTTTTGGGAACGTAGAAAGTCTCCGAGAAAGGTTGGCTGTTACTTGCGGCACGGTCCAGGCATCCCAGGTCCCAATATTTGAAGCATCAAGCATTGTTTTGAGTGCGTCGAACAATGGATGCGGTGGCGAGAATGGAAACTTCAGCACCACGATTTTGGTAAAGGGTTCTTTCGCCAGATCGGGCGTGATAAATTTTTGAGAGAAAAATACCTTTGATTTATTTTGCTTAATAAACTGAAACACTTTCCCCAAACCGCCAGAGGCACTTTCCCCGATGAGTTTCATGTCTTTTGAATCAGTGTGTTCGGAGACCTCCGAAAACACTTTCTTGAGTGTCTCCTGACTGGAGATATTTACGAGCAGGTTGTGTTCTTCGTCGACATCCCCCAAAAGTTCTTCAACCTTTCCCGCGCAGAAACTATTGAACTCGGGCGAGTTCGCCGATTCGAGTTTTTCAGGAATTGTGAGTTCTTTGTCGAGCAACAGGGATTCAATTTTGTATTGTTGATCTTTGTCGCGCGCCAGAAATATCCGTGCAAAGTTGTTTGTTCGCAATTGCGGATGACGGTAGAGGAAGAGAGCAGAAGAGGCTTGCAGTTCTTTCTTCGCGTCTCGCCAGAGGTCCGGATGCCAGAGCCCGAAAGATAGGCCCCCGCTTTGAGGGAAGTAATTTACCCAACGCTCAAGCCCTGCTTCTGGATTTTCAAGGGCAAGGGCGAGTGGTTCAAAATCAGCAGACAGTTCACGAAGCCCGCTCGAGAATGTTGGGAACTTTGTTCGTGAAGGGAGGAGTACTTTTTGAGGGAAGGTAGAGAGACCGTGTTGAAGGGTTGGTTCGATAATATCTTTACAGACTCCTGTCACCAAAAATTGTGCGGCTACACTCGTCATCTCATCATGAAGAGCAGAGAAAAGAGAAAAATTTTGCGAAGGCGCAAAGAGGAGTTTTTCAGCAAAGACTTCTGTTTCATCTACTAACAAAACCCGGTTCGCCAAACAGTCCGTGTGTCGGAATCGAAAGTAGGCATCTGGTGTAAGGGAAACAATTTTTTCTTTGGCTCGTTCCGCGAGAATATCTTGAAACACAGAATGCTCTTCGTTCGGAACCGAAACATTCGTCCATAAATTTCGTTCGCCAGCAAAGAGGTGATACGTATCAACGCCTCGGAATTGTAATGAGTGTCGCAAGAAGCATTTCACGATGAACGCGGTTTCAGAGTTATTAAATTCTTCCTTACTCGCAATAAATTTTTCAAACTGGTCCGGCGCAAACAAAACCTCGGGGGTTGGGAATTGCATAACGCCTGGAAAGAAGTTGAGCTTTGGCGAGATAATGAGCGAAGGTTTATCCAGCTTCTGTGCGACAGCGTGAAGAAATTCCGAAGAAGGAACAGATTCTCCCTGTTGTACAAAGAGCGTTTCCCCGTCTTTATTCACATCAAACGAGCCCCAAAAATCTTCAGGAATCGGGAAGTCGGCAATCGTTTTCACTTCATTCTTCGCCAGCGCGAAAGAGGCATTTCCCTTGGTCGGGAGAAAAAGATCTTTTGCCGCCCACTTGGTTTTGGTTTCGAGAAATGATTTCACTTCTTCAAAAAATCCAGTCGGCAGTTCTTCAATTTTTTCTTTCAAAAACACAAAGAGTTCCGCAGACGCTTCTACGTCAGACATCGCTCGGTGAGCGGAGTGATGAGCGAATCCATATTTTTCTGCCAAGATTTCAAGCGCATAGCTTTCCTCATTCAGCAGCGCAATTCGCGCCAACTCATGCGTGTCGATCCGTTTGTTTTTCGAGACATCGATGCCGTTCTCGACGAGAAAACGAATATCAAAATCAATATTGTGTCCCACGATGACCGCATCTCCGATGAGTTCAGCTGCCTTTGCGGTAATCGAAGAAAGCTCGACCCCTTTTATTCGAACCTCTTCGGGAGTGATTCCCGTGAGATGGGTCACATATGGGGTGAGCGGGGTCTTTGTGGGGATAACGACCTCGTCCATGAGTTCGCCCTTCGTTCCATCTTCGTCTTGCAGGAAAAAGGCTATCTCAAGAATCGAATCTTTTTCGTGATCCAAGCCCGTTGTTTCGAGGTCTAAAAAGCAGTATTTCATTGGGGGCAGTATCGTGGAAAAACCTTGATTTTTCAAGGAAAACAGACACTATGCGGTCGATGAAAATGTCGGAACGAAGCAAACGAGTGGCCAGTGTCTTGAAGGAAAAAATTCCTCCACTCTTTCAGCAATTTCTTTCTCCCAACCAGGTTGGGTTTGTGACCGTAACCGAAATTGAGGTGGCAGGAGACCTCGGAATAGCCGACGTCTACGTGCGAAGCATCGGGGGGCCAAAAGGCTTTATCAAATCGATTCAAAAAGTAGGACCGAAGATGGAATACGAAGTATCCCAACAGGTTCAGCTCCGACGGCCAATGAAGCTTCGATTCAAACTCGACAAATCAGCACAAGCAACAGGGAAGATAAGAGATTTATTATCATGAAAATATTGCTCGCCACAGGAAACGAGGGGAAGAGGAATGAAATGGTCGAAGCTTTTCGTGTGCACGGACTCGGCGAAGATATTGAATTCGCATCACTCAAAGATCTTGGACGAACAGAAGACCCAGAAGAAACAGGAGCGACATTTGAAGAAAATGCCCTTCTGAAGGCGAAGTTTTTTGCCGGCCTCACTGGACTTCCTTCGATCGGAGAAGATTCAGGATTGATTTTGGATGCGTGCCCAGAGAAGTTTGGTTTACGGACACGTCGAGAGATAGGGGAGAAAGAAGATGGAGCATGGCTAGGCGCGTTTCTAAAGCTCCTAGAAGGCGAGACAAACAGAAAGGCGACATTCTATTCCTCCATGGCCTATTTCGACCCTGAAACGGCAAAAACATACACGTGCCTTGGGGAATGTTCAGGAGTTATTACAGAAAAACCAGAAACAGAGATGGAACCCGGTATCCCCGTTTCCGCAGTCTTTATTCCCGACGGGCATGACATCGTGTATTCAGCCATGACAAAAGAATCGAAAAACGCGGTTTCTCATCGTGGATGGTCGGCGCACGCGATGGCCGAGTTCTTGAAAACGCGTTAGCGTTGAGCGGCTACAAAGCTCCAATCAACCACATTCCAAAACGCATCGATATAATCAGGGCGTCGGTTTTGATAGTGGAGATAGTACGCGTGTTCCCAGACATCAATTGTTAACAGCCGGAGATATCCAAGCGTGAGAGGAGAATCTTGATTGGCCGTGGTAATAATTTCCAGATTCCCGTCTTTTTCAACGAGCCACGCCCACCCACTTCCAAATTGGCCAGCGGCGGCGGCAGCAAATTGTTCTTTGAATTGCTCAAACGAACCAAAGGCTTCGTTCATCTTCTCTGCTAAAACACCTGTTGGTTCGCCTCCACCATCGGGGCTCATGCAGTTCCAAAAGAAAGAGTGGTTGCACACCCCTCCAACATTATTTTTTGCAGCGACACGAATGTCGGCAGGCAAATCGTCGAGGTGTGTGAGGATTTCAGCGGTTGTTTTCTCGGCCCACTCAGTTCCTTCGAGTGCGATATTGGCTTTGTTTACATATCCTTGGTGATGCTTGGAGTGATGGGTTTCCATTGTTTGTGTATCCACATGAGGCTCAAGAGCAGAGTAATCATATTTTAGAGTTGGTAATCGGAAGGTCATAATAAGGGGTTAGAAATTGTCCCCGCTCCGTTCGAGCGAGGACCTTGTATTCTATGAAATTTTTTCGTCAGCACAATGTTAATTGAGTGTCGCTTTTTCTCGGACGATTTTATCAATACCAGTGACGAGTTTTTTATTCTTTGGATCTTCGAAGAATTCGACAGCCTTTGCCTTCCCTTGACCGAGTTTAACGGGTTCATCCTTCCCTGCCCTGTAGGAATAAAAGGCGCCTGCCTTTTCGACAATTTCTAATTTTACAGCCGTTTCCAGAAGGTCTGCTGCCCAAGAAATCCCCTTGTTAAACATGATATCAACAATCGCCGTTCGGAATGGTGGCGCAACTTTGTTCTTCACGATTTTAACGCGGGCCTCATTTCCATTTGCCTCCTTGGCATCGCCGGTTCCCGATTCGATCTTTGCTCCTTTCCGGACTTCCACCCGAAGAGAGGAGTAAAACTTCAATGCATTTCCACCAGTGGTGGTTTCAGGATTTCCGAACATCACCCCGATCTTCATTCGGATTTGATTTACAAAGATAATCGTTGTTCCCATTTTAGAAGACACTGCCGTTAGTTTCCGCAACGCCTGACTCATGAGTCGAGCCTGGAGTCCCATTTGTGCATCTCCCATTGCTCCTTCGATTTCTGCCCGAGGAGTCAACGCTGCGACCGAGTCGACAACGATAAGATCTACCCCTCCAGAGCGAACCAAAGCTTCAACAATTTCCAATGCCTGTTCTCCAGAATCAGGTTGAGAAAGAAGAAGGTCGTCCGTATTAACGCCGACTTTTTCGGCATAACTTGGGTCGAGTGCGTGTTCTGCATCGATAAAGGCGACCGTTCCTCCGGCCTTTTGGAATTCGGCTACTGCGTGTAAACACAGTGTTGTTTTTCCAGAACTTTCTGGGCCGTAGACCTCGATAATTCTTCCCTTTGGATATCCGCCACCAAGGGCAAGATCTATAGAAATAGATCCAGAACTAACCGTTTCGATCTTGGTTTTTTCGTGATCTCCAAGTCGCATAATTGAGCCCTTTCCAAAGTCTTTTTCAATTTGAGCGAGAGCTGACGCGAGTGCTGATTTTTTGATGTCTTCTGCCATGATAGTAATTAGTTAAGAGTTAATAGTTTAGGGTTTATAGTGAGGGGTTGAGTGTGTGGTTAAGTTTGTTTGAAAGCAAATTCGTGTTTCATATAAATTTAAGAATTAGGGATTAAAGAAAGAAGCCGGAAGAGCTTTGATAACCACTCCTTGAATTTGAAATTCTTCGCTGAGAATAATCGGTTTGTGTATCGGATTTGTAGAATGAGGGCGAAGCGCCACCATATCGCCGTGTTTTTGAAATTCTTTGATCGTCGCTTCGTCATCAATAAGAGCGACAACAAGATCTCCGTTGTGAGCGACATTTTGCTTCTGTACCAGAACCAAATCTCCGTCATAAATTTCCTTTTTATTCATTGAGTCTCCGTGCGCCCGAAGAAGGAAATGCTTTTTTGAGGGCGGTGCTATGCGTTCTGAAATTGGGAAATACCCCTCGATATTCTCTTCGGCAAATACCGGTGCCCCACAACTCGCTGTTCCCACAAGGGGAACATCCACCGTTCCCGGATTTGTGGAACTGGTTGTTACGCCTTCGTTAAACAAACACTTTCCATCTATCGTTCGAGAAAGAACGCCCTTCTTTGTGAGTTCGTCAAAAATTCGAGAGATCGACTGAGGTGATCGGTATCCCATGGATTCCATCACTTGTCGGATGGAGGGAACTTTTCCACTTCGCATCATCTCATTTCGGATCACTTTTACCGTGGCGAGCTCCTTCGGTGTAAACTGTGCGTTCATGTGTATTTTTTATTTCTGCATACATTATGTATACATGTGTATACACGAGCAAGAAAAATGAATTGACGAAGAACATGAAAACATTTTTAAAAAGCCTTCATCTTTAGTCCTTGAGAAATCGATTACTTCTTTACTGGTCTTGGTTTTCTCTCCTTCTTTGGTTCGTCTTTTTTCCGATCATTGAGGTGATAAAAACGTGTGAGCGCTTCCTCTCGACCCATAGAAATTTTCTTTGAATTGCACGTGCCACATATAGTTCGCGCGTTCCCGCGAAGCGTTTTTCCAAATCCTGCCGGGACTAGTTCTCTACAATCGTGACAATACACAACAATCTTTGTTGTCGGGAGTTCTTCTTCTTTTGTGTCGCGAACATTCTGAGCTACATCTTCGTGCATAATTGCGTTCACAGAATTAATGGCTGCATCAAGGTCAGATATTTTCACCTTTCCCGAAGCCCGCCCTTCTTGCTGGGTTTCTGCCAAAAACGAAGCATCTTTTTTTGTATCTTTTGTCATTCTTCAAGTGCGTTATCTTCCCCTTCGTCAGCCTCAAAGAGCCCCCCGAGTTTCTCTGTTTTTGCTGGCTTCTTTGCTTGTGCGTGATGTGGTTGTTGGAAAAAATCCATCGCGCGTTGTTTTTTGTTTTTCTGTGCGTGGAGATAGGCAGCAACGAGTCCAATGATTTGAGAAAGCAGGGCAATGAAGATTCCAAATCGAACCGCGGAAACTTCAAAGTCTCGACTCACCGAAATCAACACAGACCAGGCCAATACAATAAGAAGTACTTGTTGTGCGCCCACACCAACAAAGAATTGTTGCTCCGGGAATGGTAATTTTATGCGTTTCGTTTCCCAGAGTTTGTCGAGAAAAACCCCGACGACAACAACAGAGAAAAGAAAGATAAAGAGTCCAATGAGACCACTTGGTCCAAAGAATCCAGAGTTCCAGTACGGACTATCATAAAGTGGTTCGACTGAAATCCATGGGAAAAAGCAGAACAACACGGTAGCCGAATGCGCCAAAAAGATGACTCGCATTTCAAAGGATAAGTCCTTGAAATTCTTTCGCATGAATGCGAGTTTATTCGTCTTGAAATCGGGCCTTTTGGGAAGCATTGCCGCGACATTGTAGAGGTTTTTGGACAATTGCAAAAGGAAGTTGCGTCTTTTATTGCAAGGCCTTAAAGAGATTCGTAGAAAGCATGTCAGACATCTCAAAGAGAGAGGTTTTGAGGAAATCAGAAAAGAGGAACAGATTGTTTTGAAGATGTCGGAGAACACCCTTACTTTTCGGTCGTTTAATGCGAAGCTGACTTCGTTCAAATCGCGCTTTCTGGTACAGCTGAATGCGAGAAAGAGGTTTTTCTATTTTTGGAGCACTGGAGAAGTAGTTCTTAGAGGCTTCTTGTTTTCTTCTTTTCTGCCTCTCAACAAGAGCCCGTGTTCGGAGTGTCATATTAGAGGTTGCTATTCGGCTACTTGCCCGTGTTTTGCGCTGAGAAGCTCGTTTTCGGCGGACTCCTTTTGGCCGAAATATCTTTGCGATTCGGTTGAACTTCTCTTGGAGGGAATTTTTCTTGGGAGCAGAAGCGAGGAGAGTGTTTTTGTTTCGTTGCCGCATTACAAGTTGTATATCAGATCGTAAGTCGTGTTTATTTGATATACGATATTTCACCTGCTGGAGTGCCCTGGCGCGTTGAGAAGCAACGGATGTGCGCCCTGATATATATCGGAGAAACTTATTATTTTTCCACGTGGTGGTAATAAATTGCGCGATCCCAGCTTTTCCTTGGTTGAGTGTTTCCGCCTGCGCAAGAGAGAGTTTATAACTAGCAGCAAATGTTTTTTTATCGGTCCCATATCCAGATTGCCGTATTTCAGATCTTTTCATGCCTTCGTGAAACAATGCTTGTTTCCCGCTTCCGGAATTATTTTCAAGGAGTCCGCCAAATTCAGTTAAGTGGAACGTGTAAACACGGGTCTGTCCGACGGACTTGTCCGCAATCCAACAAGCTTCGGGGAAAGAAGGCATTGTCGGGGAAGCAAAAGTTCCAGAACACTGAGAGAGGTTTGTCCAGGCAGAAGCTCCCGTCTGACGCATTAACATACGATCGTAGGCACCGCTGAAAACAACCACAACGGGGGTATCAAAAACATAGGTTTCCGTCGTACTTCCGACAGAGATTGCTTTTTGTACAGTAAAGTTAGAAGGAACACTTGTAACATCCGTGGTCTCGATGTCGACTGGTGGAGTAATAGAAAAGTCGGCATCACTATCTCCAAAGACGACGGTTTGATCTGGGATTTGGAGTTCTACACCAGGGGTTTCCGTGTGTGTGAGAATAAGATTATCTTGAGAGGTGCTGATTCGTGTTGCCTGCCTGACACTTATTCCAGCCGTCTCTTTCACGTTTGCTCCACTGAGTGATCCCGCGGTATACGCCTCGAGGTTGAAGGTTGTTCCTCCAACACTCACATCTCTATTTCCTCCCGAAACCGTGGCGATCGCGGCGGAAAGATCGACTGTCTTTTCTTCATCGAGGACGATCCTGGGAACATTGGGAAGCGCGGCTTCTCCAGTTGAAGAAGGAGCGACTTCAACCGTTGCCGGGACAGGGACAAGAATCTCAAAGTTTTCTCGGTAGGTTGCGCTGTCTTGATCGGCGACTTGGACGCAGACGGTGTACGAACTTTTTCTATAAAAATCAGTCACTTCAGCTATTTCGAGACTTGTTCCGGAGATAGTAAACTTCACATTATCAGTAGCCGTACAACCGGCTCCAGAGGAAAGAGTAAACGAAAATGTATCACTCGGATTCGCATCGGTAGCGGAGAGCGTTCCCACGGTTGTTCCCGATGGACTATTGGAAGCGATTGATTCTGAACTTGCGGTGATATCAGTAGGCGTTGAATTAGTGATCGCTGTCCCACTCCCTCCTCCCGCTGTTCCTGGAGTTTCTCCTGTAGTGGCGAGGGGCGTTACTTCAAATTTAAGTGTTGTTCCGACGTCTGCTTGGACGGTGGTATAGGTTTGCGAGGTGGCTCCATCTATAGCTACATTATCTCTCAGCCATCTAAAGGTTGAAACTCCCTCGAGATCACTGTCAGCATCTGCATATATATAGCTTCCTGTTTGAAGTTGCCCGACCTTCGCTGTACCTGAGAATGTGACGGAGGAGGCTACTGGTGTTAAATTTAAAACATCGGGCTCAGGGTTCACCACCTTTCGTACAAAAACATCATCGATTCCTTGTACATGACTTGGATCAGTATCCATTGATCCGAAACTAAAACCATCGATTCCATTTGTTTGAGAACCTCTTTGAACTCCGGTGTATGCCGTTCCATCGTAGTTTAATGTATATCCCGAACCAACAACCTCATCCACCATTTTATGCCACCCACTTATGGGGTAGGTTGAATCCAAATTAGGACTAAAATCAACATAAGCACTTCCATTGTAACTATCCCACTGTGGATAATAACTATCAAACCAAGTCGTAACAATAGCAGTCGATCCCTCGAATATGATCACAGCCCCCTTGTGTCTTCCTGATCCACCTTCATATCGTTTCCAATGAAGAGCGGAAGATGTACCAGCGGTAGTAAAGGATACTTTTACAGATCGCCAAAGACCAAAGGAAGAGCTCCACAGTTTCATTATTTTGTTTCCGGCATCGAGAGGATCAGCCTGAACACTCATACTCCCACCGTTTGTATTACTATAAATAGTCCAAGGGGAAGGAAGTGTCCCAACGGTGTAACTTTCAAAGTCATCAAAGAATGGAAACGTATTCGCTCCATTTGAAAGTGTCGTAGCCCCCGAATCTCCATATTTAAGAATAATTGACTGCGCTGATCCAAGATCATCTTTTACTTCAACCCATACCGTGATCTGATCTGCGGTCAAATCTTCAACCCAGTGATCAAGAGCAGTAATCCCATCATTATCAAAAAAAGAAATATCGTGTGGAAAAACAGAAGCATTCCCATCTAGCCCAATGTCCGAAATTGCATCATCCATGTCTGATTTAATTACAAGAGGGAGAACATAATTAGTTCCGGCCCCTGAACCTCCAATCAGATCAATCGTTTTGGCGTAGGAAAATGCTGCAGAAGCTTGTAGCGGAAAAAGCCCCACCCCGACAGCCACGAACAAAATCACCAAAAGGAAAGCGTAAATTCCGGAAGAGGGGTGAATCGTTTTGCTTACAAAAGACAGTTTCATTCTTTGTAAACTCTATCACACTCCTTTGTAAAAAAAGATTTTAGTCGAGATTCAAAGGAAGTTTGTTATTGAAATCAGCCCTGTTTCGGGTATAACTCCTGTGATGAAAAAATATCTTACCACGCCCATTTATTACGTGAACGACGTTCCTCATATTGGACATGCGTATTGTACTTTGGCGACTGACACACTGGCGCGATATTGGCGGAAAAAACTAGGCGCAGAAAACGTCTTCTTTCTTACCGGAACGGACGAGAACTCACAAAAAACGGTTGATGCCGCGAAAGCTTCGGGAAAACCAATCCCAGAATATTTGGAAGAAATGGCGAAGACGTGGAAAGAAACATGGGAGCAGACCGGGATTCAGTTCGACGATTTTATCCGTACTACAGAGCCAAGACACCAAAAAACGGTGCATGAAATTCTCACAAAAATCCATGACAAGGGCGATATTTACAAAGGAAAATACGAAGGGAAATATTGCACGGGTTGTGAAACATTTTTAAAAGAAACCGATCTCGACGAGAACGGATGTTGTCCTGATCACAAGACAAAGCCAGATATTTTAGAAGAAGAAAACTACTTCTTCAAACTGTCGGAATACGGAGACAAGCTCTTGGCGCTCTATGAAAAAAATCCGAAACTTCTCCTTCCTGAAACACGGAAGAATGAAGTGATCAGCTTTATTAAATCAGGACTCGAAGATGTTTCTATCTCTCGAGAAAGCGCCGAGGTGGGGATACCACTTCCATGGGACGACGAGCACAAGATCTATGTGTGGTTCGATGCTTTGATTAATTACTACTCAGGAATCGACACAGACGAGCGGCGCGACTTTTGGAAGTCCGCAGTTCATATCGTGGGGAAAGATATCACGCGATTTCACTGTGTTATTTGGCCAGCAATGCTTTTGTCCGCCGGTATGGATCCAGCACAAGAAGTATTTGCACACGGGTTCTTTACCGTGAACGGAGAGAAGATGAGTAAGTCTTTGGGGAATGTTATCTCACCGCTTACATTGTCAGAGAAATACGGAAACGATGCTTTGCGACTCGGACTTTTGAGTTCGTTTGAATTTGGAAATGATGGAGACTTCTCCCTTGAACACTTCGATGACTTCTACAGAACGAAGCTCGCGGGCGGAGTAGGGAATCTTTTCAACAGAGTTATCGTTCTTATTCATAAGTTTCTCGACGGACAAAAACCAGAAGGTTCCGCACTAACCGGAGGCGAGATGAAGGAATTCGAAGAATTTATGGAGCAAAACAAACTCAAAACAGCGATCGATTATTACTTCTCCGTGGTGGGTTCTGCGAACGAACTTCTCAACGAGACGCAGGTGTGGACTTTGGCGAAGACTGATTTGGAGAGCTCTAAAAAGATATTTGCAACCTTGTTGCAAAAACTCGAACAGCTCGCGGAAATGGCGGAAGTCCTGCTTCCTGAAAGTGCGCCAAGAATGAAGGCGATGCTTGGGGACGGGGTCGGGGACGGGGTCGGTGATGCCGGAATCTTGTTTGAACGGAAATAAATTCTAAAACAGGTGGGGTAGACGTTTCTCGTTATTATTGATAATTGTAACAGGATACAAGTTCATTCGTTTCATGGAAAGTATGTGCTATTAGAGATAAAACATTCTCTTTGCATGCCGCCCCAGAGGAGTCTCCTCGCAAACCCAAAAGACGAACAATCAATTTTACGATGAAGAACACAACACAATCAACACTTAAATATTACTGGAATACTTCAAAAAAGTATTCAGCCTATTTCTATCTTAAATTTTTAGTGAAAGCGGTTTCGATTGCGTTAGCGATCTATGTTCAGTTTTATTACAAAGAGTTTTTTGATCTGATTACCGAATTTTCTGGGGAAGACAGAATGAGCCTCTGGCCAGAGCTATTACGTATTTTTATTATTGTAACAAGCTTTGCGATTCTTATTTATCCTGGACTAGAGCGGGTGGGAGATTGGTTGATTACGCATTTTCAAGCGAAGGGAATGCGAGATTTGCAAAACGTATGTTTTGTAAACATTCACAAACACCAGATAGACTTCTTTGCCGACAGTTTTGTTGGAAGCTTGGTGGCCAAAGCCGGACGATTTGTTCGCGGGTTTGAGCGACTGGACGACATGATCTACTTTAATTTTTGGCCGAATATTTTGCGATTATTGTTTTCGGTGGTGGTTCTTTTTCCACTGGTTCCATTAATTGCGATTATGCTTCTTGTGTGGGCCGTTGTGTACGGGTTGGTAGTGAGCTTTTTCTCTTTAAAACGAAGGAAATATGAAATTATTCGAGCGAAGGAGGAAACAAAATCACAGGGGCTTTTTGCCGATGGTATTTCAAATGCTTTTACAATAAAAATGTTTGCCCGATCTTTGTTTGAACGAAAAAAAATGTTTACCCAAACGCAAAAAGAGAATGATGCGCGAATGAAAACATGGATCTTTGGGATCAAGCAAGACCTCTTGCAAGCATCTTTGATGACGCTTTTAGAAGCGGCGACGTTTTGGATTTTGATTCAAGGATGGATAAATGGAACCGTAACGATCGGAACAATGGTGCTTACACAGGCGTATCTCGTTGGAATTTACATGAACTTTTGGAATTTTGGACAAGTGATTAAGGATTTGTATACCGTCTTTTCTGATGCAGAAGAAATGACAGAAATCATTCAAAAGACCCCAACTATTCTCGATCCTGACAAACCTGAGGTCTGTCGTATTCACCGGGGAATGATTGAATTTAAAGATGTGAAATTTGAATACACAAAAGGAAGACCCCTCTTTGAAAACTTTAATTTCAAAGTAAAACCAGGAGAGCATGTTGGTTTGGTGGGGCGCTCTGGAGCGGGAAAATCTACAATTACAAAATTACTTCTTCGATTTAACGAGATAAAGAAGGGGGGAATTTTCATAGATGGTCAGGATATTACACAAATTCGACAAGAAGATCTCCGATCCGCAATTTCATACGTACCACAGGAGCCATTGTTATTTCATCGTTCCCTCTTTGAAAACATCCAATACGGGAATTTGAAAGCAAAAAAAGAATCAGTGGTTGTTGTATCCAAAATGGCACATGCGGATGAGTTTATTCGAAACACCACGGATGGTTACAAAACACTGGTAGGAGAAAGAGGCATTAAGTTGTCAGGTGGAGAGCGACAACGAGTAGCCATTGCTCGTGCTATGCTCAAAAACGCTCCTATATTGGTTTTGGACGAGGCGACGAGTTCTTTGGATTCGGTGGCAGAGTCCCTGATTCAACAGGCGCTGGAAACATTGATGAAAAACAAAACAACACTTGTTGTGGCGCATCGACTCTCTACGCTCAAGAAAATGGACAGAATCGTCTTGATTAGCGATGGGAAGGTCTTGGAAGAAGGGTCTCACAAGGAATTGATTCAAAAAGAGGGGGGAGAATATAAGAATCTCTGGGAGAATCAGGTTGGCGGATTCTTGGAGGAGTGAGACTCTTTGTTACTGGAATCTTGTTTGAGAGGAAATAAAAGAAGGGGGGACCACCCCACCTAGCCTCCCCTGCAAGGGGAGGAATTGTGATGCCTCTAATGTTAAAATCCTATAAATTCTCCCCCTTGCAGGGGGAGTTAGAGGGGGTATGTTTTTAATAATGAGTGAAATAATAAATCGAAAAAAATATAAAAAATTAAGACAAAATCTGCGCAACGACATGCCAAAGCCAGAGCAAAAGATTTGGTATTATCTTCGAGACAGGCAAATACAAGGAATTAAATTTCGGCGCCAGTGTTCGGTTGGGAAATATATTGTGGATTTTTATTCATTCGAAAAGAAGCTTGTCATTGAGATCGACGGAGATAGTCATTTTATTTCAGACGAGGCAATTGAGCAGGATAAAATACGGACGAAGTTTCTTGAGTTGCAAGGGATAAAAGTGGTTCGTTTTGCGAACAATGATGTCATGAGGAATTGTGAAGGGTGTGTGGAGGAGCTTCTGCGCGTTCTAGAAGGACTGTGATTTCGATACCCCACCTATCCTCCCCTGCAAGGGGAGGAACTAAAACAAATACCTCCCTCAACGGGGGTGGTGCTACAAAAAAGACCCCACTTTCGCGAGGCCTTTTGCTTGGTTTCTGGTAATTGAGATTATCCTTTTCGTTCTTCGATAATCTTTGCAGCCACACTCTTTGGTACTTTGTCGTAGTTCGCAAATTCCATAGTGTAACTTGCTCGTCCTTGCGTCACTGACCGGAGGTCTGTCGCATATCCGAACATGGCTGCTAGAGGGATTTTTGCCTTCACGAATTTCGCAAGACCTCGATCTCCCGTTTCTTGAATCAGTCCACGCCTGGATGAAACATCTCCCATCACGTCTCCCAAGTAATCTTCAGGAGAAACAATTTCTACATTCATGATTGGTTCGAGAATCACTGGGTTTGCCCGAAGAGCTCCTTCTTTAAATGCCTGAGCGGAAGCGATCTTAAACGCTAATTCAGAAGAATCTACGTCATGGTAAGACCCATCGAACAGTTCAATGGCTATGTCCACCACTGGGTAACCAGCCAAGATTCCACGAGTAATCGCTTCTTTGAATCCTTTCTCACACCCTGGGATGTATTCATTTGGAATAGAGGCTCCTTTGATAACATTTTTAAAGCTGAATCCTGATCCAACTTCTCCTGGTTTAAGTCGGCACACAACGTGTCCAAACTGCCCCCGTCCTCCTGATTGTTTCTTGTGTTGGTACTCGGCCACTACTTCGTCCTGAATCGTTTCTCGGTACGCAACCTGTGGCGCTCCAATATCCGCTTCAACACTAAACTCTCGTTTCATACGATCCACAATGATGTCCAAGTGAAGCTCTCCCATTCCAGAAATAATAGTCTGGTTGGTCTCTTCGTTTGTAGACACTCGGAATGTCGGATCTTCTTCTGATAATTTCTGTAACGCAACTCCCATCTTTTCTTGATCGGCCTTTGTTTTTGGCTCAATAGAAATCGAAATCACTGGTTCTGGGAACTCAATGTTTTCAAGGATGATTTGGTTGTTCTCATCACAGAGAGTGTCTCCAGTTCGAGTTTTTTTCAAACCAACCACCGCTCCGATATGTCCAGCTCCAATTTCTTTCACTTCTTCTCGTGTGTTGGCATGCATCAAAAGGAGTCGCCCAATTCGTTCTTTCTGTCCGCTTGATACGTTGTACACGTAACTTCCCGCTTCCAATTTTCCAGAGTACACTCGTACGAAAGTCAGTCGTCCTACGAAAGGATCGGTTGCAATCTTAAATGCCAATGAAGATAAAGGTTCTGTGACATCGGCGTGTCTTTCCATAGGCTCATCTGTTTTTGGGTCTGTTCCGGGAATAGAAGGAATGTCGAGTGGTGATGGCAATAATGCCACAACCATATCGAGCATTGGTTGCACTCCTTTGTTTTTGAGCGCCGTTCCCGTTAATACTGGAATGAACTCATTCGCAATAGTTGCTTTTCGCATGGCTTTGATAATCTCTTCAGAAGTAAGCTCTTTCCCATCGAGGTATCGTTCCATCAATTCTTCGTCTGTTGAAGCCACGGCTTCCAGCATTTTTTCTCGCCATTCACGAGCAAGATCAAGTTCTTCGTTTGGAATATCTACCACTTCAAACTCTTTCCCCATTTCGTCTTTGTAGAGCGTTGCTTTCATCTCGATCAAATCGATAATCCCGCTAAACCCTTGTTCAATTCCGATAGGAATTTGAATCGGGAACGCTTGTTTTGTAAGTCGTTCAATAATTGAATCGTATGAACGCCAGAAAGACGCTCCTGTTCGGTCGAGCTTATTAATAAAGCAAACTCGCGGAACGCTGTATTTGTCCGCTTGTCTCCATACAGTTTCTGATTGTGGTTCTACTCCGGCCACTCCGTCGAAGACGGTAACCGCACCATCAAGCACTCGCAAAGAACGTTCAACCTCAACTGTGAAGTCTACGTGCCCTGGGGTATCGATGATATTAATTTGGCAATCTTTCCAAAAACAAGTTGTCGCAGCAGAGGTAATTGTAATTCCTCGTTCTTGCTCCTGCTCCATCCAGTCCATTGTTGCTTCTCCCTCGTGCACCTCACCAATCTTGTGAGATTTACCAGTATAAAAGAGAACACGCTCAGTAACGGTTGTTTTTCCCGCATCGATATGCGCAATAATTCCGATGTTTCGGACCTTGTCTAATGGGTATTTTTTGCCAGTCATAAAAGTAAGTTAAAAATCGGGCATACTGTACAAACTGAGGGGAAAGTGTCAATTTTTAGGGGGTATTTTTGTGAGTACAATCTTGCGCGAAAAAAGAACCTGGTGTACGTTCGCGTTGAAATGAACTCTCAGTACGACATGTTCGCGCACGATTTCTCTCAAACCCGCACAAACGCGTGGCCAGAGTTTGAAGTTTTACTCAAAGAAACGAAGAAGGGAGACAGAGTTCTTGATCTTGGGTGTGGGAATGGGCGATTACGCCAGTCTCTGCCTGTTGAGATCATTCGTGATGGGGATTACTTTGGACTCGATGTATCGGAGAAACTCCTCGAAGTGGCCCGAAAAACATTCCCTCGTGATCACTTCTTTCATAAAGATTTCACAAGACCGCTTCCCTTTGGGGATGATAACTTTGATATCGTCACAGGGGTGGCAAGTTTTCACCACATCCTTTCAGAAGCCGAACAAAAACAGTTTTTGCAAGAGTGTTGCAGAACACTGAAACCAGGAGGAACACTGTTTCTTACGACCTGGAAATTGCCAAGAAAGCACTTCTGGACGAATTTATGGGCTGGGAACGGAAAAAACTGGACGATTCCCTTTGGCGTGGAAAAGCATCCGCGGACATATCGGAACGTAACGGACAAAGATTTGAAAAAACTCTTGCGCAGAGCGGGGTTTGAGGTTACATTCTGCCAGCTTCTTCGCGATAGAAACTATGTTATCGTGGGAAAGAAACACAATGGAAAACTATTTTGACGCGGCAGCCACAACCCCTCTCGATTCGCGAGTTATCGCGGTCATGGAGAAGCACATGGAAAAGTTTGGGAACAATAATTCCAGACATGTGCGTGGATTTGAGGCGCAAAAAGTAATCGACGAGTCTCTCAGCACCATTGCGGACTTATTGGGCGTTACAGCGGCACAGTTAGCGGTCACCTATTCTGGTACCGACAGCAACCGTCGCTTTCTCTGGGCGTGTTCAAAGCGATTTGGATGGGAGAATATTACCTGTTCTCGCGTGGAACATTCGTCGATTCTTGATGAAGTTCCCGAAAAGAACCACTTCTGCCCACGGGCATTCTGTGACGAACTCTTTAAAAACCCGCCAAAAGTCTTGGCGCAAATGAAAGCAAACGCCGAAACGGGAGAAATGTTTGATTCAACGAATTTCAAAAAACGATTTCCAGAAACGATCATTCTCGAGGATTGGTCGCAGGCGATTGGAAAAGGACTAAAATTCGACATCGATCACGTGGACGCCGTGAGCTTCGCTCCGCAAAAAATCTACGGACCGAAGATGGTCGGACTTTTGTATTTAAAGAATCCTGAAGATTTCCCAGAACTGTCCAAAGACAGACACACGAAGAATTGTTGGTTGATTGCGGGAATGGCAGAAGCGTTTCGGATTGCCTTCGAAGAGGAGAAAGAAACCGTTGAAAAATTAAAACGATGGACAGAGCAAATTGAAACCTGCGTGAAGAATATTCCTGATTCGAAGATTCACAGTAGCGACTTTGATCGTATTCCAGGAACCATTTCAGTCGCTTTCAAAGGATTGAGAGGAGCGGAACTGATGTCGGTGTTATCCGAGAAAGAAGGCCTCTGTGTGTCGACGGGATCGGCGTGTACAAGCGATATTCTGGTTCCGACCAAGACTATTGCGTACATCGAACAAGATCCTGAGTGGCAGTATCCCGTTCGTATCAGTTTGCATAAATTCCTGACCGATAAAGCGGTAGAGAACTTTTGCGAGACGTTGAAACACTATGTGGAGGAGTTGAGAGGGTGATATTTTGCCCAATACTTGTCATCTCGACCGAAGCGGAGAGATCCCTTTTTGTTTGACATAAGGAAGGGATTCCTCGGCTACGCTCGGAATGACAAAAGAGTGTTTTTTGAAATTGGCTAAAGCCTGGCATAAAGAGTGTTTATTATGACTAGATCCCGGACATCCCTCCGGGATTCCGGGATGACAAAAAAGAGGGGGGCTCAGGGAAGATAAAAAAAGGAGAAGGAGGCTCGGAATGACAGGAGAGAGTTTTGAAGTTGTGGTATTATTCCGCTGATGAAAATCATCTCTTGGAACGTGAACGGGATCAGGGCGGTGGAGCGCAAGGGTGACCTTGAGGCGTTTTTTAAAAACCACAATCCTGATGTATTTCTCATCCAAGAAACGAAATGCAAAGAAGAACAGGTGCAATCATTGATTGAAAAATATGCAGACTATCAGCAGTTTTACCATTCGGCAGAAAAACCTGGGTATGCGGGAACAGCGATTTGGGTTCGAGGAATGAACCCCGAGTTTAGCTCAGGAATGCCGGACTTCGAAGACACAGAAGGGCGTATTGCTCGTGTCGACATTGAGAACACAACGATTCTTGGTGTGTATTTCCCTAACGGCGGAAAGTCGCCCGAAGCATGGGATGGAAAATTAGTTTTTTATGAGAAATTCTTGAACTCCGTAAATGCCCTCCGCAAAGAAGGCAGGCAGGTCATCTTCACTGGAGATGTGAACTGTGCACACGAGGCGATTGATCTAGCGCGACCAGAAGACAACGACGGGAAGATTGGATTTCACCCACGGGAACGAGCGTGGTTGAGCAAATGGATCGAGGATGGATGGATTGATGTATGGAGAACTAAAAACCCCGACACGCGCGATGTGTACTCGTGGTGGCATGTGATCACCAGAGCGCGAACCAGAAATGTGGGGTGGCGAATTGATTATTTCTTTGTGGACGAAAAAATACTTCCGCGCGTAAAAAAAAATGAATATTTAAACGACCAGATGGGTTCCGACCATTGTCCAGTTCTGTTAGAATTTGAATAATGGAACAAGCAAATCACGACATCGAGGAAGTGGGAACACTAAAATATAACGAAACACTTGAAGGGGTTTCCTCAGAGCTTCAACAAAAAACAAAAGCCCTGTTTAAAGAGTCTCTCCAGCATCCTGAAATGGGAAAAAGAAGTGAAAGGAAATTTTTAAATCAGGTTTGCAGTTGGGAAACAGGAGGGCTTTGTACAGAAGAAGATTTCTATGAAATCTTGGGCTGGTACCTGGAGGATGAAAACGACTTGAGCTGGGAGAAGCTTGCAAAAACCCTGACCCCAGAACAAAGAAAGCGGTTGGAAATTCCAAACTGGATAGGAAACGGGGGACCATATTCTGCGTATGAAGACAAAGGATATGAGATCCCAGGAGGGAGCTCCTATGCGGATCCCAGAGACAAGAGAGAATACTAATGATTACATTTCAACTCACGAGCATCGGTGAATTGATTTGATTGGAGATACCACATTCTTTGTTTTTCTTCTTCAGTTAAAGACTCCTTGTTGAGTTCGTTTTGAATTTTGACTTCGAAGGACTGTGCCACTTTTTCAATGTCAGTGTTCGCAGGAACAACAACAATGGCGATTCCATCTCTTTTAAGAGATTCGGCCATCATTGGTCCATCATTTCCGACAGAATCCCCAGCTGCCAAATTGAATCGTCGGTCAATATTGACAGAAGTCTGTCTCAGGAGTTCAACTTTTCTTTTTCCATATACCGGCTCTCCCTCAATGTATTGGCTGAAATCCACAGACCTTTTTCCGGATTCGAATCGGCGTTCACCATTTTTTGCCAACATTGTGGCAATAACATCATCTTCAGAAAAGACCTCGCCCAGAACAGATTCTTTTACTATTTCTCGAACAATACTTTTTAAATTTGTCGTTACGATACGCTGCTCTCCTCCTCTTTTTTTTAATTCTTCAAAAATACTAAAAACAGCATCGTTCAATTGAACCTTCCCTTTCTTGAGAATGTTTTGAGAAAGTTTCTTTGTATCAAGGTTTGATTTTCCAACCAAAAATCGGGTACGAGAGAATATCTGATTCCCAAAAAAATCAGAAAAAAATACTTCAAGCGGAAGGACAATTTCATCAAATTCAAGCATCTCTTTGGCAAATACTTCCTGCAGGACCATGTTATCTGGATTTTTTTGAAGAGACCCATAGAGCCCCTTAAGAGAGGAAAAGAGCTCAAGAAGACGAGTGGAATTCTTTTGCACTTCCGAGGATGCTTTAATATTTCCATTTGCCGCCTTTGTTACAAGGTCCCGGTAAGAAAGAAGATTCGGTGGAATAGGTTTTGTGGGAGCGAGAAGCTCCTCAAACTCTTTTATTGAAAAATCCCAAAAACGCTTTTGCAGAAAGCTTTCCATAAAGGCCAAAGCACCGATGTCATCTCGTGTGAGGGTTTGATCAAAATCAGTTGCCGCTAGTTTTTTCTCCGGCTCCTTATATTGCTCGTCCAAAAGATCAGACACCAAAGAGACCTGACCGTTCTGAATGCCATCATGTCCTGTTTGAACGCAAATACTTTCAAACTTCATGTTTTATAAATATCACATTGCATCAACAATGTCAATAGTTACACATTAAACTTAAAGTGCATCACGTCGCCGTCTTGGACAATGTAATCACGCCCTTCCATTCGTAATTTGCCGGCTTCTTTGGCACCCGCTTCTCCGTTGTGTTCAATGAAGTCTTTGTAGGCGATGGTGTCCGCCTTGATAAATCCTTTTTCAAAGTCGGTATGAATCTCTCCGGCCGCTTGTGGAGCGGTTGATCCTTGTCGGATCGTCCAGGCTCGTACCTCTTGAACACCAGCGGTGAAGTAGCTCTGTAATCCCAAAAGATCGAAACTGGTTTGGACTAGATTTTCCAATCCTGACTTCTTGGCTCCAATTTCTGATAAAAATTCTCGTGCTTCTTCGTCCGAAAGATCAATGAGTTCGGCCTCAATTTTTGCACAGACGGGAATAATCGGAATGGCTGGGTCAGCGTTGATCTTGGATCGAAACTTCGTCTCATTAAATTCTGAAAATTGACTCTCGGCTACGTTTGCCACAATAAGGAATGGCTTCATGGTGAGCAGGCAAAACCGTTTCACGGCAATCAGTTCTTCTTCATTAAAATCAAGCGAGCTGGCGAGTATCTCATCTTCAAGAGCAACTTTTACTTGTTCGAGAATACAAAGATCGATTTTCGCTTCCTTATCTCCGCTTCGTGCTTTTTTACTGACGCTGTCGAGTTGCTTGTCGACACTTTGAAGATCGGCGAGAACCAATTCCGTCAGAATAACCTCCCAATCACTCGATGGATCAACAACGCCATCAACGTGGTGCACATCATCATCCTGAAAGGCTCTCAGCACGTGGCAGATCGCATTACATTCACGGATGTGTGAGAGGAACTGATTTCCGAGTCCTTCACCCTTTGAGGCGCCTTTTACGAGTCCGGCGATATCTACGAATTCTACCGCTGATCGGATTGTTTTCAGAGGTTCAACAATCTTTGTAATTTTTTCGATACGTTCATCGGGAACTTCTACGATTCCTATGTTCGGATCGATAGTACAGAATGGAAAATTCTCGGCGGCTGCATTATTGGCTTTCGTAAGCGCATTAAACAGCGTTGATTTTCCAACGTTCGGGAGGCCGACAATTCCAATTTTAAGATTCATTTTTTTGTTGTCATGCTGATATCGCAGATCACGAAGTAACTTGTTTCAGCATCTAATTAAGAGGGAGTGCATCCTTATGACTTGATCCTGAAATAAATTCAGGATGACAGAAGGTAGGCAGATTCTACGAATTAAACACAATTAAACAAGCAGGGGAAGGTGATTTCCTTGACCAAAATATGTGTTCGGAATAGAAAGAGAGGGAACTGGAGTGTACGTGTTCTTTCTGAATCTTTTTCTCCTAATCATAGATAACTGGGACCTAAATTGTTGATTCCGTGGAATTAATGCGAAGGAACCCACCTCGAAAATTCGAGGAAAAATCGACTTAGGAAAGCACGGCATGCTGGTGAAGTAAAGCTCCTTAAGAGGGGCTTTTTGTGTTAACGATTTTTCTTGAAAAATAGACACAGGAAAGTGTAGATCCATCTGGTGAAGTAAAGCTTTCTTACATGCTGTCCTTCGCTTCTTGACCAGGAGGATGGGGCTTCTTCGTTTCTATTTTTAGGTTTGGATCGTACAACACAATGTCTTCGTTTTCTCCGCATGCAATTTTATTTTCTTGAAAAAGAGGGATTCCTTTCTCCATGAGGTTCCACGTAACAATATTTTTGATACTAAAAACGACACCATCAAGCTTGCTAAGCACGTTATTTTCTGTGCATTTTTTTAAATGAGGGCATTCTTTGGGGCAAGGAAAAACAGTGTCAACAGGCTCGTTTGTTGCGTTTCGAACTCTCGTTGCGGAGCCGACTTCAAATTTTTGGAGCATGTTTTAAAAATTAGAAGTGCAATCAGAATAACATTTAACAAAAAACAACCAAGCTGTCAATCGTTCTTTTTATGCTCTCTTTCATCACTGCGTAGATGTTCAGATTGTAATGCAAAAAACAAACTCTCTTTCATCACTTCGTGAGATGTTCAAATCGTAACACAAAAAAGAGAGCCCGAAGGCTCTCTTTTTAGATTACTCTTTCACATCACTATGTAGATGTTCAGTCCGTTTTTCATAAAAATAAATGCAAGCATTTTTTTTATACGAAAAACTCCCTTTCATCTCGAACGCATGCGACCGATAGGTGTTACACCTGGAGTATCAATTATAAAAATAAACTCCGTGCTTCTCTCTCACCGAAGTGAGAATACCTGATCGCCTCTGGATGAGGCGGTGATCCATCCGCACATTCCCGTACGGATACCTTGTTACGACTTAAGCCCAGTCATTAGTTTCACCTTAGGCCACCATTAATTGGCAGACTTCGGGCGCCCCTAACTCCCATGCCTTGACGGGCGGTGAGTACAAGACCCAGGAACATATTCAACGTACCGTGACTGATATACGTTTACTAGCGATTCCGGCTTCATGGAGTCGAGTTGCAGACTCCAATCCGAACTGAGACGAGTTTTATCCGATTGGCTCCACATTGCTGTATTGCTTCGGTTTGTATCTCGCCATTGTATCGTGGGTGTAGCCCCAGGCATAAGGGCCATGCTGATTTGACGTCATCCTCACCTTCCTCCGGTTTGTAACCGGCAGTCTCATATGAAAATACAACATATGATGAGGGTTGCGCTCGTTTACGGACTTAACCGAACACCTCAAGGCACGAGCTGACGGCAACCATGCAGCGCCTGTCATTTATCCGGCCGAACCGACTCCCGTGTTTCCACAGAATATGATAAAGATGTCAAGCCTGGGTAAGGTTACTCGCTTATTAACGAATTAAACCCCGCGATCCACCGCTTGTGTGGGTCCCCGTCTATTCCTTTGTGTTTTAATCTTGCGATCGTACTACACAGGCGGCATGCTTAATGAGTTATCTTAGGCACAGAGACCAGGTCGAGGGTCCCTACACCGAGCATGCATCGTTTACGGCGTGGACTACAGGGGTATCTAATCCCTTTTGCTACCCACGCTTTCGTCCCTGAGTGTCAGGAATGGTCCAGTATACTGCCTTCGCTTTTGGTGTTCCTGTGCATATCTACGGATTTTACCCCTACTTGCACAATTCCATATACCTCTCCCATCCTCTAGCGAAAAAGTTTCCATTACAGCACCAAAGTTGAGCTCTGGTATTTAATAACAGACTTTTTTCACCACCTGCGGACGCTTTACGCCCAATAATTCCGGATAACGTTCGGACCTCACGTATTACCGCGGCTGCTGGCACGTGATTAGCCGGTCCTTATTCCTGGGGTACCGTCAGATTTTCTTCCCCCAGAAAAGAAGTTTACACACCGAAATGCTTCATCCTTCACGCGGTGTCGCTCCGTCAGACTTTCGTCCATTGCGGAAGATTCCCTACTGCTGCCTTCCGTAGAAGTATGGGCCGTATCTCAGTCCCATCGCGACTGGTCGTGCTCTCACACCAGTTACTCGTCATAGCCTTGGTGGGCATTTACCCCACCAACTAGCTGATAAGCCGCAAGCCCCTCCCGTACCGATAAATCTTTACTCTTTCGAGACCATCCGGTATTAGCCCGACTTTCGCCAGGTTATCCCCGAGTACAGGGCAGGTTCTTACGTGTTACTCGCTCGTCCGCCACTTTCCACTTGAATAAATCCAAGTTTCGCGTTCGACTTGCATGTATTAGGCGCACCGCCAACGTTCATCCTGAGCTAGGATCAAACTCTCTAAAAAGAGTTTAATTTACTAGAATGTAATAAATTTTTGAAACCTCGTCCGGAAGACAAGGAATTCAAAGGAATAATTGTTTTTTTCTTTGTATCGAGTTCTTGAAAGAACCCGACATGCGTTCGAAATGAAAAAGAGCTTTTAGATCTGCTTTCGGTTAGAAAGCTGGCGGATAGTAGCAAGAAATCTAATGCTGTCAAATAGTTTTTGGAGGTTTTTAAAAAAAAGTAAGAAACACGTATATTAAGAGAAATAAAAACCCTTTGTAAAAATTGACAATTGTGCTTGAATTTGTACAGTCATCGGGCATTTTTTGAACGCATGGAGAAACTATTAAATACATTAAAACAGATTTGGGCGACAAAATCGCTCCGGAATAAGATCATTTTCACGATTCTTGTTCTCGTCGTTGCTCGTCTCGCAGCCCACATTACGATTCCGGGGGCAGACGTAGAAAAGATTAAATTCCTTCTCGAAAATCAGAACCAAGGATCGGCCTTAGCGGTCTTCTCTCTTCTGACAGGAGGAGCGATGGAACGATTCTCAATCGTTCTTATGGGATTAACCCCCTACATTAATGCATCGATTATCATGCAATTGTTAGGAGTAGTAGTTCCTTCTCTTGAAAATCTCAAAAAAGAAGGAGAACAAGGACAAAAGAAAATCAACCAATATACACGACTCCTTACCATTCCACTCGCCTTTGTGCAGAGTTACGGAATGATGGCCTTGCTCAACAAGTTCTCACCAGGAGGTGCGATTGTAGATGTAACTGATGTGGCAACAATCCTACCAATGATGGTAGTAGCGACAGCAGGAACGGTCTTTATGATGTGGCTCGGAGAGCTTATTACAGAGAAAGGAATTGGAAATGGAATCTCACTTTTGATTTTTGCAGGTATCGTAGCAACGGTTCCAACGCAAATTGGAGGAGCGTTTCAGGCAGCAGAAATGCCAGTGATTCTCTCACTTATCATTGCGACACTTGGACTGACAATCTTCATTATCTACGTATCAGAAGCGGATAGACGAGTCCCTGTCGTGTATGCGACACGGCGACTGGGAGGACAACAGAAGTCTTTTCTTCCACTCAAAATCAACCAAGCCGGAATGATTCCGATCATTTTCGCGGTGTCACTCGTGAGTTTGCCATCTATCTTGGCACAATTTTTCTCACAATCAGCGTCACCAGTGTTGCAAAGCATTGCAGACTTTTCATTGAAATACCTCAATCCAGGATCTCCAACATTCTGGTACAACGTGTTCTACGGAGCACTTATCTTCGGATTTACATACTTCTATGTCTCTATTGTTTTTGAACCAAAGAAGGTGGCGGAGAACATTCAGAAACGCGGAGGATTTATCCCAGGATACCGACCAGGACCTGAGACTGAGAAATTCTTGGACGAAACCACACAGAGACTTTGCTTCTGGGGAGCTTCCTTTTTGACAGCGGTTGCCGTTGTTCCACTTATCTTCGAACGATGGATTTCAGGAGGATCAAACGCGATCTCACTCTTCATCTCCGGAGCCGGAATGATTATTGTGGTGGGGGTTATTCTCGACTTGATTCGACGAATCAACGCACAGCTCGTGATGCATGATTACGACAAATTGTAGGCATTACGAAAGACAAAAATCCCCTTGTCATTCCGACCGAAGCGGAGGAATCCCTTCTTTTATCGATGGTGGATATCGGCAGGACTGTTCTTTTTATAATTAAAAAGAACCAAAAACTTTTGGGGAGAAAAAACTCGCTCGTGTGCTATTAAATAGTTGCTGAGTCCTGTTGACGCTCAAACACGGTTTCTCCCCAAACCCCAAAGGGATAGCAAATTCGGCGATTCGGATTTGGAATGACTGTTTATATATTTTTAATATTTAAGGAGAGAATTATGGAATTGAAAGGAGGGGGATTTTTAATTACACTTCTCCCACATGAAAAAATACTGGTTCAAACAAAAACAAACGGGCTATGGATTCGTTCCTGCAACATGGGAAGGGTGGACATCTACGGTTATTACACTCGTTCTCATTATCATTATAGGGAGAGTGAACAACCTCTTTACCGCAACGATGACAGGGGATGATGTTTTTCAGTTCCTCGTGGACCTTGTTATTCTCGTAGTCCTTTTTATCATCTTCATTCGCAACCGAGTAGAAGGGGGAGTTAAGTGGCAAAAAAACGAACAAGAAAAATGAGCATCCAATATATGGCGCAAGCACAAGCCCATGTGGACGGGATTTTAGAAGCCCTTGTTCCGCAGATTTTAGTTACAGGGGTAAGTGAAAAAGAGGTAGCGGATAAGCTGGAACAAGCTATTTGCAATAAGGGAGAATTTGAACTCGCCTTTCCTATTATCTGTGCCTTCACAGAGGGGGCAGCAGAGCCTCATCATGAACCACGAACTGATCGTTCTTTAACCGCCGGAGATATCATCCTGCTTGATTGTGGAGCGAAATATAAAGGCTGGTGTTCGGACGTAACCCGTATGTTTTCGCTTGGAAAACCTTCTGCAGAATTTAAAGAAAAATATGAGAAAGTCCTTCGGATTCACGAAGCGGCATTACCACAATTTCTTCCTGGAAAAAAAGTAATAGAGCTTGATCAATTTGTCCGTGAGCAACTGGGTGAAGATGAAAAATACTTCGTCCATGGACTCGGGCACGGAGTAGGACAAGAGGTGCACGAAGAACCGAGGATTACATCTGTTTTCAAAAAAACAGCGCCCCCGAAAGTGCCCGCAACACTTGAAGAAGGCATGGTGGTAACCTGTGAGCCAGGGTTGTATTACCCAGAAAAATTTGGAATTCGTATCGAGGACATCTTCATTATTCGCAAAGAAGGACCAGAGATGCTGAGCAAAACAAGTCGCGCGCTCCGCGTTCTGAAATCTTAATTTTGTGTGAAGTTGCCTCGTTGTGAAGAGTGAGGAAATCCTGAGAATGACCCGCAATGGGGCAATGTCTTTCGGCAAAAAATAAGAAGTTTCTCATCACAGTTCACAGGGCCATGAATGTGACATTTTTGCGATACCAAGCGCTGAACGCTTTTTTCAAAGGGGATTGGGAAGCGGTTTTTCACGCATCACTGAAAGATTTTCAGGAATGCAGAATTGATAAGAAAGGTATCGAATGTTTTTTCTCACGCCGAGGAGACATTGTCCCAGAACAGGAAATGGAAAAACTTGAGGCGTGTGGCGCGCGCATTCTTATTCAAGGAGAAAAAGATTTCCCACCCCAACTCGCCCACATTCCTTCACCTCCAGTTCTCTTATTTCTGAGAGGAGAGCTAACCCCAGATGACTTCCCCTCGCTTTC